>NZ_JBFBIR010000017.1:0-146180 GCF_040685715.1 Kitasatospora sp. NPDC088264
CCTGGACCAAGACCGCCGACGAGATCCTCAAGTCCCTCGCCGACTACCTCGCCAAGATCAACCCAGTCGTCCAGGCATCACGGTAATTACTACCCCCATGATTTGTGGCGCATCACACTAGTGCTGCGACCGGGATGGTTCGCCGCGTTTGGGGCGTCCCTCCGTCTGCCCGCGGTAGGTCTGATCACTCGGCCACCGCCGCCTGCCATGTCCATGAGTTGCGGCGGGGATGGCCGTCCAGGTCGCCCCGGCCGGTGCACCAGAGGAGGACATGAGCCGGGTCACCGGGTGGGGCATCAGGGAAGAGCCGGTGGAGCACTGCCGCACAGAGCGGCGCCGGGGGCAGCCACGGCACGCCCAGCCCCTGCGTGATGTCGTGGGTGTGCAGGAGAACCTCGGCGACACCCATTGCCGCGAAACCTGACGGGTCGCAGGGACCCCAGTGCCAGGCCCGGACCTCCGGGCTGGCGGTGGCCAGTGCACTGCCGAGTAGCCCTGCGCAGGCGGTGACCACCTGGAGCACCTCGCGCGGGGAGCTGTCCGAGCGGACGGAGAGATCGAAGGGCAGGTAGGCGTCCGTAGGGCGTGCGGCGATCTGCCCGGCGTAGGCCAGCAGGTCATGGGCGATGTGGGCGGCCGTCGTCCAGCAGCTCCATTCCAGCGGACCTGCTGGTACCGACCAGTCCTCTGCGTCGTGCGGGCCGAGTACCCGCACCATCTCGGTCACGGCCTCGTTGACGTCTCGGTTGTCGATGTAGCGCATCAGGCGATGCTATGGCTGCGGTCAGGAGGGTTCATCCGTCCAGGGTCATGCTGCCGCGCTTGCGAGGGGGCGTCCGCCCCAGCGGAGTCCCTTCTCGCTGCGGATGCGGGCGCGTTCACGGCGTTGGGCGGCCAGGACGTCGGGGTGGCGGGCGTTGGCGTTGCGCCAACGGAGGTATCGGTGCAGTTCACGGGTCTGGGCGGTGTGGTTGGGGTGGTTGGAGTTGGCGAGGGTGAACTGCCCCAGCGGTCCGAAGTGCGCCTCGATGGGGTTGGCCCAGGAGGCGCTGGTCGGGGTGAAGTACAGCTCCACCTTGTTCTTCCGGGCCCATTGGCGGATCTTGGCGCCCTTGTGGGCGGAGAGGTTGTCCATGATCACGTAGATCGGGGCGCCGTCGGGGCGGGCGGCGCGGATCGACCTGAGCGCGGCCAGGCTGTTGGCGGTGCCCTTGCGGCGGCGGTTGACGCCTCAGAGGGTGTCGTCGCCGACGGAGTAGCAGCCGTGGAAGTAGGTCACGCCGTGGGTGCGGTGGTAGGTCGCCGGGACCCGGTCCGGTCGGCCCTGCTTGGCCCAGCAGGATCCGCCGGTGGGGCGGATGCCGAGCGGCCCGAACTCGTTGAACGCGAGAACGCGGTCGGGGAAGTGCTCCAGGACGTGCTCGATCCGATCGAGTTTGGCGTCGCGGTCGGGGTCGGTGGACTCCTTCCAGGTCTTGGTTCGTTGGAAGGTGACGCCGCGTCGGGCGAGCAGGCGGCGCAGGGCCTCGCGGCCGATGCGGATCACCCGGCCGTGAACCCTGCGGAGGTAGGCGGCGAGCTTGCGGATGGACCAGCGGGTGAAGGGCTGGGCGAGCTTGGTCGGGCGGGTGGTGGCCGTCTTGACGACGAAGTTCTCGTCGTCAAGACTGAGTTGGCGGGGACGGCCTCCCGCCCACTGAGGGTCCAGACAGGCCAAGCCGATCTCGTTGAAGCGGTGAACGACGTCACGCACCGTGTCCTCGTCAGCCGCCACGGCGAGGAGGCCGTGACCAACACTTCGCAGCAGACCCCGGCTCTCCCCCTCGTTCGCCGAACGCCGCGCACGACCTCCCCGGTCGGCGCGGCGTTCCGCTTCACGGATCCACTGTCGCAACAGGTCCCGACTCGGCGGGAGGTCGACCGTCGACCACGCGAGGTCTCCGGAGAGAGGCGGGGCCATTCCCGCTGCACGGGCTGCGCCAGGGCAACCATTCGGCCCCGGGGGCCGTCATTTCACGGATGTCGGGGTACGACCGCCTCGCCTCAAGGACACCGGGAGCTGGTCTCGTTGCAGCGGAAGAAGCCGTACTTGCAGCCGTACTGGTGGCGGCTGCTGTTCCGTGCGGACGGCACGGCGGCGTGGGAGGCGATGGGCCGGGGACCGCTCATCCCCGTCCCGAACGCCGCACTGACGAGGGCGCCCCTTGCGGTGTGGGCCGATGCCTTGCTGGAGGAGGCGCCGTACGAACTCGAAGACCTGCACGGCGATCTGCTCCTTGAGTGCTACGCGGAGCCCGCCGTCACGGACGGCACTCCGCCGGTGTACTCACGCCAGGTGCGGCTGCCCGGGAAGTGAGTCCGGGGTCGGTTCGGCGCGGGAAGTCGGTGGGGCCGACTTCCCATGCCGTATTCAGCGGACGGGGGCTGGGGTTGGGGTCGGAATCGGGTGGGGGTGGTGGACGGTCGGGTGACCGGCGGTGAGGGGGTAGATCCAGGCGAGGAGGGCGAGCAGGAGGGCGAACGGGAGGAGGGTGTAGGCGGTCGCGGCGCCCCAGGTCACGTCAGGACGCATCGAGGGCGACGGGGAGATCGAGTTCGGCCCAGACGGTCTTGGCGTTGGGGTGGCGGGGGATGGTGCCCCAGCGGTCGGCGAGGGCGTCGATGAGGGTGAGGCCGCGCCCTGACTGGGAGTTGGGGGCGAGGACGGCGGGCAGGGCGGGGAAACGGTCGCCCCGGCAGTCCGAGATCTCGATGCGCAGGGTGGTGCCCCGGCGCACGGTGGTGGTGAGGCAGAGGTGAAGCTCGAAGCCGCGCCCCGGAACGCGGCCATGGGTCGTCGCGTTGGCGGCGAGCTCCGCGACGATCAGGAGAGCCGAGTAGTACGGCTCTGTGTGGGACAAGTTCACCCCCCAGGTGGTCAGTTGACGCCTGGCGATGCGCCGGCAGATCGCGGCGCCCTTGGGGGTGGCGGCGAGGGTGATGGTGTGGCGGCGGGGACTGTCGAGGGGGATGTCGGTCGTCATGGAAAAAATCGTGACGGTGCGGACGTACGCTGACCATGCATCTGGGGGGTACGGAGAGTGCTTGTCCAGCTGCGGACAGCTTTTGTTCGTGTGACCGAATCACAAGCGGGGTGATCGCGGTGGGTGCAGCGCGGAACATCGAGTCAAGCGACGACGTTCGTACGGAACTGCCGGAGGACCTGGGAGAGGTGTCGGACTTCTTCCGCGCCATCGGGAAGCAGATCAAGCTGCTCCGGGAGCGGGCCGGGATGACGCAGAAGGAACTCGGCGAACGCGTCGGCTACGGGGAGCACCTGATCGGCGCGGTGGAGCGCGGAAAGCGCACCCCGCAGCCGGAGTTCCTGGTGGCGGCGGACAAAGTCCTCAACGCCGGCGGCCTGTTGGCCATCACGAAGGACGACGTGATGCGGGCGCGGGCCAAGGCGCGGCTGCGACACCCGGCCTGGTTCCGTGGGTACGCAACCCTGGAGGTCGACTCAATCGAGTCCCATGACTTCGCCACGCTCGACATCCCCGGGTTGCTCCAGACCGAGGAGCACGCCCGAGCTGTCTACGCAATGAGGCAGCCCCCCTTGTCAGAGGAGGTGATCGAGATGCGGGTCGCCGCGCGAATGGCGCGCCAGGAGGTACTGACCCGGTGGCCCCGGGGGATGTTCAGCTGGGTGATCGACGAGAGCGTACTACGCAGACCCCTGGGAGGGTGGGACGTGCATGCAGCCCAGCTCCGCCGGCTCCTGGAGGTCGGGCGGACCCGCGGCATGGTCATCCAGGTGCTGCCCCTGGACAGAGCTGAGCACGCCGGAATGGGCGGGCCGTTCATTCTGATCGCACCAAAGGGTCGGCCTCAGCACGCCTACATCGAGGTACAGACGAGCAGTAGGCTGATCGCCGACCCGGAGGAAGTCCGGATCATGAACGCGCGCTACAACATCCTCAGGGCGCAGGCCCTTGGTCCCGAGGAGTCCCTGGCCTTGATCGAGAAGATCCTGGGAGAACGATGAGCACCGAGCTGGCATGGTTCAAGAGCAGCTACAGCGGCAACGAGGGTGGCGCTTGCGTCGAGGTGGCAGAGACCCCCGGTGTCGTCCACGTGCGTGACTCGAAGGACAAGAGCGGCCCCCAGCTGGCGTTCGAGCCGGCTACGTGGCAGGCGTTCGTGGCGTTCGCCGCGACCGCCGAGGTCTGAGCACTGTCCCGACGGCCCACCGCTAGGCAGCGGTGGGCCGTCGGCGTACCGTCAGAAAGCATGGAACTCGCATGGTTCAAGAGCAGCCACAGCAGCAACGAAGACGCCGCCTGCGTCGAGATCGCCGAGACGACCGCCGCCGTCCACGTCCGTGACTCCAAGGACAAGGACGGCCCCCAGCTCACCTTCTCCCCCGCCGCCTGGCAAGCCTTCGTCGACTTCGCCCCGACCGCCGCCACCTGAAGGCCCGAGGCTGCCGTCTCCATCCGGGTCTGGAGGCCGAAGTCCTTCACGCAGCGGACGGTGACGAGCGGCGGGCATCCGGCATGACCGTCGCCTCGATGCGGGCGGGCCGCCTCCGTGGCGCCGGGGCCCTTTCTGCCGTCCGTGCCGGTCAGGGGCTGGTGAAGGTCACCTCGGGGAAATCCCGGCTGGGGCCGTTGAGCAACGGCTCGCAGGTTCCCCTGAGTTGGCGTTCGAAGAAGGCGCCGACATAGCTGGTGGTGATCGCGATCGACCGGGGGGCGTTCGGGATGGGCAGCACGCCGCTCTCGTTGACCAGGTAGTCCAGGTCGGTGAAGGTGTAGTGGTCGGCGCCGGCGACGGTGAGCCAGCGCTTCCATCCGTCCAGGTTCGGCCAACTGCTCTTCCAGGACGGCACGATGTCCGGGCCGCTCGGGTCCGCGGCCGCGATCAGCAGGACCGGGCGGCCGTCGATGCCGATCGCGGGAACCGGTGGGGTGATGGCGCCGTCGAGGTCGACACCGGCCAGCACGCGTCGGTCCGCGCCCATGGCGGCCAGGGTCGCATCGCCGCCGACGGAGTGTCCGGCCATGCCGATCCTCGCCGGATCGATGAGCGTGGAGTACCGCCACACCGGGCGCGGACCGGTGAGCTCGGTGAGCAGGAAGGACACGTCCCGGGCGCGGCCCGCGGCGATCTGTTCCTGGGTGGCGGCGCCGGAGTTGTACTCGTCGCACGCCGTACAGGGCAGGATGCCGTCCGGAAAGCGGGTGGCCGCCGATTCGTGGGCGTGGTCGACGGTCGCCACCACGAATCCCCGGCTGCTCAGTTCCTCGGCCAGCGCGGTGAGGGTGTAGCGGGGCACCGTGAAACCGGGGGACAGCACGACGAGCGGGTAGCGGCCCCGCGCCGGTGCCGCGTCGGCCCGGGCCCAGGTACGGGTGTCGGCGAGGCGAGCCGGTTCGAGGGCCCCCGACAGACCGGCATAGGTGATCAGCGCCGACGCTTCGGCGGTGCTCATGTACGCGGCAGGCGTGCCGCTGTTGGTGCGGGCAGGGTAGTAGAGGTCGACCATCAACTGTCGCGGTCCCGACTGCGGTGCCCACGGATCGGCGCGCCGATCGTCGACGAGGTGCAGGGTGTCACGACCGACCGCGTACGACCCGGTCGGCCTCGGCAACGACAACGCACTCGTCGTCCGGGCCGTCGGCGCACTGGACGCCGCCAGCGGTGTCGCGGCGGGTGCCGCGACAGCTGGGGCCGACACGCTCAGGGGGATGATCGCCATGGCGGTGGCACAGCTGACCGCGTATCTGGTTGCCCGCCGGATTGTCTTCATGGCGGCGATTCTTTCCACTGGCGCGGGGGTGCGGCATCCGGGTGGCCCCCCCGACAAGTCCCCGATTTCGGCGTCGACATTCCCTACGGGCCATCATGACGGCGTCGACGGGCTCGGATTGTCGACGTCGATCCGATCGCCGATGCGTGGGCGGTGGCAGCCCGGGGTGAAGGGGGTGGCCGGCCGGCAGCGGCGCGGCTAGCGTGACCGCATGGATCGAGATCAACGCTCACTCCACGCCTCGTCGTTCGGCGCGGCGGCGATCGCGTACGCCGAGCACCGCCCGGACTACGCGCAGGACGCGGCGCGTTGGGCGCTCGAACCCGCTCCCGGCCCGCGCGTGCTCGACCTCGGCGCCGGAACCGGCAAGCTGACCGGCGTGCTGGCCGCGCTGGGTGCCGAGGTCATCGCGGTCGAGCCCGACCCGGCGATGCTGGCCGAGTTGCGCCGTTCGCTGCCGGAGGTCCGTACCCTGTCGGGGAGCGCGGAGGCGATTCCGCTGCCGGACGCTTCCGTCGACGCCGTGGTCGCCGGCAACGCCATGCACTGGTTCGACATGGCCGCCGCAGGGCCCGAGATCGCCCGGGTCCTCGCCCCCGGTGGCGTCCTGGCCGGCCTGTGGAACGTGCTGGACGACCAGGTCGCCTGGGTCGACGGGCTCGCGCAGATCAGCGGGGGCGAGGCCATCGGCCCGCGTGACGCGCCCGCCGGCTGGCGCGCCGAGACGACCGGCATGCACCTTCCGAAGTCCGGCGCGGCCGCCCGGTTCGGCTCGCCGGAACAGGAGGAGTTCCCGCACGGGCAGCTCCGCACCGCCGACTCCCTCGTCGCGACCCTCGCGACCCGCGCGGGCATGCTCGTCATGCCCGAACAGGAGCGGGAGGCCAGGCTCGGCCGGATCCGCGCGTTCCTCGCGGACAGGCCGGAGACCGCCCACGGCGAGTTCGCCCTCCCGATGCTGACCGCCGTGCTGCGCGTCCGGCGGCTGACTCCCGCCCCGGATCCGCGAGCTTAGAGACCCGCCTCCCAGAGCGCGCGCCGCACCGTGTGCAGGGCGGTGGCGGACTGTTCCCAGCCGTGCCACCAGAACAGGCCGCCGCCGTGGCTCGCCTCGGCGGCCAGCGCCGTCAGGTGTGCCCACGGCCCGGCCGGGAGGCCGAACTGCGGTCGGGCGGCCAGGCGTTCGGCCTCCCCGGCGGCGACCGGCACCATGCCGACCACCGGCAGCGGCGGGCCGTCGAGCGCGCGGCCGGTGCCGGTGTCGGTGCCGGTGCCGGTGCCGGTGAGGATCGGGCCGCCAGGAGCGCGGCCGGTGCCGGTGAGCATCGGGTGCAGGGTGATCGGGTCGAGCAGCAGGGTCAGTTCGGCGGACGGCAGCGGTGCGGGGCCGTCGCGCCAGGTGAGGCGCTTGCCGGTGAACTCCGCGTGGCGGATCGGCTGTTCGTCGAGGGCGACGCCGTCCTCGGCCACCCGCAGCTGCGCGCCGCGGCCACCCGGCAGCCGCACCCGGTAGCAGCCGTACAGATACGGCGGCACGGCCGGTGCCGCCACGGCCCGGGCGTAGGGGACGGCGACGCCGTCCACCTCGAAGCCCGCCGGGCCGACCACGACGGCGACCGTCGTGGGCACGCCGTCGACCGTGACGCGGACCCGCAGCGCCGGGCCGTTCCCGCCCGGACCGACGGAGACGACCAGTTCGCGCCCGGCCTCGTCCGCCGCCCGATAGTCGCCGACCAGGTCGGCGAGCGGAGGCACGTCCGGCAGGACGTACTCGGCGAGCTGCACCGAGAACTCCGCCGACGCCACCCGCCCGGCGGGCCACACCGCGCCGACCAGCCGGCGCCGCCCGTCCCGGCCGACCTCGGTGCGCAGTTCGCCGCCGCAGTCGTTGCCGTCCTCGACCCGTCAGCGCAGCACGCCGTGGTCGTGACGCGGGGCGGTGATCCGCTGGCCGTTGACGTGGATCCGGTGGCGGGGCGGGTCGGTGGCGCGGCCCAGGACGTAGACGTCGAGGTCGCCGTCCGGCGTGCCGTAGAGGCCCGTCCACGGGTACAGGGCCTCGGCGAGGACGGTGTCCAGGTCCCGCCGAATGTTGCTCCCATCGCCTCCAAGACCACCCCCGGGCCCGCCGTCGCGCACCGACCGGAGCAGCGCGCGCGCCTCCGACTTGCGGGTGAGCAGGGCGCGCAGCCGCCGCGCCGCCTCCGGGGTCGGCCGCCGGTAGCGGCCCTTGGCGGCGGCCTGCATGGCCGCGTCCTCGCGGCGGGCCAGCAGGGCGCGTTCGGCGTCGGCGAGATCCGGCGGCGCCCAGGACGCCACCGCTGCCTCGGGCTCCCGGACGAAGCGTTCGCGCAGGGCGCCGTCCTCCCCCAGGGCGAGGACGAAGCGGGCGGCGGGCGTGTCCTCCTGCCAGTGGTAGCCGCCGGGGACGTGGAAGTCCGTGAAGCCGTCGAGGGCGGCGAGTTCGCGCGGCCCGTAGTCGTCGACCGTCCGGACCGGGCCGGTGGGCGGCCGCACGGTCTGGCCGGGCCGGATCAGGCCCAGCCGTTCGAGCATCCGCGGATCGGCCGGGGCGGCGACGGCCGGCGGGAGGTACCAGGTGGAGGCGCTGGTGACGGTCCGCTGCACGGCCCGGTCCCGGAGCCCGGCGACGGTGTGCCGGTCGGTGACGGGGGCGGTGCCCCGGTAGCGGGCGCCGATGTAGTTGACCACCGCGTGGTCCGGGCCGTAGACCTCCTCCAGCCGGTCGACCAGGACGGGCAGCCGGTGGTTGAAGAACCCGGTGCGCTGGTAGCCGAGTTCGCCGACCAGCCCGACCTGCCAGAGCACCAGGTGCAGGCCCGGGTCGATCCGCCGGCCGCGGATCAGCAGGTCCGAGGCCTCGAAGGTCTGCATGCCGGGGCTGCTCGGGTCCACGCCGAGGTCGGCGCACAGGACGTCCAGCGCGCTGATCCCCGGCCGCATCACGGCCGCGTGGCCCTCGCGGCGGGCGATCCGGACGGCGCGGTGGCTGGAGAGGACGAACACGCCCGGGTGGCCGTAGAAGACCGCCGCCACCCGCCGTCCGGCCCGGACGAAGTGCAGGATCGCCTCGGACATCTGCACGTACGTCAGATAGCGGTCCTTGGCGTCGTCGTAGAGGACGCCGAGGTCGTAGGAGTCGGGCCGCCAGGCCTTGATCCGCACCACCGTCACCGGGTCGGCGACGCAGTGGAAGACGTGGTCCGCCTCGCGCAGCAGCCGCTCGTCGGCGCGGGTGAACCCGGCCGCCTCGATGCCGGAGCCGAGGACGGTCAACTCGCCCTTGGGCGTGGCTGGTTCGGCGTGCCCACCGTCCAGCCCGGGGCGGTCCGGCCCGGGGGCGGCGGCGATGGCCCGGGCCAGCTCCGCCCAGCGGTCCTCGTGCTCGCGGCGGGTCGGGAAGCGGTCGAAGGGGCGGCCGTACGGGCGGTTCGGGTCCATCGGGCGGCGTCAGTCGGTGTCGGCGGCGTCAGGCGATATCGACGGCGAAGTCCATCTGGACGACCTGCGGCGGGGGATCCATCAGGCCCGGGGCGTCCACCTCGAAGTCCATCTGGGTGATCTGCGGCGCGGGCTCCGTCAGGATCGGGCTGTCCAGGTCGAAGTCCGTCCGGCCGACCTGGCGGAAGGGCCGGTCCTCGGCGGTGTCGGGGCCCAGCGTGAGATCGGCGTCCACGTCGATGTCGACGACGTCGAAGGCCAGGCTGCTTGCGGTCACGGTAGGCACTCGACAGTCACTCGTCCCCTCGGAGCCACGGGCGTTGGCGACTTCATGCTACTGAACACCAGTTCGCGCCGACAGCCCTCACGGGCGCCTCCGGTGCGCCAGCCGGCCGAGGCCCTGGTCGGGCGCGGTCAGCGGTCAGCGGGCCGACGACCGGGCCACCCGGGCCGCGCGCTGGGCCCGCTGAGCGAAGACGTCCTCCCGGCGGTCGGCGGTCTGGCGCAGGACGCGCTTACGGTCCCGGCCGGACAGCCGGTCGATGTACAGCTGCCCGTTCAGGTGGTCGGTCTCGTGCTGGAGGCAGCGGGCGAAGTAGCCGGTCCCCTCGATGGTGACGGCGGCGCCGTACTGGTCGAAGCCGTGCACCACCACCTCGGCCGGGCGGGCGAGTTCGGTGCCGGCGCCGGGGACGGAGAGGCAGCCTTCGGTGTCCTCGATCAGCCGGCGGCCGGGCTCGCGGGGCTCGACGACCGGGTTGAGCACGTGGCCGACGTGCCGGACGCCCTGGTCGTCGCGGCAGTCGTAGACGAAGAGGCTGAGGTCCACGTCCACCTGGTTGGCCGCGAGCCCGCAGCCGTCGGCGACCTCCATGGTGGCGAACATGTCCTCGATGAGGCGGGCCAGCCGCTCGCTGCCGTAGTCCTCCCCGGTCGCCGGGCGGCAGGTGCGGCGGAGGATGTCCTCCCCCACCTCGGTGATCCGCAGGACGGTCGGGCGTTCACGCGGTTCGGACATCGGCGCTCCCTCGTCGACACCGTCGACACGACGGCGAGGATGACGGCTTGTCATCGACTTTGCAAAGTAGCAGACTTTGCAAAGTGACCGAAGATGCCAGAGGCGCCGAAGACACCGAAGACCTCACCGCGCCCGCCACCGGCGCCCTCCCCCAGCACCCCGTACGCACCGCGCTCCTCGGCCTCCTCGCCGAGAAGGCCGCCCTCACCTCCACCGAGGCCGCCGCCGCCACCGGGTACAGCTCCGGCCTGTGCTCCTTCCACCTCCGGCAGCTGGCCCGCCACGGCCTCATCGAGGAGGCTCCCGCCACCGACGGCCGCGCCCGCCCCTGGCGGCTCCCGCAGCAGTCCCACCAGCCCCACCAGCCCGCCGCGGCCGACGAGTTCGGGGACCTCGCGCGCGGCCTGGAGGACGAGAGCTACCAGCGTTGGCTCGCCCGCCGCGACACGGCCCCGGCCGACTGGCGGCAGGACGAGGCGTTCAGCACCGTCCTCTACCTGACCCCCGCCGAACTGGCCGCCGTCGGCGAGGCCGTCCGCCAGGTGCTGGCCCGCTACCGCGACCGCGAGGCCGACCCGGCCGGCCGCCCTGACGGTGCCCGCCCGGTCGCCGCCGTGGCCCGCCTCTTCCCGCTCCTCCCGGACGAGCACTGACGAGCACTGACGAGCGCTCACAAGCGCTGACGAGCACCGACGAGCAGGGCCACCTACAGACGGAGCAGGAAGTCGGCCGGACCGACTTCCTGCTCCGCGACCGTCGACTATCACGGGGAGTTCAAGGCCAGGCCGCCCGGCCGGCGGCCTGCCGCTCCCGCGCGCCTACCCGGCTCAGGCCCAGATGGAGAGGCGGGCCGTGTTCGGGGCGACATCACAGAAGTAGCTGACCGCCTCGCCCCGGGCCACGTAGGCCCGGCCCGCGGCGTCGCACGCGGCGCCGCTCGGGTACATGCCGACATAGACGTATCCGGTCGTCACGCTCGTGGATGCCTGAGCAGCCGGGGCGGCCATCAGCCCGCCCGCAGCCAGCAGTCCAGCAAGGGCCATGGTGGAAACCGCTTTGCGCATTGCCATGCCGGTGCCTTCTTCCCTCCAAGAGGAGCGCCGGAGTCCGCCCCCCGGCGCTTCGCGGTGATCCTCCTCCACTCCCGAACCCAAAGCAATGGTCAAGACCAAATGGTCGAGACCAATTTGGCAGTGCGTCAGCGGCGGCGTCCGGGCGGCACCCGGGCGGCGTCCGGGCGAGGGAAAAACCCGCTGGCGCACCGGCCCCACCGGCCTGCAAGCTGGCCCGATGCGCGTCAACGGCCCCCTCTGCACCCGCCAGTCCCTCGCCGCCGAGCTGCGTGCCGCCGGGGTCGAACCCGGCGGCACGCTGCTCGTGCACTCCTCGCTGCGCTCCCTCGGCTGGGTCTCCGGCGGGCCGGTCACCGTCGTCCAGGCCCTGCTCGACGCCCTCGGACCGACCGGCACCCTCGTCGTCCCCACCCACACCGGGGACAACTCCGACCCCGCCGGCTGGTCCAACCCGCCGGTGCCGGAGGCCTGGTGGCCCGACATCCGGGCGTCCTGGCCCGCGTACGACCCGCAGGTGAGCCCCACCCTGGGAATGGGCGCCATCCCCGAGACCGTCCGGACCTGGCCCGGCGCCCGGCGCAGCGCCCACCCGCAGACCTCCTTCGCCGCCCTCGGCCCGGGCGCGGCCGAGACCACCGACGGACACGCCCTCGACTGCCTGCTCGGCGAGTCCAGCCCGCTCGCCCGGCTGGAGGACCGCGACGCCCAGGTCCTGCTGCTGGGCGTCGACTTCGGCTCCTGCACCTGCTTCCACCTCGCCGAATACCGCGTCCCGGGCCCGAGCGAGGACATCTCCTTCGCCGCCCTCACCCCCGAGGGCCGCCAACGGCTCACCGTCCGCGACCGGGCCATCTGCGCCGACGACTTCGCCGAACTCGGCACCGCCTTCGAGGCCGACCGCCCGAAGGCCGTCCGCCACGCCACGGTCGGCGCCGCCACCACCCGCCTCTTCCGCCTCCGCGACGCCGTCGCCTACGCGCAGCACTGGCTGCCCGAGCACCGGGCGTAGGACAGGACGTGTCCGATTTCAGGTCCGCGGCGTCTTCTCCCCGTGGACGGCGGTGTACTCGGCCGCCAGCCACGGCCCGAGGTCCTCGGTGAGCACCTTGAGGACGGTCGGGTCCGCCGTCGGCGTACGGGCCACGGTCGCCGCCAGACGCATCTGCTCGGCGCGCTCCGGGTAGTAACGGGCGAACGCCCCGGCGGACTCGGTGAGATCGCTGGTCCAACCACCCCACCGCGGCATCACCAGGGTGAAGCCCGTCCGCACGATCCGGCGGGCGACAGCGCGGCTGAGCGCCCGGCGCTCGGCGGGCGTACCGGCCGAGCCCGCCCGCTCGCGCCAGCGCGGGAGGGCAAGGGCGAGATCACCGTTGGTCTCGCGGGCGAGCGTGGAGGTGGGGCGGTAGCGGGGCAGTCCGGCGGCGAGGTCGTCACCGAGCAAAGGGGTGCACAGGCAGGCCACGAACCAGCCCAGATCGTGACGTTCGAGCTCGCTCAGCAGCGTGTCGGCGCTGAACAGGAGGATTCCGACACCTTTGACCTGCGGGAAGGAGGCATCGAGCCGGGCTTCGAGCGCACCGGCATCAGCCCGGTCGGCGGCGGAGGGCTCCTGCCTCAGCGCGAGCAGGAGATCGAGATCGGAGACCTCGGGGATCGCGGTGCCGCGCGGGATGCTGCCGTAGAGGTAGGCACTGTGCAGCCGGGGTCGGTCGAAGACCTCGGCGATCAGCGTGCGGGCGGCGACGACCACGGGTGCGAACGCCCGGGGCACCCGGCCCAACGAGCCCTCCCGTGCGATGAAGCCGTCGTCGTCCAGTCCCGCGCTCGTCATGGGGGTACTCTGCCGGTTCCCGCGCCCCCCGGGCGAGCCGATTTCGGACGCCGGGCATGGCCAATCGTCAACTCTCCGGCGATTACCGGGCATCATTCCAGGCACGGACGCGAGGGGAACGGCGTTGGACCCAGGGAACACCTCGCGCCACCGTCGCCGCACTCCGACGAGCACGCTCCCCGGAACGACGAGCCGCAGGACGGGGAGCAGGGCCGCGCACCGCGCGCGGGCCCGCGGAGGGGCGGCGCCCGTATGCGGCCTGCCCTCCGGAGGATGATCCCCATGCAGCCCGACCCTCAGACCACCTCGCAGCCCACCTCGCAGCCCGCCCCGCAAGCCGCCCCGCAGGCCGTCAAGATCGGCCTCGGTCTGCCCCTCCAGGACCCCGTCCTGCTGTTCGAGTGGGCCCGGCGGGCCGACGCCGGCCCGTTCAGCACGCTGGGCCTGGCGGACCGGGTGGTGTTCGACAACCCCGAGCCGCTGGTGACGCTGGCCGCCCTGGCCGGCGCCACGTCCCGCGTCCGCCTGCAGACCGAGGTGCTGCTCGCGCCGCACCACGTCCCCGCGCTGCTCGCCAAGCAGACCGCCACCCTGGACCTGCTCTCCGGCGGGCGGTTCACGCTCGGCCTCGGCGTCGGCGGCCGGGAGGACGACTTCCTGGCCGCCGGCATCGACCCGCGCCGCCGGGGCCGGCTCCTGGACGAGCGGATGGCGGTGCTGCGCCGCCTCTGGGCCGGTGAGTCGTTCGGCGACGGGGTCGGCCCGGTCGGGCCCGCGCCGGTGACGCCGGGCGGCCCCGAGGTGCTGTTCGGCGGCTTCGCCCCGGCCGCGCTGGACCGGGTCGGCCGGTTCGGGGACGGCTTCCTCGGCGCGGGGGTGCCGCCGGAGGCGATGGCCGGGCTGTTCCAGGACGTCGAGAAGTCCTGGCAGCGGCACGGCCGCGACGGCCGGCCCCGGCTGGTCGCCCAGGCGAACGCCGTCCTCGGCTCGGCGGAGACGGTCGAGCAGGCCCGGCGCAACATCCGTGCGTACTACGAGTCCAGCGGCCGTGCCGACCGGATGGAGGAGGGCCTGCTCACCACGCCGGAGGCGATCCGGACCGCCGTGGCCGGCTTCACGGCCATCGGCGCGGACGAGGTGATGCTGTACTGCTGGTCCCCCGAGGTGGACCAGGTGGACCGCTTCGCCGAACTGCTGTTCCGGTAGCGGTCGCAGAGCCGGAGATCAGTGCGAGATGCCGGAGATCAGTGCGGGATGCCCGCGATCAGCTCCTGTGCGCCCTGCCGCTTGAGTGCCAGCGCCGTGGAGGTGCCGAGGTCCTCGGGGCTGAGCGCGCCGGCCCACTCGTGGGCGTCCAGCACCTGCTTGCCGTCCGGGCTGAAGACCCGGCCGCGCATCGACAGCCGGCCGTCCGGTTCGGCCTTGGCGTAGCCGGCGATCGGGCTGTTGCAGTGGCCCTGGAGGACGTGCAGGAACATCCGCTCGGCCGCCGCCTCGCGCCAGGTGTCGCGGTGGCCGAGCGCGGCGACCGCGTCGACGGTGACGACGTCGTCCTCGCGGCACTGCAGGACGAGGATGCCGGCGCCGATCGGCGGGCACATCGCGTCGAGGTCCAGGATCTCGGTGATCCGCGCCTGCTCGCCGATCCGCTCCAGCCCGGAGACGGCGAGCAGCAGCGCGTCGGCCTCCCCGGCGGCCAGCTTGGCCAGCCGGCTGTTGGCGTTGCCGCGGATCGGCACGCACACCAGGTGCGGGTGGGAGGCGGCGAGTTGGGCGACCCGGCGAACGGAGGAGGTGCCGATCCGGGTGCCGGGCGGCAGTTCGGCGAGGGTCAGGCCGCCGGGGTGGACGAGGGCGTCGCGGATGTCGTCGCGGCGCAGGTAGGCGGCGAAGACGGTGCCGGCGGGCAGCGGGCGGTCGGCGGGCACGTCCTTGAGGCAGTGCACGGCGACGTCGGCCTCCCCGGCGAGCAGCGCGGCGTCGACCTCCTTGGTGAACGCGCCCTTGCCGCCGAGCCGGGCGAGGTCGCCCATCCAGCGGTCGCCGGAGGTGGTGACCGGCACCACCTCGGTGCGCAGGCCCGGGTACAGGGCGGCGAGTTCGGCGCGGACCCGCTCGACCTGGGCGAGCGCCATGGGCGAGGAGCGGGAGACGATGCGGATCAGCTCAGCGGTGGCCATGGCGCGATGATAGGCGCTCGACCGCCGGTCCTTGACCCGGCGTCAGCCATGCGGCCGAAGGCCCGCCGGACGGCACCCGGACGGCCGGGCGACGAACCGCCCGGCCGGCCGTGCGCTGCCCGCGGGCCGACCGCGCGCCGCCCCCGCTCACTCGTTGTGCAGCACCTCGGCGATCGGCAGCCGGGCCGCCGAGCGGGCCGGGACGAGGGCGCCGAGGACGGCGATCGCGACGCCCGCCAGTGCGAGCCCGGCGAGCAACGGGGCGCCCCAGACGTCGATCATGTGCTCCGGGAAGGCCAGGATCCGGACGTTCTCGGCGATCAGCCGGTGCACCACGATCCCGACCGGGATGCCGATGACGCCGCTGAGCGCGCCCTGCCAGGCCACCGAGGTGACCGTCATCGCGACGACCTGGCGGGGCGTCATGCCGATGGACTTCAGCATGCCGATGTCCCGGCGGCGCTCGCGGATGGTGAGCAGCAGGGTGTTGAAGACGCCGAGCGAGGCGACCACCGACAACAGGACGGTGAAGACCGTGCTGAAGGTCTGGATCGCGACGACGGGCCCCACCGAACTCGCGGTGACCACCGAGGGCGCCAGGCTCGGGTCGGCGTCCGTGACCGCCTTCCGGTAGGCCGCGGTGTCGGCGCCGTCGGCGAGCCGCACGTCGTACTCGACCGTGTGCGGGTCGGGGGTGAGCTCGGCCCGGGTGGCGTCGTTGGAGGTGATCGCGTTCGCGTTGCCCTGGATCTCCTCGCCGACGATGGTGACGGCCAGCTGTCGGCCCTCCAGGGTCAGGGTGATCCGGTCGCCGAGCTTGAGCCCGCGCTGGTCGAGGAAGGCCGGCCCGGCCTGGACCTCGTCCGGCCCGGTCGCCGGGCGGCCCTTGACCACCCGCAGCCACCTGGTGGCCGCGATGTCGTCGCCGCCGTAGAAGTCCATGAAGACGGGCTGGGTGTGGCCGACCACGCCCACCCGGACCAGCCCCCGGGTGACGACCTGCGCGGCTCCGGGGGTGGCGCGCAGCATCGCCTCGGTCTGGGCCGGGGTCAGCCGCGGCTCGGTCGGGTTGCTCTGGAAGTGGCCGGTCTGCACGTTGACGTGGGTCTTGTCGTCGGCCGGGGCCATGCTCCTGGCCAGGGTGCTGCTCAGGCCGGTGGTGACCGTCACGGTGACCACGCCGAGCACGATCGCCGCCATGGTCAGCGCCGTCCGGCCCGGGCGGGCGAAGGGCTGGCCGAGGCCGAGGCTGACGGCGCGCGGCAGCCGGGTGCCGCTCAGCCGGCGCTGGACCTTCAGCCCGCGCCCGGTGCGCGGCGCGCTGCCGGCCGAGATCGCCTGGGCGGCGGAGAGCCGGTGGGCGCGCGAGGCCGGGACGAACGCGGCGACGACGACCAGCAGCGGGACGCCGACCAGGGTGGCGGCGGGCAGCCAGCCGGCCGGCTCGATCACGGCGGTGCCGGTCGAGATGCCGCTGAAGGCGGTCTTGAGGATCGGGTACGCCCCCGCCCAGCCGGCCGCCGTCCCGAGGACCGTGCCGACGACCGCGGGCACCGAGACCATGGTCAGGTAGACCGTGACCACCTGGCGCGGGGTGAAGCCGATCGACTTCAGCACGCCGATGTGCCGGTAGCCGGAGACCACCGCGCCGCTCACCACGTTGCCGACGATCAGCGCGGCGACGACCAGGCCGAGCACGCCGAAGACCGTCATCAGCGGGAGGTAGGCGTCGGCGCCGGCGGAGAAGGCCTGCTTGAGCACCAGGTACGACTGCGCGCTGGCGAGCGCGTCCTCGGGCAGGCCCTCGGTGGCCGCGCCGAGGGAGGCGGTCAGCTGCTGCTCTGTGTCCGCGCCGGCGAAGCGGTAGAGCATCTGGCGGCCGGTGGGGTGCAGGGCGGCCGCCTGCTCGGGGACGACCCAGCCGCCGGCGGACTGGCTCATGCTGCCGGCGAAGCCGACGATGGTGAGCTTCAGCCCGGTGGCGGTGGTGAGCGAGGTGCCGAGGAACGTCGTCGCGGCGCCGCCGCCCGGTTGCTGGATGACCACCTCGCCGGGCGCCGTGGCCCAGCGGCCGCCGAGCAGCCGCACCCGGTCCACCGGCCCGGCCGGATCGGCCCGGCCGACCAGGGTCAGCGGGCCCGGCGGGCGACCGACCCAGTCGGTGGGGATCTCCACCACGGCCTGGTCGAACGGCCCGGCGGCGGCCTCCACGCCCGGCCGGTGGGCGGTGGCGGCCAGTTGCTCCGCCGAGGCCCTGGCCGGGTCGAAGGCCGCGACGACGTGGGCGCCGCGCTCGGCGGCGAAGGCGTCGTCGAAGGGCGCCCGGGCGGCGCTGATCACCGCGAGGGCGAGCAGCACGGTCGTGGTGGAGCAGAAGACGACCAGGCCGATCACGAAGGTCTGCACCCGGCGGCGCTTCACGGCCGCCCGGGACGCCCGCCACACGGCGCCGGTCATGCGGACGCCTCCAGGGCCCGCTCGCGCGCCACCTTGCCGTCCGCGACCTCGACCAGGCGGCTGGCGCAGCGGGTGGCCAGGTCGGGGTCGTGGGTGACGATCAGCAGGGTCTGGCCGATCTGGTTGAGGTCGATCAGCAGGTCCATCACCTGCTCGCCGGAGCGGCTGTCCAGTGCGCCGGTCGGCTCGTCCGCGAGCAGCAGCGCCGGGCGGTTCATCAGGGCCCGGGCCACCGCGACCCGCTGGCGCTCGCCGCCGCTGAGTGCGGCCGGGTAGGTGTCCTTGCGGTGCGCGACGCCGAGTTCGTCCAGCAGTTCCAGGGCGCGGCGGCGCGCCTGGCGGGCCGTGGTGCCGGTCAGCTGGGCGGCCAGGGCGACGTTGTCGAGGGCGGGCAGGTCGTCGATCAGGTTGAAGAACTGGAAGATCATGCCGATGTGGCGGCGGCGGAACAGGGCCAGGCCGGTCTCGTTCAGCCGCCCGAGGTCCTGGCCGTGCACCCGGACGGTGCCGGAGGTCGGCCGGTCCAGCCCGGCGACCATGTTCAGCAGGGTGGACTTGCCGCACCCGGAGGGGCCCATCACGGCGACCGCCTCGCCCGCCCGGATCCGCAGGTCGACGCCGTCGAGCGCCTTGGCGTCGCCGAACTCCTTGTGGACCCCGGACAGCTCGACGACGGCCTGCGCGTCGTCCGGCGGGGTGGACCCGTCGTGGTCGTTGCTCATGGTGGACGACGGTAGGCGCGGGCCCCCGGGCCCGGCGTCCCACCCGGGGTGTAGCCGGGGCGGCCGTAGTACCCGGGATGTACGCGGGCGGCACCCCCGGATGATGTCGATCATGGCCTGGACTGGGAAACTGGCGGCGTGTGGGGAACGGGGACGAACTGGGCCGCCGTAGCGGTGGCGAGTGCGGCGGTGGCGGGTACGGCGGTCGCGGCGGCCGGCTGGCTGGGCGTCGCGCTCGCCCGGGCGCGGCGGCTGCACCGGGCGGCCATCGGCGAGCGCGGCTGGCTGCTGGAACGGGAGCGGGAGAGCGCCGCCCGTACCGCCGTGGAAGCCGAACGGGCGCGCATCGCGGCCGAGTTGCACGACATCGTCAGCCACAACGTGAGTCTGATGGTGGTCCAGGCCGGGGCCGCGCGCGAGGTGATCGCCACCATGCCCGGGGAGGCGGCGGCGGCGATGGGAGCCGTCGAGGCCGCCGGGCGCGACGCGATGACCGAGCTGCGGCACCTGCTCGGACTGCTCGCCCCGGCCGCCGACGGCACCGGGGAGGAGGCGGACGGTTTCGCGCCGCAGCCCAGCCTGAGCCGCCTCGGGCCGCTGATCGACCGGTTCGCCTTCGCCGGGCTGCCGGTGGAGGTGCGGATCTCGGGCGAGCCGAGACCGCTGCCCGGCGGCGTCGACGTGACGGCGTACCGGATCATCCAGGAGGCGCTGACCAACGCGCTCAAACACGGGGACGGGGTGACGGCCGAGGTGACGGTGCGCTACGCGGACCACTACCTGCGGGTGGAAGTGCTCAACAGCGGGCCGAGCGTGCTGGTGGGCGCCCACGCCGCGCCCGCGCAGCCCGCCCGGCCGGCCGACGGCGCCGGGCGCGGGCTGCTCGGCCTGCGCGAGCGCGTCGCCGTGTACGGCGGCGACCTCGACGCCCGGCGCCGGCTCGGCGGCGGCTACCGGGTCCGCGCCCGCATCCCGCTGGACCGGCCGTGACCGGGGCCGAGGCGGAGCGGGGGCCGGAGCAGCAGCCGGAGCGGGAGCGCCGCCCCCGGGTGGTGATCGCCGACGACCAGGAGCTCGTCCGCACCGGCTTCCGGATGATCCTCACCGCGCGCGGCATCGACGTGGTCGCCGAGGCCGCCGACGGCGCCGAGGCGGTGGCAGCCGCCGTCGCGCACCGGCCGGACGTCGCGCTGCTGGACATCCGGATGCCCGGCATGGACGGCCTGGAGGCCGCCCGCCGGATCCTCGCCCGGGCGCCCGGCTGCCGGGTGATCATGCTGACCACCTTCGACCTCGACCACTACGTCTACGCCGCCCTCGCCGCCGGGGCCAGCGGCTTCCTGCTGAAGGACGTCACCTCCGCCCATCTCGCCGCCGCCGTGCGCCTGGTGGACACCGGGGACGCCCTGCTCGCCCCCTCGATCACCCGGCGGCTGGTCGAACGCTTCGCGGCCGGCGCCCCGCGTCCCGCCCCCGGCACCGACGGCCCGCCGCTGCACCGAAACCTCGCCCCGCTCACCCCGCGCGAGGCGGAGGTGCTGGCGCTGCTCGGACGCGGGCTGTCCAACACCGAGTTGGCGGCCGAACTGACGCTCAGCGAGTCGACGGTGAAGACGCACGTCGCCCGGATCTTCGCCAAGCTCGACCTGCGCGACCGGGCCCAGGCGGTCGTCCTCGCGTACGAGACCGGGTTGGTCTCGCCGGGGGGAGGTTCCAATTGATGCTCAGTCAACTCCTTTGATTCGCATGACAATCAGCTATCTAACTCGTTAGAGCTAACTCCCGGTCTGATTCACATTTTTGCCAGTTCATGGGGGAACATCTCTCTGTCCGCGCCCGAACGAGAAATGACCGTTCGGGCGGCATTTCCAAGACATTTGGACAGGCCCGTGACTACCTCCGCCCCCGTGTGGGACTGCCCCTTCAACCACACCGACGGCCTGGAGTTCGACCCGCTCCTCAAGCGGCTGCTCACCGAGGCCCCGATCGCCAGGATCCGACTGCCGCACGGCGAGGGCGAGGCCTGGCTGGCCACCCGCTACGAGGACGTCCGGATCGTCACCACCGACCGGCGGTTCAGCCGCGCCGCCGGCATCGGGCGCGACCTGCCCCGGATGACGCCCGCCCCGATCGCCCAGGCCGAGGCGATCAACCTGATGGACCCGCCGGCCCACAACCGGCTGCGCCGCCTCGTCGCCCAGGGCTTCACCAACCGCCAGGTCGAGCGGATGCGCCCGGCCACCCAGCGGATCGTCGACGGCTACCTCGACGAGATGGCCGAACACGGCTCCCCCGCCGACCTGGTGCACTTCCTCTCCAGCCGGCTCCCGCTCACCACCATCTGCGAGCTGCTGGACATCCCCGAGCAGGACCGCGCCGAACTGCGCGGCCACGCCGTCGCCATGATGACGATGGGCCCCGGCAGCCGGGCCGGCCAGGAAGCCGCCAAGGCCGCGCTGCGCGGCTACTTCACCGAGCTGACCGCCGCCCGCCGCGCCCACCCCGGCGAGGACCTGATCAGCTCCCTCGCCACCGCCCGCGACGGCGACGAACTGCTGGACGACCAGGAGCTGGCCGTCATGGCGATGGTCCTGCTGGTCACCGGCCACGACACCAGCACCTACCAGCTCAGCAACATCACCTACACCCTGCTCACCCACCCCGAACAGCTCGCCAAGCTGCGCGCCCAGCCCGAACTGCTGCCGCGCGGGCTGGAGGAGCTGCTGCGCTTCATCCCGTTCCGCCAGGGCGTCGGCATCGCCCGGGTCGCCACCGAGGACGTCGAGCTGGGCGGCGCGCTGATCCGGGCCGGCGAGGCCGTCCACGTCTCCTACCTCACCGCCAACCGCGACCCGGCGATGTACGAGCGCCCCGACGAACTCGACCTCGACCGCGGCGCCCCCACCCACATGGCCTTCGGCCACGGCCAGCACCACTGCCTCGGCGCGCACCTGGCCCGGATGGAGCTCCAGGTCGCCATCGGCACCCTGCTGCGGCGATTCCCCGGCCTGCGGCTCGCCGTCCCGCCGTCCGAACTCGACTGGCACACCGGGTCGATCTGGCGCTACCCCCGCACCCTGCCGCTCGCCTGGTGACCTCCTCCCCGCGCCGCCGCCTCCGCCACGGAGCACCGCACGGCGCCCGTCCGACGCATCCGTAGGCCGCCTGCCCGGGCCGCTCGCCAGCCCGCCCGGCCAGGCCACCCAGGGGAGACCCGCACCATGGCAACACTCTGCCGCCCTGCCGTCGCCGTACCCGAGAACGTCATCACCCTCGACCAGACCCTCGACCTGGCCCGCAGCCTGCACGCCGGCCACCCGCAACTCGGCCTCGCCCTGCGGCTGATCGAGAACACCGGGGTGCGGACCAGGCACCTGGTCCAGCCGATCGAGCAGACCCTCACCCACCCGGGCTTCACCGCCCGCAACGCGGTCTACGAGCGGGAGGCCAAGCTCCGCGTCCCCGAGGTGGTCGAACGGGCTTTGGGGCACGCCGAGTTGGGCGCCCGGGACATCGACCTGATCATCTACGTGTCCTGCACCGGCTTCATGATGCCGTCGCTGACCGCCTGGCTGATCAACGCCCTGGGCTTCCGCTCCGACACCCGCCAGATGCCGATCGCCCAGCTCGGCTGCGCGGCCGGCGGCGCCGCCGTCAACCGCGCGCACGACTTCTGCCGCGCCTACCCGGGCGCCAACGTGCTGATCGTCTCCTGCGAGTTCTGCTCGCTCTGCTACCAGCCGACCGACCTCGGCGTCGGCTCGCTGCTCTCCAACGGCCTGTTCGGGGACGCCGTCGCCGCCGTGGTGATGCGCGGACACGGCGGCACCGGCGTGCACGTCGAGCGCAACGGCTCGCACCTCGTCCCGGACACCGAGAACTGGATCTCCTACGGGGTCAAGGACACCGGGTTCCACTTCCAGCTGGACAAGCGGGTGCCCGGCACCATGGAGATGCTCGCCCCGGCGCTGCGCGGCCTGGCCGTCGAACACGGCTGGGACGTCTCCGGGTTGGGCTTCTACATCGTGCACGCCGGCGGCCCGCGCATCCTCGACGACCTCTGCCACTTCCTCAACCTGGAGCCGGCCACCTTCCGGTACAGCCGCGCGACGCTGACCGAGCGCGGCAACATCGCCAGCGCCGTCGTCTTCGACGCGCTCGCCCGGCTGTTCGCCGACGGCGGCGTGGCCGACGGCACCACCGGCCTGATCGCCGGTTTCGGGCCGGGCATCACCGCCGAGATCTCGCTGGGGAGTTGGGTCGGCGAGCCGGTCGAGGCCGCCCGCCGCCGGCCGCGGGCCATCTCCACCTCGGACATCACACTCGTCCATCCGAGCGCCCCCCGGCGTTTCCCGGCCGGCACTACGATCACCGAATGACTGACACCACGCACCAGGCGGACACCGACGACAGATCCGCCGAACTCGCCACCCTCTTCCCCGCGTTGCACGCCCCGCAGTACTGGACCTGGGGCCGGTACGACGCGCTGTTCTCCACCGTGCTGCCGCCGGACGAGCTGGTGACCAACATCCACCTGGTGGGCTTCGCGGACGACAAGGTGGTCCTCTGCCGGGACGACCGGGACCACTGGTTCCTGCCCGGCGGCACCCGGGAGCAGGACGAGAGCATCGCCACCTGCCTGGCGCGCGAGCTGCGCGAGGAGGCCGGCGCCCGGCTGCTCGGCGAGCCGGACTGGCTCGGCGCGCACCGCTGCCGCACCGAGGACCCGACGCCGTACCGGCCGTGGCAGCCGCACCCGGAGAAGGCGTGGCTGTGGGGCTGGGCGGAGGTCGCGGTGGACTCGACGCCGACCAACCCGGCGGACGGCGAGCAGGTGGTCGAGGTGCGGGCAGTGTCGGCGGACGAGGCGCAGCGGCTGCTGCTGGCCGGGCACGACGCCTGGTGGGGCGAGCTGATCGGGCTGGCCGTGGAGCTGCGGCGGCGGGCCGGGCGGGGCTGATCCCCCGCCCCTCCGAGCCCCCGCTCCGAGATATTCCCGCGGGGCCGGAAAGCCACTGGAACGGCCGAACAGCAGAGAGCATTGTCCGTTTTGCGATGATATGACTCGGCCATGGACACCAACATGCTGGCCGTGGACTACCCGGTGCTCAACATCTTCTGGACGATGCTGGAGCTGTTCCTCTGGATCCTCTGGTTCTTCCTGCTGTTCAAGATCATCACGGACATCTTCCGCAGCCACGACCTGGGCGGCTGGGCCAAGGCCGGCTGGCTGCTCCTGGTGATCGTGCTGCCGCTGATCGGTGTGCTGGCCTACGTGATCGCCCGCGGGAAGTCGATGAGCGAGCGGGACGCCGCCCAGGTCCGGCAGAGCGAGGCCGCCGTCAAGGCCTACATCCGGGAGGCGGCCGGAACCGGCACACCCGGGGGCGGCGGCAGCCACGTCGACGACCTGGCGAGACTGGCGGACCTGAAGGAGAAGGGCGCCATCTCCGAGGAGGAGTACCAGAAGGCCAAGGACAAGCTCCTGGCCTGACCCGGCCCAGCCCAGCCCGACCCGCACGGCGGCCGGGGCCGGCGGACGCGCAGACGTCCCCCGGCCCCGGCCGCGGCGATAAGCCGCTCAGCACCTCAGTACCTCAACCGCTCAGCCGCTCAGCCGCTCAGCCGCTCAGCGCCTCAACCGCTCAGCGCCGCCCGGAGCGGCGGTCACCCGAGGCGTCGCCGCCGGTCAGGCCCGCCCGGCGCAGCGCGTCCGCCATCGCGCTGTTCGCCAGCGGCGCGCCGCCGCCCGAACCGCCCGAACCGCCGGAGCCGCCGCCCTGGCCGCGCCGGTCCTGGCCGCCGCCCCGGCGCTCCTGGCGCGGCGGGCGGGCCTGCCGGTCGCCGCGCTCGCCGCCCCGGCCACGGTCGCCACCACGCTCGCCGCGCTCGCCCCGGTCACCGCGGTCGCCGCCCCGGTCGCGACCGACCTCGTCGTCCAGCCGCAGGGTCAGCCCGATGCGCTTGCGCGGCACGTCCACCGAGACGACCCGGACCTTCACGATGTCGCCCGGCTTGACCACCTCGCGCGGATCCTTGACGAAGGTCCTCGACAGCGCCGAGACGTGCACCAGCCCGTCCTGGTGGACGCCCACGTCGACGAAGGCGCCGAACGCGGCCACATTGGTGACCACGCCCTCCAGCACCATCCCGACCTCCAGGTCGCCGATCTTGTCGACGCCCTCCTTGAAGGTCGCGGTGCGGAACGCCGGGCGCGGGTCGCGGCCGGGCTTGTCCAGCTCGCCGAGGATGTCGGTGACGGTCGGGATGCCGAAGACCTCGTCGGCGAAGTCGCCCGGTCGCAGGGCCCGCAGCCGTTCGCCGTTGCCGATCAGCCCGCTCAGCTCCCCGCCGGTGGACGCCAGGATCCGGCGCACCACCGGGTACGCCTCGGGGTGCACGCTGGAGGCGTCCAGCGGGTCGTCGCCGTCGGGGATGCGCAGGAAGCCCGCGCACTGCTCGAAGGCCTTCGGGCCCAGCCGGGAGACGTCCTTGAGCTGCCGGCGGGTGCGGAACGGGCCGTTGGCGTCGCGGTGGGCCACGATGTTGTCGGCGAGCGTGCCGGTGATGCCGGAGACCCGGGTCAGCAGCGGCGCCGAGGCGGTGTTGACGTCCACGCCCACGGCGTTGACGCAGTCCTCGACCACCGCGTCCAGCGAGCGGGAGAGCTTCACCTCGCTCAGGTCGTGCTGGTACTGGCCGACCCCGATCGACTTCGGGTCGATCTTGACCAATTCGGCCAGCGGGTCCTGGAGGCGGCGGGCGATCGAGACCGCGCCGCGGATCGACACGTCCAGCTCCGGCAGCTCCTGCGAGGCGAAGGCGGAGGCCGAGTAGACCGAGGCGCCCGCCTCGCTGACCATCGCCTTGGTGAGCTTCAGCTCGGGGTGGCGCTTGAGCAGGTCCTCGGCGAGCTTGTCCGTCTCCCGGGAGGCGGTGCCGTTGCCGATCGCCACCAGGTCGACGTCGTGCTTCTTCGCCAGCGCGGCCAGGGTGGCGAGCGCGGCGTCCCACTTGTTGGCGGGCTGGTGCGGGTAGATCGTGTCGTACGCGAGGACCTTGCCGGTGGCGTCCACCACCGCGACCTTCACCCCCGTCCGGAAGCCCGGGTCCAGGCCCATGGTGGCGCGGGTGCCGGCCG
The DNA here is from genome assembly GCF_040685715.1 of Kitasatospora sp. NPDC088264. Lineage (NCBI taxonomy): Bacteria > Bacillati > Actinomycetota > Actinomycetes > Kitasatosporales > Streptomycetaceae > Kitasatospora > Kitasatospora sp. NPDC088264. The sequence goes on from NZ_JBFBIR010000017.1 coordinate 25,679, forward strand.
GCGCGGCCAGCAGCAGATCGCGCAGGTTGGCGGCGAAGACGCGCACCGCCTCCTCCTCCGCCTCGGCCCGCAGCCGCGACCGCAGGTCGATGCCGAGCCGGACCAGGACGCGGGTGCGCCAGGCCCAACGGACGGTGTCGCCCAGCCACTTGTCGGCCGGGCGGCCGTGGTCGGCGATGCCGAAGCGGGCGGCGATCCGCCGCTCGTAGTCGTTCTCGCCGGGCAGATCGCCCTCCTCGCCGTCGTACGGCGAGAGGTCGAGGTCCAGCACCTCCTCCTTCTCGCCGCGCAGCATCGCCAGGATGCGGTGCGAGGGGAGCTTGGTGTACGGCTCGGCGAAGTCGAAGTAGTCGGCGAACTTGGCGCCGTCCTGCTCCTTGCCGCCACGCACGGTGGCCACCAGCCGGCCCCTGGTCCACATCCGCTCGCGCAGCGAACCGACCAGGTCGGCGTCCTCGCCGAAGCGCTCCACCAGGATCGCCCGGGCGCCCTCCAGCGCGGCGGCCGGCTCGGCGACGGACTCGTTCAGGAACCGGGCGGCCAACGCCGCCGGATCCTGCGAGGGATCGGCGAGCAGCGTCTCGGCGAGCGGCTCCAGGCCCGCCTCGCGGGCGATCTGCGCCTTGGTGCGCCGCTTCGGCTTGAACGGCAGGTAGATGTCCTCCAGCCGGGCCTTGGAATCGGCGGCCAGCACCTGCGCGCGCAGCGCGTCGTCCAGCTTGCCCTGGGCCTCGATCGACTCCAGGACGGCCGCCCGGCGCTCCTCCAGCTCCCGCAGGTAGCGCAGCCGCTCCTCCAGGGTGCGCAGCTGGGCGTCGTCCAGGGAGCCGGTGACCTCCTTGCGGTAGCGGGCCACGAAGGGCACGGTCGCGCCGCCGTCGAGCAGCTCGACGGCGGACTTCACCTGCCCGTCGCGAACGCCCAGTTCCTCGGCGATCTTGCGCTCGATCGCCTGCTGGGCCTGCCGGGCCACCTGTTCGACTGGCGTGGTCACGAAGCCGGTCACCTTCTCCTTCAGTGCTTTCGCCGTACGCCCTGCATTCTGGCAGGTACCGGGGACAGCTCCCGGCCGCGCCCGGGGCGCCCGGGCGTGGCGCCCTCCGCCCGCGGCCCCAACCAGACTCAAGCAGTGCCCCGTTGCGCCTTCCTACGCTGACGCGCATGGACACCTCCCCCGCACTGGACGCCTCCCGCGCGCCGGACGCCGCCGCCCGGCTGAGCGAACTCGCCGCCGCCAAGTACCTGCTGTTCACCACCCACCGCAAGAACGGCACCCCCGTACCCACCCCGGTCTGGGTGGCGCGCGACGGCGACGCGCTGGTCTTCACCACCGTCACCCGCACCGGCAAGGTCAAGCGGCTGCGCAACCGCTCCGACGTACTGGTCGGGCCGAGCGACATCCGCGGCACCCTGCTCGGCGAGCAGGTCCCGGCCACCGCCGTCCTCGACCCCGGCCGCGCGCCCGCCTACCGGAAGCTGCTGCGCCGCAAGTACGGGCTGCTGTGCGCGATCGCGCTGACCGCGAACGTGCTGCGCTTCGGCAGGGGCGGGACGATCGGCGTGCGGGTCACGCTGAGCTGAGGCCGGCCGTACGCATTCCGGGAATCCGCTGAAGGGCACCGATCCGCGCTGTACGCTGCCGGGCATGTGCGCTGCCACCCGGATGCACCCCGACGGACTGGTCATCGACGCGGCCCTGGTACGACGGTTGATCTCCGCCCAGTTCCCGGACTGGGTCGGGCTGCCGGTCACGCCGGTCCCCTCCACCGGGACGGACAACGCGATGTTCCGCCTCGGGCCCGAACTCGCCGTCCGGCTCCCCCGGGTGGAATGGGCGGCCGGGGACGTCCGCCGCGAGAAGCAGTGGCTGCCCGCGCTGGCCCCCCGACTGCCGCGGCCGATACCCGCCCCGGTCGCGGTCGGCCGGCCCGCCGCCGGCTACCCCTGGGAGTGGTCGGTGCTCCGCTGGTTCGAGGGCGCCAACCCGGTCGTCGGCGCCCTCGCCGCTCCCGGCGCGCTCGCCCGTGACCTCGCCGCCTTCGTCAACGCCCTGCGCGCCGTCAACCCGGCCGGCGGCCCGGCGGGCCACCGCAGCGTCCCGCTCGCCTCCCGCGACGGCGCCACCCGCGCGGCCATCGCCCAACTCGCCGGAGCGGTCGACACCCACGCCGCAACCGCCCTGTGGGACAAGGCGCTTCGCCTCTCCGAGTACGCCGGCCCGCCCTCCTGGATGCACGGCGACCTCACCCCCGGGAACCTCCTGCTCGACCGGTCCGGCCGGCTCGGCGCCGTCCTCGACTTCGGCCTGATGGGCGTCGGCGACCCCACCGCCGACCTGATCGTCGCCTGGAACCTGCTGCCCGCCTCGGCCCGCCCCGCCTTCCGCGCCGCACTCCACGCCGATGACGCCACGTGGGCCCGCGGCCGTGCCTGGGCCTTCTCCATCGCGCTGGTGACGATCCCCTACTACCGTCACACCAATCCGGGCCTCACCGCCAACGCCCGTCACGTCGTCCGCGAGGTGCTCGCCGACCGCAGCACCTGACCGGCCCCGCTGCCGACCGGGCCCTGATGCTGACCGCGCACCGCCGCCTGACCAGCGGGGCGGCACTCCCGTCGGCACCGTCGGCGGCCGTTGCTATGGTTCTCCCCGCCACTACGGGTAGGGGGACGACTTGGCACGCAGAAGCAGTGTGATCGACGTCAGAGTCAGCCGGCGGGTGCTGTGGGTGGGCGGCGACGCCTATCCGCTCCACAACATCGCCCGGGCCCGGCGGTTCCAGCTGCTGCCGCCCAAGCGCACGCGGGTGATCATCCGGTTCGCCCGGCAGGTGATCGGCCTGCTGGTGGCCACCGCCCTCCTCGGTTCGCTGCTCGGGCGCGGCGCGAACCAGGAGACGACCAAGAACGTGATCGGCCTGGTGGCGCTCGCGCTCTTCGCGGCCAGCCTCTACCGGCTGGTCAAGCGGCTGCAGATGCGCACGGTCTACCAGCTGATCATCGAGACCTCCAGCTCCTCGAACACGGCGGTGGTCAGCCACGACGCCCAGCAGGTCGGCAACCTGATCCAGCTGATCATGGAAGCGATCGACAACCCGCTGGCCGAGTTCGCGCTCCAGGTGGAGAACGTCCACATCGGCGACCAGATCAACCAGTACGGCGACCACAACACCGGAAAGAAGGTCAGTCTGTGAGCGGCGGCATCCACTTCGGGGACTCGGTCACCCAGCACGGCGACCACAACATCGGCATCATCAAGCACCAGGGCCCGGCCGACCCGCAGGCCGCGATGCGCGAACTCATCGCCGCCATACGCCAGTTGCGCGAGCAGGTGCCGGCCGAGGACCGCGAGGTGCTGGACGAGTCGCTGGCGGACCTGGGCGGCGGGCAGGCCACCCCGCCCGCCACCCTGCGCCGCGCCCTGCGCAACATCTCCGGCGTCGCCGCCCTCGCCGCCGCCGGCGCCCCGGTGGTGGAGTCGATCCGCCGCATCCTGGACTCGCTGAGCTCCTGAGCTCCCGAGCTCCCGAGCTCCCGAGCAGCAGATGGCGGGCAGCAGGCGGCACCCCAGCCGGGGTAAATATCATACCGGGTCAGAAATCTGCCCAGGTCAAGACCTGCTGCTAGCCTGACGCCATGAGCGGACTGCGGGAACGGAAGAAGGAACGGACGCGACGGTCGATCTCCGAGGCCGCGATCGCGCTCTTCCTGGAGCACGGCTTCGACCCGGTCTCGGTGGCGGACGTCGCGGCCGCCGCCGAGGTGTCGAAGCCGACGCTGTTCAGCTACTTCTCCACCAAGGAGGACCTGGTCGTCCACCGCTTCGCCGACCACCAGGACCAGGCCGCCGGCGTGGTCCGCGGCCGGGCGGCCGGCGAAACGGTGCTGGCCGCCCTGCACCGGGACTTCCTGGACGGGCTCGCCCGGCGCGACCCCATCACCGGGCTCAACGACGACCCCCGGGTCCTGGCGTTCAGCGATCTGGTGTACTCCACGCCGAGCCTGAAGGCCCGGGGCGCCGAATACCTCGCCCGCGCCGAACAGTCCCTCGCCCGGGCGTTGCACGAGGCCCCCGACCTGGCCCCGCCCCGGCGCCTCACCGCCCCCCTCCTCGCCGCCCAGGTCACCGCCACCCAGCGGGTCCTCGCCGAACACAACTGGCACCGGATCCGGGACGACGGCCGGACCGCCGACGAACTCCACTTCGAGGCCACCACCAACGCCGACCGCGCCTTCGAACTCCTCACCGCCGGCTACGAAGGCGCCGGGCACCCGGGCCCCACCGGGCGCTGAGGCCCCACCCGGCGTGGAGGCCCCACCGGGCACCGGGGCCCCACTGGTTAGAGTGCCGCGCATGACAACGCGTCAGCTAACCTTCGAACGGCTGCACAACTTCCGCGACCTGGGCGGCCACCCCGCCGCCGACGGCCGGTCCGTCCGCCGGGGCCTGCTCTACCGCTCCGACTCGCTCGGCAAGCTCACCTCGCCCGCCGACCTCGACCGGCTCCAGGCCCTCGGCGTGCGCACCGTGATCGACCTCCGCTACCCCTGGGAGATCGCCGCCAAGGGCCGGGTGCCCGACTACGAAGGGCTCGTCTACCACAACCTCTCGATCGAGCACCGCACCTACGACCAGGCCGAGATCGACCCGGACGTCGACCCCTGGCGCTACCTCGCCGACCGCTTCGCCGAGGTCACCGAGGACGGGGTGGAGGAGATCCGCGAGACCCTGGAGGTGATCGCCGCCGCCGAGAAGCCCGTGGTCTTCCACTGCGCCTCCGGCAAGGACCGCACCGGGCTCATCGCCGCCCTGGTCCTCACCCTGCTCGGCGTCTCCGAGGACGACGTCGCCGCCGACTTCGCCCTCACCGAGCTGGCCACTCCGCACCTCGTCGCCGAATGGCACGCCGCCCATCCCGGCCGCACCCTCCGCTGGCCCGGCTACGGACGCGCCCCCGAGACGGTCATCCGCCTCGCCCTCGCCGACCTGACCGCCCGCCACGGCTCGGTCGAGGGCTACGCCACCGGCACCCTCGGCTTCTCCCCCGCCCGGACAGCCGCCCTCCGCTCCCGCCTGCTCACCGCCTGACATCACCCGACGGACCGTCAACGGCCAGGAAGATAAAGGGAGTTCACTCGAACAAAGGTTGACCTAAACATGTCATGCCGCGTTGCCCCCGCCTCCGCCGCGCTGCCAGGATCGGGCCACTGCCCAGACGAACCAACGGGAGAAAACCATGAGGATGCGTTCCGTTCTGCCCGTCGCCCTGCTGGCCGCGGCCGGCCTGTTCGCCGGCGTCAACACCGCCTCGGCGGCGGGGTACCCCGGCTACCAGTGCTTCAAGACCGCAGACCGCGTCGAGTACTGCAGCGACGCCAAGGTCAAGAACCACGCCGCGGGCACCAACTGGATCAAGACCTGCCCGGCCGACGTCGTGGCGCACATGGGCAAGCCGTACATCGCGGCGAAGCGCCCCGACGCCGCGCACAGCTGTTAGCACCAGGCACCGAGCCGTCCGCGGACGGCACCGGGCCCGTCCGGCAGACACCTGCCGGGCGGGCCCGGTCGTCGCGGCGGGCGGCCGCTAGCGGCGGCGCGGGCCGCCCGGACGGCCGCCGCTGCGCGGCTTGCGGGGGCCGCGCGCGCCGGTGGCGGCGGCCACCGGGGCGGAGGCCACCGGGGCGGAGGCCGTGGCGGGCCAGTGGGTGGGCCGGGTGAGGATACCCGGCAGGCGGGTGGTGGCGTCGCCGCGGGCCGCGTTCAGCTGGGCCTGGGTGAGGAAGAGGGCCTCGGTGAGGTCGGCGCCGGAGAGGTCGGCGTCGCGCAGGTCGGCGCCGACGAGGTCGGCGAGGCGCAGATCGGCGCCGCTGAGGTCGGCGGCGACGAGCAGGGCGCCGCGCAGGTTGGCCCCGCGCAGGTCGGCGCCGCGCAGACGGGCGCCGAAGAGGTCGGCGCCGCGGTGTTCACGGCGGCGGGGGACGGCGGCGCGGACGAGTTCGCTGGCGCGCAGCAGCAGGTCGCTGACCCGCTGCCGGTGGGCGGGGACGTCGACGGCGAGGATCTCCTCGGGGGTGCCGCCGGCGAGCCGGTCGGTCTCCTCCAGGGCCTGCCGCAGGTCGGCGTGGACCGGGCGGGCGGGGGCGTAGCCGAGCGCCTCGGTGAGGTACCAGAGCAGTTCGTGGAGCTGGCGCACCACCGGGAAGACGTCGTACATGGGCTTGGCGTCGGCCGGTGCCTCGCGCCAGCTGCGGCCGCCGAAGGTGACCTGGGAGACGCGCTGCCCGGCGCCGAAGCAGTCGTAGACGGTGCAGCCCTGGAAGCCCCGGTCGCGGAGGCGTTCGTGGATGCCGCAGGTGAAGTCGGTCTGCAGGTTGCGGCACGCGCTGCCGGCGGCCTTGTCGACGGCGAAGTCCGTGCCGGCGCCGAAGGGCAGGGCGACGCAGCAGAGGCCGAAGCAGCTGGTGCAGTCGGAGCGCAGCTCGGTCGGCTGAGCCGCCGTGGGGTGCTGCGGCGGCTCGGTCTCGCGCACGTCGCGTGGTCCTTCCAGCGTGGGCACCGGCCGTCCGGTGCGTCGAACTGCCAAGCCTACTGGGCACTGGCCACACCCGCCCCACCATCGGTAAGGTGTCAACTGGCAGTGCACCTATTACGAGGTGCGCGCCCATCGCATATGGCATACGGGGGTAGGAGTGCAGGACCCGAGCATCAACGAACTCGTCCGGATGTGGATCGCCGGCTGGAGCGTCTCGCGCGGCGCGGCCGAAGCGGTGGACGAGCCGTGGGGCTGGACGATCGACGTCGGCGTGGTCGGCCACGTCGCCCGGCACGTGCTGCCCGAGCCGGCCGAGCCCGACGTCCGCAAGATCGCCGAGGCCACCACCGCACCGGGCACCTGGCTGAAGCTGTTCATCGAGGACGCCGTCGCCCGGCCCTGGCTGGGCCCGCAGTGGCGGCTCGACCAGCCGGGGTACCTGATGACCCTCCCGCTGAGCGCCGAGCGGCCCGAGGTGCCGGCCGGCTACACGGTGACCACCTGGACCCGGGGCGGGACCGTCCGGACCCTGGTCCGCACCGAGGCCGGACACCTCGCCGCGCGCGGCCAGGCGGGCCTGGCCGGCCCCGTGGCCGTCCCGGACCAGATCCTGACCGCGCCCGAGCACCGGCGCCGGGGCCTGGGCGCCCTGGTGATGCGGACCCTCCAGAGCGCCGGGCACGAGGCGGGCGCCGACACCGCCGTCCTGGTCGGCACCCCGGACGGCCGGGCGCTCTACACCTCGCTCGGCTGGACCACCCGCTCCTCGATGGCGAGCCTGGTCTACGAGCCCGCGGCCGTGCCCGCCGCCGCGCCCGCAGCCGGAGCCGGGTCCGGAGCCGAGTAGGGCAGCAGCTCGGCCCGCTTCGGCGGCCGGCCGTCGCCGGAGGAGCGCCCGGTGAGCCGGCGGCCGATCCACGGCCCCAGGTGACCGCCCAGCCAACGGGCGTCGGCGCGCAGCCGCTCGGCCCGGCCGGGCGGGGCGGCGGGCGGCAGCGGGGCACGCCAGTCGAAGGCGGCGGGGCGGCCGAGCGCCTCCAACACCCCTTCGGCGACCCGGCGGTGGCCCTCGGGCGACAGGTGCAGGCGGTCCTCGCCCCAGAGCCGGCGGTCGTCGAAGCAGGGAGCGGCGAACAGGTCGACGACGGCGACGCCCTCGTCCTGGCCGAGCTCGTGCACGAAGGCCTTCATCCGCAGGATGGCCGGGAGCAGCCGGGCGCTGCCCGCCATCCTGCGGGTCGGGTCGGTGCTGGTGAACAGCACCACGGTGGCGCCGGTGGCGCGCAGTTCCTCGGCGCAGCGGCCGAGCAGCCGCTCGACCCGGGCGATGTCGCAGCCGGGGCGCAGCGCGTCGTTGAGGCCGCCGACGAGGGTCACCAGGTCGGCGCCCATCGCGGTGGCGGCGGGGAGCTGCTCGTCGTGGATCTGGCCGATGAGCTTGCCGCGGACGGCGAGGTTCGCGTAGCGGAACCCGCCGTCGCCGCCGTCAGCGCCGGCCTCAGCGGCGAGCGCGTCGGCGACCCGGTCGGCCCAGCCCCGGTAGTGGCCGTCGGGCAGCAGGTCGTCGCACATGCCCTCGGTGAAGGAGTCCCCGACGGCGACGTAACTGCGGTAGGTGGTGGGCACGGGCGGTCTCCGCTCTCCTCCGATGGCTCCGTGGCCCGACGATGCTACGCGCGGCCGGTCCGGGCACCGGCATCGGACCCCGGCACCGACACCGGCATCTGCGCCTAACCCGCGACGGGCGCCCCGTCGTCCGCCGTGCGGGGGGTGAACCAGTGCTCGCGGACGGCGTCGGTGGGCCGCTGCTCGCCGAGGGCGGGCAGGCCCCACTCCCCCAGCGCCTCGATCACCGGGCGCAGTTCGCGGCCGCGTTCGGTGAGCTCGTAGACCGTGGCGTTGGCGGGCCGTTCGAGCCGGCGGCGCAGGGCCAGGCCGTCGCCCTCCAGCTGCTTGAGCCGGGCGGCGAGGATGTCGGTGGAGACGCCGGGCAGGTCGGCGTGCAGATCGGTGTAGCGGCGCGGGCCGCCGAGGAGTTCACGGACGATCAGGAGGCTCCAGCGCTCCCCCACCGCGTCCAGGGCGCGGGCGACGGCGCAGTACTGGTCGTAGCTTCGGCGTGACATGCGGATCAGCATAGCCAAAAGGTTGGACTTTCCAAGTGCCAACTTGGTAGAACAAAGCATCAGCAACGATGCGGTGGTGACGGTCGGGAGGCCGCAAGTGGAGTTTCGGCAGTCCAGCAAGCTGAACAACGTGTGCTACGAGATCCGCGGCCCGGTGGTCGACCAGGCCAACGCCCTGGAGGAGGCCGGGCACAGCGTGCTGCGGCTGAACACCGGCAACCCGGCCCCGTTCGGCTTCGAGGCGCCCGAGGAGATCATCCAGGACATCATCCGCAACCTGCCCAAGGCGCACGGCTACAGCGACTCGCGCGGCATCCTGCCCGCCCGCCGCGCGGTGGTGCAGTACTACCAGCAGCGCGGCGTGACCGGAGTCGGCGTCAACGACGTCTACCTCGGCAACGGCGCCTCCGAGCTGATCCAGATGGCCGTCACCGCGCTCGTCGACGACGGCGACGAGGTGCTCGTCCCGATGCCGGACTACCCGCTGTGGACGGCCGTGGTCCGGCTGGCTGGCGGCAAGGCCGTGCACTACCTGTGCGACGAGCAGGCCGACTGGTACCCGGACCTCGACGACATCGCCGCCAAGATCACCGCCCGCACCAAGGCCATCGTCGTCATCAACCCCAACAACCCCACAGGCGCGGTCTACCCGAAGGAACTGCTGGAGGGCATCCTCGACCTGGCCCGCCGCCACCAGCTGATGGTCCTGGCCGACGAGATCTACGACAAGATCCTCTACGACGACACCGAGCACCACTGCCTCGCCGCCCTCGCCGACGACGTCCTCACCCTCACCTTCAACGGCCTCTCCAAGGCCTACCGGGTGGCCGGCTTCCGCAGCGGCTGGCTGGTCGTCTCCGGGCCCAAGCAGCACGCCGCCGACTACCTGGAGGGCCTGACCATGCTCTCCGGCATGCGGCTGTGCCCCAACGTGCCCGCCCAGTTCGCCGTCCAGGCCGCGCTCGGCGGCCACCAGTCCATCAACGACCTGGTGCTGCCCGGCGGCCGGCTCACCGAACAGCGCGACGTCGCCTTCAGGGCCCTCAACGAGATCCCCGGCGTCAGCTGCGTCAAGCCCAAGGGCGCCCTGTACGCCTTCGCCCGGCTCGACCCGGCGGTGCACCGGATCGTCGACGACGAGCAGTTCGTGCTGGACCTGCTGCTCCGCGAGAAGATCCACGTCGTCCAGGGCACCGGCTTCAACTGGCCCCGCCCGGACCACTTCCGCTTCGTCACCCTGCCCCGCGCCGACGACCTGGAGACGGCCATCAACCGCATCGGGCGCTTCCTCGCGACGTACCGCCAGTCCTGACGCCTAGGCTTGCCGGTCATGACCGTCCTGCGTTCCGTCGCCCTGTTCGTCGTCGCCGCCCTCGCCGAGATCGGCGGCTGCTGGCTGATCTGGCAGAGCGTGCGCGAGCAGCGGCCGTGGTGGCTGGCCGGGCTGGGGGTGGTGGTGCTCGGCGGGTACGGCTTCGTCGCGGCGCTCCAGCCGGACAGCCACTTCGGCCGGGTGCTGGCCGCGTACGGCGGGGTGTTCGTCGCCGGGTCGCTGCTCTGGGGCGTGGTCGTGGACGGCTTCCGGCCGACCCGCTACGACGTGGTGGGCGCGCTGGTCTGCCTGGCCGGGGTCGCGGTGATCATGTACGGGCCCCGGCGCTGAGCGCACTGGGCCCTCCACGCACGGGGTTCTCCACGCACGGGGCCCCGGCGTCGAGGTGCGGACTCCTCGACGCCGGGGCCCGGCAAGCCGGTTCGGGGACTACCAGCCCCAGCCGCCGCCCTGACCGTCGTCGTCGTGGTCCGAGTCCCAGCCCTCGCCGACCTTGCGCAGGATCGTGTAGTTGTCGATCTGCGTGCCGTCCTCGGCCAGCGCGGTCACCTTCATGGACGACTTCTGGCCCAGGTGGGCCGGGGTGACGTCGACCTTGATGAAGGAGTAGCCGGTGTAGCGCACCCGCGACCACTGGATGGTCTCGGGGACCTTCACCTTGCCCTTCCCCCAGTAGTAGGTCTTCACCTCGTCCTGGTGGTTCTCGTGCCCCTCGTAGGTGTCCGGCACGTCGAACTTGTACAGGCTGCGGCCGGCCGCGCCCGCGGTCACGTAGACGACGCCGTCCTTCGCCGGCTCGATGGTGGCGCCGCTCGGCACCTGCTTCGAGACCTTGTTGCCGAGGATCGCGTCGGTGCGCTCGTAGATGTGGTTGTGGCCGTTGATGACCAGGTCCACCCGGAACTTCTCGAACAGCGGCACCCAGGCCTCGCGGACGCCGCCCTCGGAGGCGTGCGCGACGGTGGTGGAGAAGGCGCAGTGGTGGAAGAAGACCACGACGAAGTCGATCGTCTCGTCGTTGCGCAGGTCCTTGAGGGTGCGCTCCAGCCACTTGGTCTGCTTGTTCGCCGAGATCCCCAGGTTGGCCGGGATCTCGTAGGAGACGTCGTTGGCGTCGAGCGAGATGACGCCGACGTTCTTGTAACGGAAGGTGTAGACGCCGGGGACCTTGCGCGGGTCCGGGCCGTTGTCCGGGAGGAAGAAGCGGGTGTTCTCGCCGCCGTACCCGTTGGGCGAGTACCAGGCCTCGATGTCGTGGTTGCCGTAGGCGACCATCCACGGCACGGTCGCCGCGACCGTCTCGGTCTGGACCAGGAAGTCGTCCCAGGTCCTGGCGTTGTACACGGACTTGTCGGGGTCCGTGCCGGAGCCCGCCGGGTCGGCGTAGCAGATGTCGCCGGCGTGCAGGTGGAAGGACGGCTTCTGGGCCAGGATGACGTGGTCGTTGCCGGCCGCGTGCGAGCTGACGCCCTGGTCGCCGAAGGCGGTGAAGGTGAACGGCTCGTAGACCTTGCCCCAGCGGTGGTCGCGGGAGGGCGCGGTGCGGAAGGTGTGCAGGGTGGAGATCTGCTGCTGCGAGGCCGGGTCGAAGCCCTCGTGGCCGACACCGTAGTAGTAGGTGGTGTCGGGGTGCAGGTCCTCCAGCGCCACGTGCAGGTAGTACTGGTCCACCGGCTGGCTGTTCGGGCTCAGCGCCGGGGTGTGCAGGGTGCGGACCTCGGCCTGGAGCTTGTGGCTGAGCTCCCACGGGGTCTTGCCGAAGCGCAGGAACGGCTTCTTGACCGGCGCCGGGACCTGCCAGGAGATGCGGAACTGGGTGTCGGGCTCGGGGCCGAACTGGAGGTGGCGCCCGATCGGCGCGACCAGCGAACCGTCGACGCCGGCCGTCGTGGCACCGGTCAGCAGCTGCGGGCTCGCCGGCGCGGCGAAGGCCGTTCCGCTGCCCAGCGCGCCGCCGACGGCGACGGCGCCGACGGTCACGGCGCCGGCGCGCAGCATCCGGCGGCGGGAGAAGCGGGCCCGCAGGTACTCGTGCTGCTCGGCCGTGCTCATGCGGTCGGCGAGCTTGGCCGGTACGCCCATGTGAGGGATATCCATGCGCGGGACTCTTCCAGCGGCGCGTTGACCGCACACGGACGCGGGGTGAACGGGCCGCAGCGCGCCGCCCATTCGAACACCAATGTTCGACCATGATCAGGTAAAGAAACGCGCCCGCACCGGGCCGACCCCGGATCATGGCCCCCGCCGGCGGCACGGCCTGAGCCACCGTCGGCGCCGCCGCGGACGGGGCGCTCAGCCGGAGGGCTCGTCCCAGGTGGAGGGGGACCGGTTGCCGGTGCCGTCGCAGGTGCGGCAGATCTCGTCCCGGTAGGCGTGCTTGGCGCCGGTCGCGTCCACCCGGTAGCGGACGTACACCCCGGTGCCGTCGCAGAGGAAGCAGTTTCCGCCCCCACCGCCCACCTCGGTGGTCCCGGTGCCCTGACAGGTCCGGCAACTGAGACCGGCGGTCCGGCCGGTGCCCGCGCAGATGCGGCAGACCGTCGTCATCGTCGTCCTCCCTGGGCGGAACCGCTGGCAGCCACCGGTCATGCTAGTGGGACCGCCGAGGGCGGCGTCCAGCGGATCCTGCTCGGCCGCCGGATCGGCCAACCCCGCTGCGTCCCAACCGTGATGAGGACGGATCGGCTCCACCGTCCGCTACTCCGCCAGGCCCTCGCGGACCCGGCGGGACACCGAGATCAGCTGGAGGTCGAGCAGTCCGGGCGGGTCGGCCAGCCCGGGGCCGCCCGCGTGCACCCAGGCGGCTATCTCGTCGATCATGTCGTCCGCCAGCACGAAGCCCAGCCAGACCGGACGCCCACCCGCCGCCCGCCCCTCCCCGGAGGGGCCGACCACCACCACGTTGGACTGGGTGCACACGTCCAGGCACTTGACCGCGCGGACCCGGCCCGCCGCACCCACCGCGGCCCGCAGCCGCTCGTACTGCCCGGCGTGGTCCACCCCCGGGTGCTTGGCCTCGGTGCCGCAGCAGCAGCCCCGGCAGACGGTGACGGTCACCGGGGAGGCGACCGCCTGCTTGCGGTCCCGGTCTCGGCGGCTCATCGGCTCTGGAACTCCTCCTGGTCACGGGGCACGCTGCACGCGCAGCCTACCTGGCATGCCAAGAACCACTGCCGGGTGCCGGGGTTCGACGGCGGTCCGTAGGATGCCCCCATGGGACACGCGACCACCGAGAAAGCCGTACCGCGGATGCGTCTGGACGCCTCCAACGCGGCCAAGGTCGCGACCACCCTCCAGGCGCTGGCCACCCCGTCCCGGCTGCTGATCCTCGCCGAACTGCGCGAGGGCCCGCGCGCGGCGACCGAACTCGCCGACGCCGTGGGCATGGAGCAGTCCGCCTGCTCCCACCAGCTGCGGCTGCTGCGCAACCTCGGCCTGGTCGTCGGCGAGCGCCGGGGCCGCTCGGTGGTCTACTCCCTGCACGACGACCACGTCGCCGCCCTCCTCGACCAGGCCGTGTACCACGTCGAGCACCTGCGGCTGGGCCTCACCGACGAGCGCTGAGGCCGAACGCACCGACCTCCACCACCGCCCCCTACGCCGCCGCCTCCACCACCGTCCCCTACGCCGTCGCCTCCGCCGCCGCGCGGCCGGCGGTGCGGCCGGAGAAGAGGCAGCCGCCGAGGAAGGTGCCCTCCAGGGAGCGGTAGCCGTGGACGCCGCCGCCGCCGAAGCCGGCGGCCTCGCCGGCGGCGTAGACGCCCGGGAGGGGTTCGCCGTCGGGGCGCAGGACGCGCGCGGAGAGGTCGGTCTCCAGCCCGCCGAGGGACTTGCGGGTGAGGATGTTGAGCCGGACGGCGATCAGCGGGGCGGCGCCGGGGTCGAGGATGCGGTGCGGCGGGGCCACCCGGATCAGCTTGTCGCCGAGGTAGCGGCGGGCGCCGTGGACGGCGGTGACCTGGAGGTCCTTGGCGAAGGGGTTGGCGAACTGCCGGTCGCGGGCCTCGACGGTGCGGCGCAGTTCGGCGGGGTCGATCAGCGCCTCGCGGGTCCTGGCGTTCATGCCGCGGGCGAGGTCGGCGAGGTTGCTCGCGACGACGAAGTCGGGCCCGTGCCGCAGGTGGCTCCGGACCGGACCGGGGGCGCCGGGCAGGGCGCGGCCGAGGACGCCGCGCACGGACTTCCCGGTCAGGTCCGGGTTCTGCTCGGAGCCGGAGAGGGTGAACTCCTTCTCGATGATGCGCTGGTTGAGCACGAACCAGGTGTGCCCGTAGCCGGTGGACATGATGTGGTCGAGCGTGCCGAGGGTGTCGAAGCCGGGGAAGAGCGGGACGGGCAGCCGGTTGCCGCGCGCGTCCAGCCAGAGCGAGGACGGGCCGGGCAGGATGCGGATGCCGTGCCGGGCCCAGATCGGGTCCCAGTTCTCGATGCCCTCGGTGTAGTGCCACATCCGGTCGCCGTTGATGAGGCTGGCGCCGGCGTCGCCGGCGATGCCGAGCATCAGCCCGTCGACGTGGGCGGGGACGCCGGAGAGCAGCTTGGCGGGCGGGGTGCCGAGCCGGGCGGGCCAGGCCTTGCGGACGAGGTCGTGGTTGCCGCCGATGCCGCCGGAGGTCACGATCACGGCCTGGGCGCGCAGTTCGAACCGTCCGGCGGCCTCGCGCGAGCTGGCCTCGCCGCGGGCCGCCGGACTGGGCACCAGCACCTCGCCGGTGACGGTGTCGGTGACGCCCGCGGTGGCGGCCAGGCCGGTGACCCGGTGCCGGAAGCGCAGGTCGACCAGCCCGCGGGCGGCGGCGGCGCGGACCCGGCGGACGAAGGGCTCCAGCAGTCCGGGCCCGGTGCCCCAGGTGATGTGGAAGCGGGGCACCGAGTTGCCCGGGCCGTCGGCGAGGAGGCCGCCGCGCTCGGCCCAGCCGACGACGGGGAAGAACCGGACGCCCAGGCCGTGCAGCCAGGAGCGCTTCTCGCCGGCCGCGAAGTCGACGTAGGCCTCGGCCCAGCGGCGCGGCCAGGCGTCCTCGGGCCGGTCGAAGCCGGCGGTGCCGAACCAGTCCTGACGGGCCAGGGCGTGCGAGTCGCGGATCCGCATCCGGCGCTGCTCGGGCGAGTCGACCAGGAAGAGGCCGCCGAAGGACCAGTGCGCCTGGCCGCCGAGCGAGGCCGCGGGCTCCTGGTCGAGCAGGATCACCTTCCGTCCGGCGTCGGCGAGTTCGGCGGTGGCGGCGAGTCCGGCGAGTCCTGCTCCGATGACGATGACGTCGGCGTCTAGGGCCATGCGCAGTCCTCCGTCGCGGCGAGCGGGACGGCGCGCGCGGGGTGGGCGCCGTCGCTGTGCGCCCGATACTGCGGCCTGCGGTGACGTCCGGTCAACCGGCCGGTAACAACCGACTGCGGCAATTCCGCTCCACACCGTTTCGGAAATGTCCTCGATACACGGCGGAGCGAAATGCGAAATGCGATCTGACGGAATTTCGGAAATTTCCGCGCACGGCATGGACGTCCACGAAACCAACAAGTAACTTACCTGCGAGTAGCCGCGGCCCGGCACGACCCCCACCCGTCGTTTCTCTCCCCCCAGGAGGAACCGTGCTCCCCCCTGCCCGGAAACCCCGACGCCTGCGCAGCTCCACCGCACTCGCCACCGTCGCACTGGGCGCCGCCCTCGCGCTCACCTCCACCAGCGCCCAGGCCGCCACCCCGGCGCCCAAGCACCTCGTGGCGCTCGGCGACTCCTACGCCGCCGGCGCGGGCGTGCCCGGCCAGTCGGCCGGCCTGTGTCTGCGCTCCGACCGCAACTACGGCCACCTGGTCGCCGCCGCCCTCAAGGCCGGCGCGTACACCGACGTCACCTGCGCCGCCGCCAAGGTCAAGGCCATGACGCAGCCGCAGTACGACGCCTTCATCCGGGTCAACGACCCGCAGCTGGACGCGGTGACCCCCGACACCGACCTGGTCACCCTCGGCATCGGCGGCAACGACCTCGCGGCCAGCGACCTCGGCCTCGGCGAACTCGTCGCCACCTGCATCGCCGGCGCGGTCGTCAACCCGCTCGGCACGCCCTGCAAGGACGTCTACCACCACGGCTACTGGGACTGGCGCAGCTGGTCCTGGCAGTACGGCGACGACGACCTGGCCGAGCGGATCACCGGCAGCATCGCGCCGCAGGTCGCCGACACGCTGCGGCGCATCCACGCCAAGGCGCCGCGGGCCCGGGTGCTGCTGGTCGGCTACCCGTCCGTGCTGCCCGCCGACGGCCGCTCGTGCATCCTGCGCCAGCCCGTGACCCCGGGCGACGTCGAGTACATGCACGGCGTGCTCGACAAGCTGAACGCCGCGCTCAGGAGCACCGCGGCGGCCGGCGGCGCGACGTACGTCGACACCGCCACGCCCACCGCCGGGCACGACGTGTGCTCGGACGACCGCTGGATCGAGGGCGCGCTGCCCGGCTCGCCCGCCGTGCCGTTCCACCCGAACGCCACCGGCGAGAAGGTGATGGCGGACGCGGTGCTCGCCGCGCTGCGGTAGGCCCCGGAACGCCGAGGGGGCGGCGACCGGACTCCGGTCACCGCCCCCTCCGCCCCATCGCTACTCCGACTTGGCGGCCGCGGCGGCCAGGCCGGCCGACCACTTCTCCTCGACCTTGCCGAACTTCCAGTAGGCGATCGCCCCGACCCAGGTCAGCACGAACAGGCCGACGATCGCGTAGCCGACGAAGTTGAGGTCCAGCCCGCCGATCCAGGCGATCGGGCCACTGGTGATGTCCAGCTTCTCGCCGAGCAGGCCGATCAGCTCGACCAGGCCGATCACCAGCGCGACCAGCACCGACAGGCCGGTGACGGTCAGGTTGTAGTAGATCTTGCGGACCGGCTTGGAGAAGGCCCACTCGTAGGCGAAGTTCATGAACGAGCCGTCGATGGTGTCCAGCAGGCTCATCCCGGCCGCGAACAGGATCGGCAGCGTGAGCAGCGCGTACCAGGGCAGCGAGAACGCGGCCGCGCCGCCGGCCAGCACCAGCAGCGACACCTCGGTCGCGGTGTCGAAGCCGAGGCCGAACAGCAGGCCGACCGGGTACATGTGCCAGGGCTTGGTGACGGCCCTGGTCACCCGGCCGAGGATGCGGTTCATCAGCCCGCGCCGCTCCAACTGGCGCTCCAGCTCGGCCTCGTCGTACTCGCCCACGCGCATCCGGCGGAACACCTTGAGGATGCCGTTGAAGGCGCCCAGGTTGATCAGGCCGAGGAGCAGCAGGAACGTCCCGGAGACGGTGGTGCCGATCAGGCCGGTCATCGTGTGCAGGGTCGAGTCGTCCGCCTCCACCTGGTCGGCGAGCGAGCGGATGCCGAAGGCGAGCAGCGCGCAGAGGCCGAAGACGATCGAGGAGTGCCCGAGCGAGAACCAGAAGCCGACCGACAGGGGCCGCTTGCCCTGGCCCATCAGCTTGCGGGTGGTGTTGTCGATCGCCGCGATGTGGTCGGCGTCGAAGGCGTGCCGCATCCCGAGGGTGTAGGCGGTCAGGCCCATGCCCGCGCCGAACACCTGGCCGCCGACGTCGTAGTGCTCGGGCGCGACCAGCGCGAGCAGGGTGAACCAGCCGACGACGTGCAGCACGAGGATGAAACCGCCCATCCCGGCCAGGCGCATCCACTCCTCCCGGGTGAGCCGGTCACGCCATCTGACGGGCGAGGCACCTGCGGCGGGGCTGGACATCCTGTGGTCCTTTCGGGTGGTCCGGGCGAAGCTGGGCCATCTTTCCCCCCTCGGGGAAGCAGTTGCAAGTCATGTGCAAATGCCGGACCGCGGCGAACAGGGGCACGCGGGCGCGGACGGGGGGCGTACGGCGGCGGGCACACGCCCGCTCGCGCCGGGCTCCACCCGGCCGCGCCGACCGGCGGACCGCGACCGCCGCGCAGCCTTCGTCAGGAAATCGGACGATTCCTCCCCTAGGGTCGAGATGCCGACACCCGCGGCGCGCTCCCCGTACGCGCCGCGGGCCCTCCGGCGCTCACCGGCCCGGGATCCGATGGGAGCGGCCATGCCGTCCTACCCCTTCCGCACCACCCGCGAGGACGTCCGCATCCCGCTGCCCGACGGCACCCGGCTGGCCGCCCGGCTGTGGCGCCCGGTCAGCGACGAACCCGTCCCCGCCGTGCTGGAGTACTCCGCCGGCCGGCTCACCGACCGCACCGCCGCCGAGGACGCCCGCCGCCACCCCTGGTACGCCGGCCACGGCTACGGCGCCGTCCGCGTCGACACCCGCGGCCACGGCAACTCCGACGGCCTGCCCGGCGAACCCGGCGGCGGCCAGGAGCTCGACGACGGCGCCGCCGTCCTCGACTGGCTCGCCCGCCGCCCCTGGTGCAGCGGCCGGGTCGGCCTGCTCGGCGTCGGCGCCGCCGGCACCACCGCCCTGCTGCTCGCGGCCCGTGCCCCCGACACCGTCGGCGCCGTGGTCACCGTCTGCCCCGAAGGCGGCCACCGCCTCGGCGGCGCCCTGCTCGCCGCCGACCTGCACACCCGGCTCACCGCCCTGGTCGCCGACGCCGCCCTCCCGCCCGACCCCCGGCACGTCGGCGACGCCTGGCGCACCGACTGGCTGGCCCGCCTCGAATCCCTGGACCCGCCCGTCGACGCCTGGCTCGCCGCCGGCGAGACCACCGTCCCCGTCCCCGCCCCCACCTTCGCCGTCGCCGGCTGGGGCGACCCGTCCTGCTCCTTCGTGCTGCGCCTGCTCGCCACCTCCCCCACCGCCCGCGCCCTGCTCGGCCCCTGGCCGCACGGCCTGCCCGAGGACACCCTCCCCGAGACCCTGCGCTGGTGGGACCACTGGCTGCGCGACCTCGACACCGGCGCCCTGGCGGAGCCCGCCCTGCGCAGCTGGATCGGCACCCGCTGGACCGGCGAGGAGACCTGGCCCTCCCCCAACGTCCGGGAGATCCACTACGGCCTCGACGGCCCGCTGCGCACCGCCGGCACCGCCTCCGACGACCGCCACGTCCGCGTCCGCTCCCCGCAGCACACCGGCCTCAACGCCGGCGCCTACGTCCCGCTCGGCCGCCCCGCCGACCAGCCGCCCGACCAGCGCGAGGAGGACGGCCGCTCGGTCTGCTTCGACTCCCACCCGCTGCCCGAACCGGTCGAAGTGCTCGGCACCCCGACCGTACGGCTGCGCCTGCGCGAGGGCGGCCCGCCCGCCCAGATCACCGCCCGGCTCTGCGCCGTCGGCCCGGACGGCACCTCCACGCTGCTCACCCGGGGCGTCCTGGTCGCCACCGGCCCCGACGCGGACGTCGAGCTCGCCGCCTGCGCCGGCACCCTCCCGGCCGGGCATCGGCTGCGGCTCGCCCTCTCCTCGGTCTACTGGCCGTGGGTGTGGCCCACCCCGGACGACGCCGGCTACGCGCTCGACCCGTCCCGCTCCGCCCTCACCCTGCCCACCCGGCACCTCGCCGCCGACGTCGGCGCCGCCCCCGTCGCCTTCGAGGCCCCCGCCCTGCCCGAGCCGCTCGACATCCACCGCACCGAGCCGCTGACCGCCCGGCCCGAGCACGTCACCGTGCACGACATCGGCCGCCGGGAATGGCGCGCCGAACTCTCCCCCGCCACCGACGGCAGCCGCACCCACCCCGACGGCCTGGTCCGCGACGAGCACACCGTCACCGCCTACCGGGTGCTCACCGACGCCCCGCTCAGCGCGCAGGCCCGCACCGACCACACCGTGCGCCTCGAACGCCCCGACATCGGCTGGGACGTCACCGTCCAGACCCGCACCCAACTGCGCTGCGACGCCGGGCACTTCCTCAGCATCGTGCAGCTGCGCGCGCTGGAGGCCGGTTCGGTGGTGTTCGCCCGGGAATGGCAGCACCGCGTGCCGCGCTGGATTCCGCAGGGCGATTCCAAGTAATCCTTATACCTTTGCTTTCAATTCCCTTATTGCTTTATAAATGGCGGCATGAAGACCCTCGGCCTGATCGGCGGCATGAGCTGGGAATCCACCGCCGAGTACTACCGCCTCCTCAACGAACTCACCCGCGACCGCCTCGGCGGCCTGCACTCCGCGCCGCTCGTGCTGTACTCGGTCGACTTCGCCGCCATCGAACGGCTCCAGGCCGACGGACGCTGGACCGAGGCCGGCGAGATCCTGGCCGGCGCGGCGCGGTCCCTGGAGGCGGCCGGCGCCGAACTGCTGCTGATCTGCACCAACACCATGCACAAGGTCGCCGACCAGGTCGCGGCCGCGACCCCCGTCCCGCTGCTGCACCTCGCCGACGCCACCGCGGACGCCGTCCGGGCCGCCGGACTGCACCGGATCGGGCTGCTCGGCACGGCCTTCACCATGGAACAGGACTTCTACCGCGGCCGGCTGGCCGCCCACGGCCTCGACGTCCTCGTCCCCGGCCCCGACAGCCGCGCCCTGGTCCACCGGGTGATCTACCAGGAGCTGTGCCTCGGCCTGGTCCGCGAGGAGTCCCGCGCGGCGTACCGCCGGGTGATCGACGAACTGGTGGCCGCCGGCGCCCAGGGGGTCATCCTCGGCTGCACCGAGATCGAACTGCTCGTCCGCCCCGAGGACAGTCCCGTCCCCACCTTCCCCACCACCCGCCTGCACGCCGAAGCCGCCGTCACCGCCGCCCTGGCCCCGTGACGGCCCGGCGGGTCGGGGGCCCTCGCGCCGGGTCGGCGGAGGCCGCGCCCTAGGCGGTCAGGGCCTCGACGGGGGCGACGGCCACCAGCTCCTCGGCGGCGCGGGCGACCTCCAGGTCGAGCGTGATGAACGCGTCGGCCTGAAGCCGGGTCAGCGCGATGTACTCGGCGTCGAGGGTGTCGGGCCAGCCGAGGCGCTCGGCGATCCCCCAGGCGGTGGACTGCAGGACGCGGTCCCCGAGGAGCCGGATCCTCAACGCGCACAGGTAGTCCAGCCGGCGGTCGGCCTCCGCCCTGGTCAGCCCGCCCTGGCGGACGGCCTGGTAGAGGAGCGACAGCACCTGCGAGCGGAGCAGCGTCGGGGCCAGCAGCCGGTGCTCCTGCGGGATGACGGCCCGCTCGCCGGCCAGGCGCAGCGCCACGGCCGGCGCGATCACGTACTTGGTCACGGGCGCTCGCCTCCAGGAAGGGCCTCGCGCGACCTTGCCGCGCCTTCCGCAGGGTAGGCCCTCCCGGTCAGAGCCGGTCGTAGATGGCGACCAACTGCCGGAGCACGTCGGTCGCGGCGTCCAGGGCGGGGGCGTCGTGGTGCGCCAGTGCGGTGTCGAGCGCCTGCGCCAGGGTGGTCTGGCGTTCGTCGTGGCGGCGCCGGCCCGCGTCGGTGAGGGCGACCAGGACGGACCGCTTGTCGCCCGGGGGGCGTTCCCGGGTGACGTAGCCGGCGGTGGCGAGGCTGTTGACCAGCTGGGTGGTGGCGGCGCTGGTGGTCTCGGTGGCGGCGGCGAGCTGGCCGATCGACAGCGGGCCCGTCTCGGCCAGGACGCGCAGGGCCCGGGCGTGGGTGAGGGAGAGCGCGCCGGGGGTGCGGGTGGCGCGTCCGCGCAGTCGGGAGTCGGCGGCGCTGAGGCTGTAGGCGGCGCGGGCGAGCTGGTCGAGGGCCTGCTCGCGGGCGGGGGTGGGTTGGGGCTGCGACATGGGGGCGGCCTCCGCGGCTCGTATCGACGGTCGGGTTGACAACAGAATATCCTAAGTACTTAATAGATAAGTACTTAGCGACTCGGCGGCACAGCCACCGAGCCCCCTATCGACACGGAGGACACCCGTCATGACCGTTCGTTCGACCGGACAGAACTGGGCCCTGGACATCGCCCTCGCCCAGGGCGGCTTCGACGCCCTGCACCCCCAGGCCAAGGGCACCCTGGAGCAGCTCGGCCACGACCACACCGACTTCGACAAGGTCTTCGCGCTGGTGCAGAGCGGCGTGATGCTGCCCAAGGCCTGGGCCACCATCGCCGGGCAGGCCGAGGAGCGCGCCGCCCACCACGAGCGCGGCGGCTTCGCCCAGACCGCCGCCGACCTCTACGTGCGCGCCTCGGTGATGTGGGGCCGCGCGCAGTACTCGATCTTCGACGCCGCCGACCCGCGCAAGCTCGCCTTCCGCGAGCACGCCAACCACTGCGTGGAGCGCCTGGGCGCGCTGCGTGGCAACCGGGTGCGCCGCGTCGTCCTCGACTTCGAGGGCAAGCAGATCTTCGCCCTGCTGCACCTGCCGGCCGGTGAGGTCCGCAATGCGCCCGCGGTGATCCTCGGCCCGGGGATGGACATGATCAAGGAGGACTACATCCACGCGGCGGAGCGGTACTACACCTCGCGCGGCATCGTGGCCCTGTCCATCGAGGGTCCGGGCCAGGGCGAGAGCCGGGCCAACGGGCTGACCGTCGACCTCACCAACTACGAGCGCGCGATCAGCCGCTACATCGACCACCTGGCCTCGCTGCCCGAGGTCGACGCGGCCCGCATCGGCATGTTCGGCATCTCGATGAGCGGCTACTGGGGCTCGCGCGCCGCCGCCACCGACCGCCGCCTCGCCGCGCTGGCCGCCTTCGAGGCCGTCACCGGCGACTTCACCACCATCTTCGAGCGCGCCCAGCCGACCTTCAAGAACAACTACATGTACATGGCCGGCTACACCGACGAGGACGCCTTCGACACCGAGTTGGTCGCCCGGATGCCGCTGGGCGACCTGGTCCGGGAGATCGCCTGCCCGGTCGTCTACGGCATCGGCGAGTTCGACGAACTCACCGTGCTGGAGCAGGCCCTGGCCAACTACGAGCGCATCCGCGCGCCCAAGGAGATGCGCGTCTACGAGAACGAGTTCCACCCGCTGGGCGGCACCGCCGCCGAGGTCTTCCGCTTCGGCGCCGAATGGGTCGAACGCGCCCTGAACGGCGAGCTCGCCGAGCCCGGCCGCGACGTCCGGCACTACGTCCACAGCGACGGCCGCACCACCGACGGCACCGCCAACCCCACCTGG
The DNA here is from genome assembly GCF_040685715.1 of Kitasatospora sp. NPDC088264. Classification (NCBI taxonomy): domain Bacteria; kingdom Bacillati; phylum Actinomycetota; class Actinomycetes; order Kitasatosporales; family Streptomycetaceae; genus Kitasatospora; species Kitasatospora sp. NPDC088264. Next base: position 48,629 of record NZ_JBFBIR010000017.1, read on the forward strand.
TGGCTCGGCACCACCCCGGCCGTGATCGCCGACGCCCGCCGGGCGTGACACCGGGCGGCCTCCGGCGCGCACGGTCCGGCCCCGGGGTGTGGGATCCCCGGGGCCGGACGGTGTGCTGGTGGTGCGTCAGCCGGTCTGGATGGAGGTGTCGTCGATCACGAAGCTCGTCTGCAGCGAGGCGTCCTCGGTGCCGGTGAACTTCAGGGTGACGCTCTGGCCCGCGTAGGACGAGAGGTCGAAGGTCCGCTGCTGGTAACCCGCCGCGGCGTCCGCGTTGGAGTACGTCTTCAGCGTGGTCCCGTTCACCGACACGGCCAGCTTGTCGTACGCGGTGCTGCCCGACTCAGCGGTGTCGATGTGCAGCCAGAAGCTCAGCGTCGCCTTGCAGCCCGCCGGGATCGTCACCGTCTGCGCCAGCGTGTCCGTGTGCGAGGAACCGTAGCCGTTCAGCCACGACTTCCACGAACCACCGTGCGCCGCCTGCGAGGAGCTGTTGTCCACCACGCCGGAGCTGGTCGTCCACGGCGCCGCCGAGCCCGTCTCGAAGCCCGCGTTGCCCAGCAGCTGCGCCGGCGTGCAGGTGCCGCCACCGCCACCGGTCACCGTCCACGTGAAGCTCGCCGTACCCGACTTGCCCGCCGAGTCCTTCACCGTCACCGTCACGTTCGACGAACCCGCCGTGGTGGCCGTACCGGTGATCGCACCCGTCGACGCGTTGATCGCCAGCCCGGCCGGCAGACCCGTCGCGCTGTACGACAGCGGCGCGGTACCACCGGAAGCGTTGATCTGGAGGTTCACCGCACCGCCGACCGCGGTCGACTGGTCACCGGGGCTGCTGACGGAGACGGCGCCGCTGCCGGCCGGCTTGGTGAGCAGGCAGCCGGCCACGTTGAGGTCGATGACCCGGCCGTTGCCGAGGCAGGTGGTGAACCAGTAGGTCTCCTCACCGTAGCTCTGGCCCTTGGTGGCCGTGGTGGTGCCGTCCGCGGCGACCTCGCACGGGTTGTCCAGGGTGCACATCTCACCGTTGTCGTTGCCGGTGTTGTTGATGCCGATGATCCGCCCGCTGGCGGAGTCGATGATCGGCGAACCGGAGGTGCCGTGCGTGGTGTTGCAGCCGGAGCTGTAGCGCAGCGAGTCGTGCCAGGTCCACTGGTCCTCGCGCAGGGTGGGCACGAACCCGTTGACGGAGCAGTTCCACACCTGCTTCCAGTACGAGGAGGGTATGTACATCGCGGCGCCGTCGGTCGGGTGCGTGTCGTTGACGGTCAGCGCGGTGGCGCCGTACTTGGAGCTGATCGAGCCGTAGGTGTCGGTGAGTTGGTAGAGCGCGACATCGGTGCCGGTCATGGTCGCGTAGACGACCTTGTCGGCCTGGACGGTGCCGAGGCTGTTGCCGGCGCCGTCCAGCAGGGTGCCGCTGCGGCTCGCGCTCGCGTTCTGGATGACCTGGCCGGCCGTGGGCATGGTCGGCAGGCAGTGGCCGTTGGTGAGCATCAGGGCCCGGTCGCCGGCCACCGATGTGGGGTAACGCACCAGCGAGGCCGAGCAGTTGCTCAGCGCGATGGTGGAGGTCAGGTCGCTGGCCTGGACGGCGTGCGCGGGGACGGCGGCGAGGGTCAGCCCGCCCGCGACGACGGCGCCGACGCCGGCCATCGCGGCAAGTCTCTTGAACATGGCTCTCCTTGTGGGGGATCGCGGGGTGTACGACTGGTCGCCGAGGCCCGCGCCGCACGAAAGTGCCATGGTCACTTCAAGTGGTCAACCGTATTGGCCGAACTCGCCGACGGCAATCGGCCGTTGCGGCCCGGGGCGGCAACCATCCGCCCCGGTATGCCCGTTAAGGGCGGGCGCGATGGCACCCCACGGCACCGGCCGTGCCCGCCCGCCGGAGCGTCATGTCCACCCGTCGGCCCGCCCGCTCCGGCTGCGGCTACGGCTGCGGCTACGGCTACGGCTGCGGGAAGGAGTCCGCTCCCACCTCGTCGGTCTTGGCGTTGCCGCCGACCGTCGGCTGGAGGGTGATCGACCAGGACGTCGCGGTGCGCCCGGTCTCGAACGCCAGCGTGTCCTGGAACTTGGTGAACCGGCAGCTCTGCGTGAACGCCTTCGCGTCGGAGTCCCAGTCCACCCCGCCCGCGAAGTACACCTCGTACGTGCCGTCCTCGACGCCCTCGATACTGGCCTTCTGCCCCTTGGTCACGTACACCGAGTGCACCGACTTGCCGTTCAGCGCGAGCGAGACGACCGCGTCCCCCCTGCCGCCGTTGTCGACCTTGAACACGCCCTGGCCGCGCAGCCGCCCCTCGCGCACCAGGGTGCCGTTGTCCAGCGAACGGGACTGCTGCTTCGGGGTCTGCGGGACGGCGAAGGTCGTCGGGTAGCCGGCCGCCGCCATCTTGGCCAGGGCCGCCGACACCGCCGCCAGGCCCTCCGAGGCGCCCAGCTCGGCCTGCGCGGAACCCACCGCGCAGACGCCCCTGCTCTTGATGTCGCCGCGGACCTTCGTCGCGTCGGCGGCCAGCGAGGTCAGCGCCGCCACCAGCTCGGTCCGCGCCGTGGTGACCGCGGCCGGCTCGTCCGCCAGGCCCAGGCTCCGCCCGGCCGTCCGCGCGCTGGTGGCGATGCCGCCGAGCACGCCGTCGAGGTCGCCCAGGGTCTTGGCCCCGGCCACCTGGCCGAGCGCGGTGTTCACCGGGTCGATGTTCGTGCCGAGCACCGGGCCGTACGGCGGCGGCGTCGGGGTGGGGGTCGGCGTCCGCGTCGGCGCGGGCGGGGCCGGGGCCGCGCCGGTGGACGGCCCGCCCGCGGCACTCCCCCCGCCGCCCCCGGTGCCGCTGGAGCAGGCCGCGAGCAGCAGTACCGTGCCGACGGCCAGACCGGCCTTGGTGATGGACTTCATGAATCCCGCCCCCGTGACGCCCCGCGCACACAGCGTGCACGTGTCCGCCGCCATGCTGGCGGGCCCGCCCTGCGCGGTCAACCGGATTCCGAGGGCGCGCGGAGGGCGCGCAGGGGGCGCCCGGGGGCGCTGATCGAGGTCAACTACGATCGGGGCGTGCTCAGCCTCACCGGACTCCCCCTCCAGATCGTCGCCTCGCTCGTCGCGATCCTCGTCTTCGGCGCCACCATGTGGCTCTGGCCGCGCTTCGGCGGGAAGGGCTGGAAGTCCTGGACGGGCCGGCTCGGCGCCTTCCTCGCCACCCAGATCGCCGTGCTGGTCGCCATGGGCCTGATCGCCAACGGCTACTTCGGCTTCTACAGCTCCTGGAGCGACCTGCTCGGCACCGACGGCAAGCCGGGCACGGTCGTCGACCACACGCCGAACGCCTCCGTGGCCGTCACCGGCGAGCAGAAGTTCTACTCGGCCCAGGGGTCCGACCGGGAGCGCTCCGGGCTGATCCAGCAGGTCGCCGTCAAAGGAGCCTCGACCGGCCTGAGCACCGAGGCGTTCGTCTACCTGCCCCCGCAGTACTTCCAGCCGGACTACGCGCAGCAGCGGTTCCCGATGGCCCTGGTGCTCACCGGCTACCCGGGCACCCCGGAGAAGCTGATCTCGCTGATGCAGTACCCGGCCTCCACCCTCACTGCGATCGAGCAGAAGAAGCTGCCGCCGACCGTCCTGGTGATGATGCGCCCCACGGTCGTCGGAAACCGGGACACCGAGTGCGTCGACGTGCCGGGCGGCCCCCAGGCGGAGACCTTCTTCACCACCGACCTGCCCAAGGCGCTCGCCACCACCTACCGGCTCGGCACCGACCCGGCGAGCCGCGCCGTGATCGGCAACTCGACCGGCGGCTACTGCGCGCTCAAGTTCGCGATGCGCAAGCCCGACTCCTACCGCGCGGCGGTCGCGCTCTCCGGCTACTACAGCGCGGCGCACGACGAGACCACCGGCGACCTCTTCGGCGGCAACGACCAGCTGAAGCAGCAGAACGACCTGCTGTGGCGGCTGAAGAACCAGCCGGCCGCCCCCGTCTCCCTGCTGCTCACCACCAGCTACGACGAGAACAACTACGCCGACACCCAGGCCATGGTCGGCGCCTTCAAGGCCCCCACCAAGCTGTCCACCATCACCCTGGACACCGGCGGCCACAACTTCCACACCTGGACCCGGGAGATCCCCCCGGCCCTGGAGTGGCTCGGCCAGCACCTCACCATGCCGAAGGCCGCCTGACCACGCCGAAGGCCGCCTGACCGATCCCCCGGCGGCCCGCCCGATCACCCGATCACCCGAACGCCCCGCAGATCACACCCGTCTCACAGCCTCGTCTCACGCTCCTCTCAGCCACACCACGCACGGTATGGCGCATGACCACGACCAGCTACTCCACTCCGGCCGGCGAACCGTGGCCCGAGGCCGCGGACTTCCCGCCGCCGGAGGTGCCGCAGCCGGACCCCGCCCGGCCGGACCCGGCGCCGCTCTTCCCCGAGCAGCCCCTGCCGCCCACCGGCCCCAAGGGCCCCGCCTCCTGGTCCGGCCGGCTGCGCACCCTCCCCGCCCGCGCCTGGCGCGGCCGCGCGGACGACCCGCGCTGGGTGCGCCCGGCCCTGCTGGCACTGCTGGCCGCGACCGTCGTCCTCTACCTCTGGGGCCTGAGCGCCTCCGGCTGGGCCAACGCCTTCTACTCGGCCGCCGTCCAGGCCGGCAGCCAGAGCTGGAAGGCCTTCTTCTTCGGCTCCTCCGACGCCGGGAACTTCATCACCGTCGACAAGCCCCCGATGTCGCTGTGGCCGATGGCCCTCTCGGTGCGGGTCTTCGGCCTGTCCTCCTGGTCCGTGCTCGCCCCGCAGGCCCTGATGGGCGCCGCCACCGTCGGCGTCGTGTACGCGACGGTGCGCCGGCGCTTCTCCCCGCTCGGCGGCCTGCTCGCCGGGGCCGCCCTGGCGCTCACCCCGGTCGCGGCGCTGATGTTCCGCTTCAACAACCCCGACGCGCTGCTGGCCCTGCTGCTCACCCTGGCCGCGTACGGGCTGGTACGGGCCATCGAGGCGGCGGGCACCCGGTGGCTGGTGTTCACCGGGGCGATGTTCGGCCTGGCCTTCCTCACCAAGACCCTGCAAGCCTTCCTCGTGCTGCCCGCCTTCGCGCTGGTCTACCTGGTCGTCGCGCCCACCGGCCTCTGGCGGCGGGTGCGGCAGCTGCTGCTCGCGGGCGCGGCCATGGTGGTCGCGGGCGGCTGGTGGGTCGCGGTGGTCGAGCTGCTGCCGGCCTCAGCCCGCCCGTACGTCGGCGGCTCGCAGGACGACAGCTTCCTCTCCCTCACCTTCGGCTACAACGGCCTCGGCCGGATCAACGGCGACGAGACCGGCAGCGTCGGCGGCGGCGGGCGGCTCCCGGCCGGGCTCGACCTGCCGGCCGGGGCGATGCGCGGCGGCCGCGGCTGGGGCCAGAGCGGCCTCACCCGGCTGTTCGGGAGCGACATCGGCGGACAGATCGCCTGGCTGCTGCCGGCCGCGCTGATCCTGCTGGTCGCCGCCCTGTGGGCGACCCGCCGCTACGCCCGCACCGACACCGCCCGCGCGGCGTTCCTGGTCTGGGGCGGCGCGATGCTGTCCACCGCGCTGGTGTTCAGCTTCATGTCCGGGATCTTCCACCAGTACTACACGGTGGCGCTCGCCCCGGCCGTCGCGGCGCTGGTCGGCATGGGCGTGGACGGCCTGTGGCGGGCCCGGCACCGGCTTCCGTGGGCGCTGGTGCTGGCCGGCACCCTCGCGGTGACGGCGGTGTGGGCGTTCGTCCTGCTCGGGCGGAGCGCGGAGTTCCTGCCCTGGCTGCGCTGGGCGGTGCTGGTCGGCGGGCTGGTGGCGGCGGCCACGCTGGTCGCCGGACAGCTGGCCGGGCGGGCCGACGGGCGGCTCGGGGCCCGGATCGCCTCGGTCGCCGGCCTGCTCGGCCTGGCGGCGGCGCTCGGCGGGCCGGCCGCGTACGCGGTGGACACCGTCGGCACGGCGCACAGCGGCTCCATCGTGACGGCCGGGCCGGCCGTCCAGGGCGCCTCCGGCCCGGGCGGCGGCGGCCGGCACGGCGGGCAGGGCTTCCCGGGCAACGGGCGGGCGTTCCAGCCCGGCCAGAACGGCGGCGGGCAGAACGGCGGCTGGCAGAACGGCGGCGCACCCGGCTTCCCCGGCGGGGGCGGCGGGCAGAACGGCGGCCGGCCGGGCGCCCAGGGCGGGGGCAACGGGTTCAACGGCGGGGGCAACGGCGGCCAGGGCGGCTTCAACGGCGGCAACGGCGGCAACGGCGGCTGGCCGGGCGGCGGTTCGGGCAAGGGCCCGGGCGGCGGCAACGGTCACCGCGAGCGCGGCACGGGCGCCAACCCCGACACCGGCAACCCCGACACCGGCAACCCCGGCAGCGGCGAGGATCCCGGCGCCTTCGGCCCGGGCGGCGCGGGCGGCCCCGGAGCGGGCGGCATGGGCGGCGCGGGCGGCATGGGCGGTCTGCTCGGCGGCACCAAGGTGAGCGAGGAGGCCTCCGCCCTGCTCAAGGAGAACGCCGACCAGTACACCTGGGCGGCCGCCACCAGCGGCTCGCAGAACGCCGCCAGCTACCAACTCGCCACCGGGAAGCCGGTGATGGCCCTCGGCGGCTTCAACGGCACCGACCCCTCGCTCAGCCTGGCCGGCTTCCAGAAGTACGTCCAGGAGGGCAAGGTGCACTGGTTCATCGCCGGCGGCTCCCACCGCGGCTTCGGCGGGGCCGAGAGCGGACGGGGCGACACCGGGGAGAAGGAGTCGGAGACCTCCCAGATCGAGAGCTGGGTGACGAGCCACTTCACCGCGAAGACGGTCGGCTCCACCACCTTCTACGACCTGACGGCCCCGACGTCCTGACCGTCCGACCTCCTGACCGTCCCACCCCAGGGGGCGCACCGCAGCCGGCGGTGCGCCCCCTTCGCGTTGCCCCTGGCCAGCTCCCGCCGGCCCCCGTCAGCTCCCGTCAGGCGGACGGGCAGTGCGTCCCGGCGGCGGGCAGCGTGCCGTCCACCAGGAACGCGGCCACCGCGTCCCGCACGCACCCGCTCTTGTCGTAGCCGGTGTGCCCGTCGCCGTCCCGGGTGAGCAGGACGGCGTCGGCGAGGGCGGAGGCCATCCGCTGCGCCCACGGGTACGGCGTGACCGGGTCGGCGGTGGAGCCGACCACCAGGATCGGGGCGCTGCCCTCGGCCCGGATCCGGGCGGGCCGTTCGGCGGTGCGGTACGGCCAGGAGCGGCAGTCCGGGGCGAACAGCGCCGCCGAGGTGTCGTGCCGGCTCATCAGCGGGGCGCGGGCGGCGAGTTCGGCGCGGTCGGTGCGCAGGTCCCCGGTGCCGGGGGCCATCAGGGCGTCCGCGCAGCTGATGGCGACGAAGGCGTCCGCCGCGGTGGAGTAGCCGCCGTCCTCGGCGCGGCCGTTGGCGCCGTCGGCGAGGGCGAGCAGTTCGGCGGCGTCGCCGCGGGTGATCGCCGGGTCGAGGGCCTGGCGCAGCCGCTCCCAGGAGCGGTGGCCGTCGTAGAGGGTGTCGAGGGTGCCGTTCCAGGCCAGGGTGGCGGTGAGGCGGCGGCCGTCGGCGGCGGGCAGCGGGTGCGCGCGCAGGCCGTCCAGGAAGTCGGCGAGCCGCTGCGGGGCGGCGGCGCGGTCGCGGCCGAGCGGGCAGCCGTCGCGGCCCGCGCAGTCGGCGGCGAAGTCCCGCAGCGCGGTCTCGGTGGCGGCGGCGGCCTCGACGTTCATCCGGACCGGGTCGAGGCTGCGCTCGAAGGCGCCGTCCAGGGCGAGGCGGCCGGTGCGGGCGGGGAACTCCTCGGCGTAGAGGGCGCCCAGGTAGGTGCCGTAGGAGCTGCCGAGGAAGTCGAGCCGCCGTTCGCCCAGGGCGCCGCGCAGCACGTCCAGGTCGCGGGCGGTGTCGCGGGTGGAGAGGTGGGGCAGCAGCGTGGCGTACCGGGCCTGGCAGGCGTCGGCGAGCACCCGGCCGCGGTCGTAGCCGGGGTCGTCGGTGCTGGTCCACTCGTCCCGGGTGCGGTCGTCGAGGCAGTGCACGGGGGTGGTGCGGCCGGCGCCGCGCGGGTCGAAGCCGACCAGGTCGAAGTGGTCGGAGAGGGTGCCGCGGTAGTCCTCCCAGCCCCAGACGACCCGGTCCACGCCGGAGTTGCCCGGCCCGCCGGGGTTGAGCACCAGTGCCCCGATCCGCCGGTCGGCCTCGGTGGCGCGGATCCGGGAGACGGCGACGTCGATCGTCTCGCCGCCCGGATCGGCGTAGTCCAGCGGGACCTTGAGTCCGGTGCACTGCGCGACCGGCTCCCCGGCCGGGCGCTCGGGCCGGTCCGGGCAGTCCTTCCAGTCCAGCGGCTGGAGGTACAGGGCCGCGAGCGCGGGGGCGGCCGTGCCGGGCACCAGGTCCTGGGGCCCGGCCGCGGCCGCGGTGCCGGGCCGGCGGGCGCCCGGGTCCGACGGCCCGGTGCAGCCCGCGGCGAGCACGAGGAGGGCGACGGTGAGCAGGGCGCGGAGCGGGCGCCGGGGGTTCGACGAGTGCACCGCCCACGAATACCACCCGGCGCCCGCTGCCGTCACACCAGCACCTGCCGTAACGATTCCTCAGCCGCCGCACTGCTGCAGCATGGCCTGCTTGTCGGCCGCGGTGACGGGGAGCTGGTACTTCAGGGAGACCTGGGCGAAGCGGACGGCGTAGGAGCAGCGGACGGCGGTGTTGGCGGGGAGCCAGGTGGCCGGGCCGGAGTCGCCCTTGGAGCCGTTCTGCGAGCCGTCGGCGGGGATCAGGTTGAGCGGGTCGTTGGCGATCTGGACGCGCTTGGCCTTGTCCCACTTGGCGGCGCCCAGCTGCCAGTCGTAGGACAGCGGCATCACGTGGTCGATCTGGATCTTCGTGGCCTGCTGCTTGGTCCACTGGACGTTCTTGCCGGTGTACGGGTCGTAGATGGTCATCGCGGTGACGACGCAGTTCGATCCGTCCTTGCGCTCGACGGCGGTGCCGTCGCGGGCGAGCAGGTCGTTGCGGGTGTCGCAGTTGTTGTGGCCGAGCGGGACGCCGTCGACGTTGTCCGTCCAGGCGGGGCCGAACTCGTTGCGGTCGTAGCCGTCCTTGGGGCCGGCGGCGGCGGTGGCGACCTTGGCTATCACGTCCCGGCCCGCCTTCTGCTCCTCCGGCGTGGTCAGCGGGGCCAGGCCGGGCTTGGTGCCGTCCGGGTTCTGCAGCGGGCTGGTGCCCAGGCCCCCGGCGGGCGCGGCGGAGTCGCCGCTCTTGTGGTCACGGCCGCCGAGCAGCCAGCCGGCCAGCGCGAGCGCGCATATCAGGAACACGGTGGCGGCGGACAGGGCGGTGCGGCGGGCGGGCACGGATAACTCCCGGGATCTGGGGCGGGTTGACGGCGAACCAGCAGATCAGCCACCCCGAGAGCAGGTCAAGGCGACGCCACGCGAACCCCGCCGACCATGTCGAAGCTCACACCCCGGGCGTCAGCCGCCGATGGCGGACATCGGGCGGTCGGGCCGGACGAAGCCGGCGGAGTTGACGGCGTGTCCGGGCCCCTTCCCGGCCACCGAGGCCCGCCAGGCCGCCTCGATCCGGTCGTCGTCGGCACCGCCGCGCAGCAGCGCGCGCAGATCGGACTCCTCCGTCGCGAACAGGCAGTTGCGCAACTGGCCGTCGGCGGTGAGCCGGACCCGGTCGCAGCCCCCGCAGAACGGGCGGGTCACGGAGGCGATCACCCCGATGACGGCGTCCGTGCCCGCGACCCGCCACTCCTCCGCCGGGGCGTTGCCCCGCCGCCCCACGGGCAGCAGGTCGAAGCGCTCCACGAGCCGCTCCAGGACCTCCGCGGCGGTGACCATCGCCGAACGGTCCCAGGCGCCCTGCGCGTCCAACGGCATCGACTCGATGAACCGCATCCGGTACCCGTGCTCCACCGCGAAGGCCGCCAGCTCCGGGATCTCGTCCTCGTTCACCCCGCGCACCGGCACCGCGTTCACCTTCACCGGCCCCAGCCCCGCCGCCCGCGCCGCCGCCAGGCCCGCGAACACGTCCGCGATCCGGTCCCGCCGCGTGATCCGCGCGAACCGCTCCGGGCGCAGCGTGTCGAGGCTGACGTTCACCCGCTCCAGCCCCGCCGCCCGCAGCGCCACCGCCGTGCGGGCCAGCCCGATCCCGTTCGTCGTCAGCGACACCTCCGGCCCCAGCGCGGCGATCCGCCCCACCAGTTCCGGCAGGCCCCGCCGCAACAGCGGCTCCCCGCCGGTCAGCCGCACCGAGGCGATCCCCAGCCGCCCGACCGCGATCCGCACCAGCCGCACCACCTCGTCGTCGCCCAGCGTCTGCGCCCTCGGCAGCCAGTCCAGGCCCTCGGCCGGCATGCAGTAGGTGCAGCGCAGGTTGCAGCGGTCGGTCAGCGAGACCCTCAGGTCGGTGTGGACCCGGCCGAAACGGTCCAGCAGCGGGCGCGGTGCGGTGTTCATCGACCCAGTACAGGGGCCGGCGGGCCGCAGGACCAGCGGCCGAACCGCCGGGGGGCGGCCACCACCTGCGGGTTCCCCTTGTGCATTCGTACAACTGTGGGTTGGTACGGCTGCGCGGCGGCGGCACCGGCGGGCAGGCTGGGCCCATGCAGACCACCGAAGACCCGACCGGGCCCGTTGCCGCGCTGGTGCTCGCCGCCGGGGGCGGGCGACGCCTCGGCGGGCGGCCCAAGGCCCTGATCCGGTACGCGGGCCGCCCGCTGGTCGAGCACGCGGTGGCGGTGGTGCGGGCGGGCGGCTGCGCGGACGTCACGGTGGTGCTGGGCGCGGCCGGCGAACGCGTCCGCTCGACGGCGCACCTGCCGGGCTGCCGGCTGGTGGCCAACCCGGACTGGGCGGGCGGCATGGGCTCCTCGCTGCGCGCCGGGCTGGCCGCGCTGGCGCCGGAGGTGTCGGCGGTGCTGGTGATGCTGGTGGACACCCCGGGCGTCACCGCGGCCGCGGTGGCCCGACTGCTGGCCGCGCACCGGGCCGGCGCGGAACTGGCCGCGGCGGCCTACGGAGGACGGCGCGGGCACCCGGTGCTGATCGGCGCCCGGCACTTCGCGGAGGCGGCCGCCGGCGCGTCCGGCGACGCCGGGGCCCGCACCCTGCTGGCCGCGCACCCGGGCGCGGTCACGCTGGTCGAGTGCGCCGACGTCGCCGTCCCGGACGACCTGGACACCCCCGCCGACCTGGCCCGCTGGTCCGCCGGCTGACCGCACCCCGCCGACCGGGGTGTCCGAAGCACCCGTGGTGGGAACCGGCCGGGCGCACACCCCTGATCCGACCCTGAGGATTGCCCCATTCCGTGCCAAGGACCCAACGTTTCGGGGAGCATGGAAACCGTTCCACCACCCGACTCGAACGGACGGAGCCCGCGATGGCCGGACTGCCCGAAGACTTCACCGGACACGACCCCGCGAGGCCAGGGCACGGGGCGGGCGGTGGCGCCCGGGCGATCCGCTGCCCCGCCTGCCGCCGCGAGCACCTCTACGAGCCGCCGTCGCTGCCCTGTCCGTGCGGCGCCTCGCTGAAGGTGCCGCTGCTGCGCGGCGGGGTGCCGGTGCAGGTGCGGTTCCGCTCCTGGGAGGACTCCTGGCTGAGCATGCGCTGTCCGCACTGCGGCCGCTCCGACCAGTGGCCGCAGCCCGAGTTCACCTGCAACTGCGGCGCCACCGTCCGGCTGCCGGTGGACCGCACCACCCGGCTCGGCGGCGGCACGGCCGGCCCGCTCGCCACCCCCGGCCCGCAGTCCTCCCGCCCGTACCCGGCCCACCCGATGGGCGCCCCGGTGCCCGCCCCGCCCGGCGGCTCCGGCGGCCAGCCCAAGCCCTTCCGCCACCGCGCGCCGTTCCGCCCGCACCCGGTGCGCACCTCGCAGGACGCGGTCTTCACCGCCGCCCGCTACCTGGAGTGGCTCGGTTTCGACGACCTGGAGCTGACCGAGGCCCAGGAGCGCGACGGGGTGACCCTGCTGGGCAGCCGGATGGTCGCCCAGGTGGACACCTGGACCGAGCCGGCCGACGTGAAGTCGGTCGAGTGCCTGTGGCTGCAGACCCTGCACGCCGAGGAGATGGCCGCCGCCATGTTCACCCTGGCCGGCTACTCGCACCAGGCCACCGTGCGCGGCGAACAGCTGCTGGTCGCCCTGTTCAGCCTGGACCTGGCGGGGGTGCCGCAGCCCGCCAACGGCGCCGCCGAGGCCCTGATGGAAACCGGCTGGACGTCCTGACCGACCGGAGGCCGCCGGGGCGCGTCCGCCAGGGCGTGCCTTGTGGATCAGGCCAGGCCCTAGATCATTTCCCCCGCGAATGCAAGAACCTCCGCTCGTGATCTGGTGCACAAGCTCACCCCCGTGTTGAATTGCCGCCACAGCGCGGGCCCTTGCGCTGCCGTCGCCGTGCCGCCGACAGTCGACGGCGGCGACGCCGGGCAGGGCCGCGCCCCGCTGGATGGCGCACACAAGGAGGTGGCGTTGTCAGAGCACGGATGGGGCCCGAACGGCCCGAACGGGCGGGGGCGGGCGGCAGCGGAGGAGCCGGGCGACACCGTGTGGCGACTGAGGTCCCGGGGGTGCTGGCAGGAGGCGGCCGAACTGCTGCGCCCGGCCGCCGAACAGGACCCGACGGCGGCCCTGGCACGGGCCGAACTCCTCATCGAGCAGTGCCTGTTCACCGCCGCGCAGTGGACCCAGGCGGAACAGGCGCTGCGCCTCGCGGAGGCCGTGGTGGCCAGCACCGAGCAGCGCGCGGCCGCGGCCTGCGCCCGCGGCTTCCTGGCGTACGTGGCCAGCGTGCTCGGCCCCCGGGACCGACTGGACGAGGCGCAGGCCGCGCTCGGACGCACCTCGGCACTGCTGCCGCCGGACGCGCCGGGCCGCCCGCTGCTGGACTTCCGGCGCGGACTGGTCGCCGAGAACCTGCTGCGCGACCGCGGCGCCGCCTGGATCGCCTACCGCCGGGCGCACGACGGCGCGGGCGAACGCGGGGACGAACTGCTGCGCTCGTACACCTGGCGCCACCTGGCGGCACTGGCCCTGGCCCGCGGGGACCGCGACCACGCCCGCGAGGGCTTCGACGCCTCGCTGCGGCTGCGCGAGCAACTCGGCTTCACGGTGGGGGTGGCGCCGGCGCTCGCGGCGCTCGCCGAGGTGTCCGAGCCGGCCGAGGCCGCCCGGCTGCGCGCCGAGGCGGCCCGGCTCGTCCACGCCCTGGGCGGCGTGCCGGTCTGGCTCGCGCGCCAGTTGGGCACCACCCGCACGCCGGGGCCTGCCCCGGAAGGGGCCCGCACGCCGGGGCTCCCCCCGGACGGGGCCCACACGCCGGGGCCTCCCCCGGACGGGCGCATCACCCGCGAGACCTGGGGGACGATCAGCTAAGGTGAGCCTAACCTGGCCGGGGTGAGCAGTACCCCGGCCGGGTTCGCCTTGCCGTTCCCCGGGCACCGCCATGCCCCGGTCCGGCCGGGCCCGGGCGGGCCACCACCCCGACCGGGCACCGCCGGGCGGTCCATGGGCGGTCCCCGGTCGACCCGATGGGGCCCGCCCATGACCGCGAGCAGCACCCGGCCCGGCCCCACGCCGTGCGCCCCCCGCACCACCGAGGCGCACGCCCTCACTCCCACGCCGCCCGCCGACGCCCCCGGCGCGACCTCGTACCACCGGCTCACCGCGCTCGCCCCCGTCCTGCGGGTGCGCTGCGCCCCGCCCCGCCGCGGCGACGGCTGGATCCCCGCCGCCGACCTGACCACCCGGCCCGAGGCGGTCCGCGAGCTGATCGCCCACGACGCCCGGCAGGGCCTGGCCCGCTACGGGCGGCCGCTGCGCCCGGACGTGGCGGCCGGATTCGGCCTGCACCGCGTCGTGTGGCCGCTCTCGCTGCTGTTCACGCTGCCGTGGTTCCTGGAGCGCCGGGTCCTGCTGCTCGGCCCGGAGGACGTCTCGGTGCGCCGCGGTGCCGACCGGGTGGAGCTGACGGTCCGCCCGGAGGCGTTCGCCTGTCTGCCCGACGACCCGGCGGGCGGCGTGCCGCAGGCCCGTACGGTGCCGGACGCGAACGCGTTGGCCACCGAACTGCGGTGCGCGCTGGGCGGGTTCCTGGAACCGGTGCTGGCCGCCTTCCGGCCCGAGGTGCGGCGCGGGCCGCGGGTGCTGTGGGCGATGGCCACGGACGCGGCGGTGGAGGGGCTCTGGTACGCCGGCGGGCTGCTCGGGGAGCAGGAGCGGGCGCGCGCCGAGCTGTCCGCGCTGCTGGAGCCCCCGCAGGCGGGCGGCGCGGCGGCGGCACCGGCGTGCGCGCCCGGCGTGACCGGCGGCCCCGCTCCGGCCCCGTCCCCCTTCACCCCGGGTGCCGGTTTCGCCGCGCCGGCGGCCGGGTGCGGGGATGCTTCGGGCACCGACCGGGCCCGGGCCAGCTGCTGCCTCGTGTACACCGCCCAACCGGAGGACATCTGCGGCGGCTGCCCCCGCGTCATGCGGGGTTGACGAAAACACGTGCGAGGCCGGATCCGGAAAGCCCGGAATTCCGGGAATAACCCGCTTCAAATGCATAAGAAAATGCGATTGTCGCGGGGTCAGAAATCCCTCTACTCAGCGCATTGGCACCGAATCGGCCATTCCCCCGCCGAGCATCCGCCATGATGGTCCCCGCCATCACGACGCAGGAACGCGACGCAGGAAAGCGAGGCTGGTTCCGGCGATGAAATTGTCCGACATACCGCTCGGCTGGGCCGTCACCGGAGGTGCGGGGCTGCTGGTCAGCGCGCTCCTGGTGGCCCTGGTCCGGAGCCGGGGATCCGCCGCCGCCGGAGGGCCGGATTCCTGGGAGCGTTCCGAGGAACGGCGCCGCCGCAAGGAATCCCTGTACGGCGGCGCCTCGTACACGCTGCTGTTCTGCTGCGCCGGTGTCGCCGCCGCGCTGTCCTTCCACGGGCTGGTCGGCTTCGGGGTGCAGAACCTCGGGCTGTCCGGCGGCTGGGAGTACCTCGTGCCGTTCGGCCTCGACGGCGCCGCGATGTTCTGCTCGGTGCTCGCCGTCCGCGAGGCCAGCCACGGTGACGCCGCGCTCGGCTCCCGGCTGCTGGTCTGGCTGTTCGCCGGCGCCTCGGCCTGGTTCAACTGGGTGCACGCCCCGCGCGGCTTCGGCCACGCCGGCGCCCCGCAGTTCTTCTCCGGCATGTCCCTCTCGGCGGCCATCCTGTTCGACCGGGCGCTCAAGCAGACCCGCCGGGCCGCGCTGCGCGAGCAGGGACTCGTCCCCCGCCCGCTGCCGCAGATCCGCATCGTGCGCTGGCTGCGCGCCCCGCGCGAGACCTACGCGGCCTGGTCGCTGATGCTCCTGGAAGGCGTCCGCAGCCTCGACGAGGCGGTGGACGAGGTCCGCGAGGACAAGCGGGAGAGGGCCGTGGAGCGGGAGCGCCGCAGGCTGGCCGGCCGCCGCGAGCGGGCGGAGATCCGGGCGATCAGCCGCAGCAACAGCGCCTGGCGCGGTCGCGGCGGCGGCGCACGGCAGTTGGAGTCCGGTTCGGAACCCGCCATAGCCGGCGGGCCCGCGGCGGAGCGGCCCGCCGGGCCGCGCGAGGTCGAGGCCGCCGAGGGCGCGGTGGTGCCCGCCGAGGGCACGGTGGCGCAGCCGGGCCTGCCCGCCCGCCCGGAGCGGCGCACCATCGACCTGACCGTCGACGAGGACACCGTGACGCTGCCCCGGCTGGACTCGCTGGAGCGCAAACTGAAGGACCTGGAGCAGCAGTTCGGGTGACCGGACCTAGGTTGCGGGCGTGCCGCTGAGCTCGAACCACATCCGCTTGCCGGAGCCGCGCGGCTCCACGCCCCAGGCGTCCGCCAGCGCCTCGACGAGCATCAGCCCGCGCCCGGAGGAGGCCTGCTCCCCCGGGGTCCGGCGGGTCGGCCACAGGTCCGACTCGTCCTCCACCTCGACCCGCAGCCGGGCCCGGCCGCCGTCCGAGGCCGGCTCCCGGTAGAGCCGGGCGGTGAACATGGCGTCCCGGTCGGTGTGCCGGATGGCGTTGGTGACCAGTTCGGAGGAGAGCAGTTCGGCGGTGTCGATGAACTCGGCGACGCCCCAGCGGCGCAGCGCGTCGCGCAGTTCGGCCCGGACCTCGGAGATCCGCGCCAGGTCGGCCTGGCCGATCCGGCGGCGCAGCTGCTGGGCGGCCAGGCCGCCGGCCGGACCGTCCCAGCGCAGGAGCAGCAGCGCTATGTCGTCCTCGCGTTCGCTGGAGTCGGCGGCCTGGGAGGCGATCCGGTCGGCCAGGTCCTCCAGCGGGTCGCGGGCCGCCTCCTCGGCGGGCGGCAGCGGACGGGCGAGCGCCCGGGTGAGCCGGGCGATGCCCTCGTCCAGGTCCATGCCGCGCGCCTCGACCAGGCCGTCGGTACAGAGCAGCACCGTCTCGCCCGGGTCCAGGCTGAACCGGGTGACCCGGTACTCCTGGTCCGGGTCGATGCCCAGCGGCAGCCCGCCGGCCACCGGCACCACGGCGGCGGTGCCGTCCGCCCGGCGCACCACCGGGTCGAGGTGGCCGGCCCGGACGGCGTAGACCACGCCGTAGTCCACGTTGACCTCGGCGTAGGCGCAGGTCGCGAAGTGGTCGGTGTCCAGGTCGGCGAGGAAGCGGGAGGCGCGGGCCATCACCGCGGCCGGCGGGTGCCCCTCGGCCGCGTAGGCGCGCAGCGCGATCCGCAGCTGGCCCATGATCCCGGCAGCGTGCACGTCGTGGCCCTGGACGTCCCCGATCACCAGGCCGACGTGCCCGCCCGGCAGCGGCACCACGTCGTACCAGTCGCCGCCGATCTGCAGGCCGGAGCCGGCCGCCAGGTAGCGCACGGCGGTCGTCACCCCCGGCACCGACGGCACGGTGCGCGGCAGCATCACCCGCTGGAGGCCGGCCGCCAGTTCGTGCTCGGCGTCGTGCAGCCGGGCCCTGGCCAGGGACTGGGCGACCAGCCCGCCCAGGGTGGACAGCAGGGTGCGCTCGTCCGCGTCCAGCTCGCGCTCGTCGTCGAAGCTGACCACGCAGACGCCGATCGCCCGCCCGCTGGCCACCAGCGGCAGGAACGCCCAGGAGCCGCGCCCGGTACGGCTGGTCGGCTCCCAGACCTCGGGGTAGGACGCGCGGAACTCCTCGCGGGTCGGGATGAACACCGGCGCCCGGTGGCGCACCGCCTCGGCGGCCGGGTGCCCGGCCGGCAGCACCGTGCGGTCCCAGACCGCCAGCGCCTCGGTCCGGTAGCCGGAGGCGCCGAGCACCTGCGCCCGGCCGGCCTCGAAGGAGGCCAGCACCAGGCCGTCCGGCGGCAGTCCGGGCAGCGGCAGTCCGGTGAACACCCGGGCCACGTCGCGGACGGTGACGGCTTCGGAGAGGGCGCGGGCCGCCTCCTTGATGAACCGGGAGCGCTCCTCGCGCAGCAGGGCCATCCGGTCGGCGCGGTCGCGCTTGTGCAGTTCGACGGTGGCGTCCCAGACGAAGCCCACCATCCGCGAGGCCCGGCCGAAGGCGTCCGCGAGCACCCGGCCGCGGAAGCGCACCGCGCGCATGGTGCCATTGGGCCCGACGGTGCGGTAGTAGGCGCCGCACTGGCCCAGTTCGGCCACCGCGCGCTCGACCCGGCGGCGCACCACCGGCGCGTCCTCGGGGTGCAGCAGGGCCAGGAAGGAACCGGCGGTGCGGTCGAAGCGGCCCTGGTCCATGCTGTCCAGGCCGATGATCGCGCAGGCCCGGTGGTCGCCCTCCAGGACGTCGCGGCGGATGTCCCAGTCGAAGGAGCCGATGCCGTTGGCGGCCATCGCGGGCTCCAGCCAGTCCGGCATGGTGTCCGCGGAGGCGGGCGGCAGGCTGCCGGGGAGCACCGTCGCCAGCCGTCCGGCGGCGAGCGCGGGCGCCGGGCGCGGCACGGGCCGGCGCACCGCCTGCGCGGGCGGCTTCGCCCGGCCCGGCCCGGCCGCGGTGGGGCCGGCGGGGGGCTGGTCGACCGTCACGGGAGCGGGACCGGCGGGGTTCGGACCGGTGGTGTGGGTGGAGGCTGCCTGCTGCGGTTCGGCGGTGGGCGCACCGGATGGAAGCGCCGGCCCCGGCGACTCGGGCTCAGTGGGCATGCTGCTCCTGCCGCTGCCGTGGCGGACCGCGCCGACCGTCCGGACGGGCCGCGTGGCGGTGTGATGGGTGGTGCTGGATCGGACGGTGTCGACGGGCGGGGTCGGTCGAGGTTCGGTCTCCCCGCTGCTTCCCGCACGTGGACACACATTCCCACCATCCTGTCCAATGTTGGGCCGAGCGGCAATGGTAACGGGCCGGAAATCTTCCGCTCCGCCTTCTGTTCTGGGCATGCTTCGAAGGCGAATGAATCGACGGCGAACGGTGCGGCGGGCTGCGTACCCCCACATGCCCCGCGCCCCGAGCGCCCCGGGCCCGTGCTCCGCGCTCCGTGCCCGCGCTCCGTGCCCGCGCTCCGTGCCCGTGCCCCGCGAGCGGCCGGGCTCAGGGCAGGGCGAGCTCGAACCAGGTGACCTTGCCGTCGCCCCGCAGCTGCACGCCCCACGCGTCCGCGAGCGACTCCACCAGCAGCAGGCCGCGCCCCGAGGTCGCGTACTCGGCGTCCGGATCGCGGCGCCGGCCGGGCAGCCGGGTCGTGCCGTCCTGCACCTCGATCCGCAGCCGGTGGTCCGACCCGAGCACCGCGTCGAACACCGCGCCCTTGCCGGTGTGCAGCAGCGCGTTGGTCACCAGCTCGGAAGAGAGCAGTTCGGCGGTGTCCGACAGCTCCGGCACCCCCCAGTGGCTGAGCGCCGTCCGCAGCCGCCGGCGGACCGAGCCGACCGCGACCAGGTCGGCCGGGTCGAGCGTCAGGTGCAGCCGGCGGTGCAGGGCGCAGCCGGGGGCCGAGGTGCCCGGCAGGGTCGTCCCGGTGCCGCCGGCCGCGCCCGGGGCGGGCCCGGACCGGTAGGCGTCACCCGAACTCGTCCGCTGCCGCGGGAATCGCGACTGACCGTCCATCAACACATGCCCCCGCCCTCGAATCCGAGCCCCCGCCTCCGGATCCCCCGCCGGCCGGGTGGCCCCCACGTTCTGACCACCCATCCTCATGCCCAGTTGACGGCGTTTGCAACAGTGTGCGTCCGATCACGTGGGGTGAAAGGGGCACGGGGAGGTTCACGTGATCCAACTGCCCGCGCCGGACAGGTTTGCGAAGCGCAGAGCCTGTTTTCGAGTCCGCCCCCGCCCGATCCCGCGCACACCCAGCGCCCGGGCGCCGGCCCGCGCCGCCCTCCCACTCCCCGTCGCACCCCGCCGCGCGCCGGGCCCCGTCCTGCTCCGCGCGCCCGGCGCACCCCGGCCGCGCGCCCTCCCCTCCGGGGCTCCGCCCCCGCCGCTCCGGGGCTTCACCCCCGCCGCGCGCCCGGCGGGCCGAACCCCTGCGGACCGGCAACGCTGGACACGGCGGCCCGGTCCGGGTTCAATGGCCCGAGATGTTTGAACGACGTTCTAACATCGCCCCCGAAAGCCGACCCCCTCCCCCGGCGACCGCGAGCGAGGAACCGTGCGACTGACCCCCACCGAGCGGGACCGGCTGCTGATCTTCACAGCAGCCGAACTGGCCCGCGCCCGCCGCGCCCGGGGCGTACGCCTCAACATCCCCGAGGCCACCGCCCTGATCGCGGACACCGTCTGCGAGGCCGCCCGCGACGGCCGGCGCCTGGCCGAGGCCATCGAGGCCGGCCGCAGCGTGCTCACCGCCGCCGACGTGCTGCCCGGCGTGCCGGACGTCGTCACCGTCGTCCAGGTCGAGGCCGTCTTCGACGACGGCACCCGCCTGGCCGTCGTCAACGACCCGTTCCGGGGCGCCGGCTCGCTCGGCGACGAGGCCCCCGGCGGCGCGCTGATCGGCGACGGCGCCGGCTACGACCCGGTCGAGGAGACGGTGCTGCTGCCCGTCCACAACACCTCCCAGGTGCCGATCTCGGTCACCTCGCACTTCCACTTCTTCGAGGCCAACCCGCGCCTCGCCTTCGACCGCGCCGCCGCCTACGGCACCCACCTGGCCGTCCCGGCCGGCTCCTCGGTGCGCTTCGACCCGGGCGCCACCGTCCAGGTCGGCCTGGTGCCGATCGGCGGCGAGCGCGTCGCGATCGGCTTCGCCGGCCTGGTCGACGGCCCGCTGGACGCGCCCGGCGCGAAGGAGGCCGCCCTGGCCAAGGCCCGCGCGACCGGCTACCTGACCACCTTCGACGACGCGGAGGTGCCGTCATGACGTCCATCACCCCCCACGACTACATCTCGGTGCACGGCCCCCGGGCCGGCGACCGGATCCGGCTCGGCGACTCCGGCCTGATCGTCCGCGTCGAGTCCGACTCCCAGGCCCCCGGCGAGGAGTTCCTGGCCGGCTTCGGCAAGACCGCCCGCGACGGACTGCACCTCAAGGCCGCCGCCGTCCGCGACACCTGCGACGTGGTGATCAGCAACGTCCTGGTGATCGACGCCATCCAGGGCATCCGCAAGACCTCGATCGGCCTGATCGGCGGCCGGATCGCCTCGATCGGCCGCGCCGGCAACCCCGACACCCTCGACGGCGTGGACGTCGTCGTCGGCACCGGCACCACCATCGTCTCCGGCGAGGGCATGATCGCCACCGCCGGCTCCATCGACACCCACGTCCACCTGCTCTCGCCGCGGATCATGGAGGCCTCCCTCGCCTCCGGCGTCACCACGATCATCGGCCAGGAGTTCGGCCCGGTCTGGGGCGTCGGCGTCAACTCCCCCTGGGCCCTGCGCCACGCCTTCAACGCCTTCGACGCCTGGCCCGTCAACATCGGCTTCCTGGGCCGCGGTTCGTCCTCCGACGCGGCCCCGCTCGTCGAGGCCCTGGCCGAGGGCGGCGCCTCCGGCTTCAAGGTCCACGAGGACATGGGCGCCCACACCCGCGCCCTGGACACCGCGCTGCGCGTCGCCGAGGAGTACGACGTCCAGGTCGCCCTGCACACCGACGGCCTGAACGAGTGCCTGTCGGTGGAGGACACGCTCAAGGTGCTGGAGGGGCGGACGATCCACGCCTTCCACATCGAGGGCTGCGGCGGCGGACACGTCCCCAACGTGCTGAAGATGGCGGGCGTGCCCAACGTCATCGGCTCCTCCACCAACCCCACCCTGCCGTTCGGCCGCGACGCGCTCGGCGAGCACTTCGACATGATCGTCTCCGCCCACGACCTCAAGACCGACCTGCCCGGCGACGCCGCCATGGCCCGCGACCGCATCCGCGCCGGCACCATGGGCGCCGAGGACGTCCTGCACGACCTCGGCGTCATCGGCATCACCTCCTCCGACGCCCAGGGCATGGGCCGCGCCGGCGAGACCGTCCGCCGCACCTTCGCCATGGCCGGCAAGATGAAGGCCGAACTCGGCCCCCTGGACGGTGGTTACGGCACCACCGAGAGCGGCGACGACAACGAGCGCGTCCTGCGCTACATCGCCAAGCTCACCATCAACCCCGCCATCGCCCACGGTCTCTCCCACGAGGTCGGCTCCATCGAGGTCGGCAAACTCGCCGACATCGTGCTGTGGCGCCCCGACCACTTCGGTGCCAAGCCGCAGCTGGTCCTGAAGGCCGGCTTCCCCGCCTACGGCGTGGTCGGCGACCCCAACGCCTCCACCGACACCTGCGAACCCCTCGTCCTCGGACCGCAGTTCGGCGCCCACGGCGCCACCGCCGCCGACATCTCGGTCGCCTTCGTCGCCCAGGCCGCCGCCGACGGCGCCTACCTCGACCGCCCCGCCGACGGGCTGCCCACCCGCCGCCGCCGCGTCGGCGTCCGCAACACCCGCGGCATCGGCCCGCGCGACATGGTCCGCAACGCCCGGGTCGGCCGCGTCGACGTCACCCAGACCGGCCTGGTCTCGCTGGACGGCGAACCGCTGCGCTCCGAACCCGCGGACAGCGTCTCGCTCAGCCGCCTCTACTTCCTCTGACACTTCCGCTGACACCTCCGCCGAACGCCTCCCCCCACTAGGACTCCCGGATGACCACCCCCACGCCCGCCTCCCTCGGCTACCGGATGCCCGCCGAGTGGCACCCGCACGACCGCACCTGGATGGCCTTCCCCACCGCCAACCCCACCTTCGACACCCCCGAGAACCTGCACGCGGGCCGCGAGGCCTGGGCCGCCGTCGCCAACACCATCGTCCGGTACGAGCCGGTCACCCTGGTCGTCAACACCGGCGAGACCGCGGACGCCCGCCGGTACGTCTCCGAGCAGGTCGAGATCGTCGAGCGCCCGCTCGACGACGCCTGGATGCGCGACATCGGCCCGTCCTTCCTGATCGACGGCAAGGGCTCGCTGGCCGCCACCGACTGGATCTTCAACGGCTGGGGCGCCCAGTCCTGGGCCCGCTGGGACCACGACCAGCACATCGCCGAGCACATCAGCGAACTGACGGGCGTCCAGCGCTTCGCCTCCCGGCTGATCAACGAGGGCGGCGGCATCCACGTCGACGGCGAGGGCACCGTCCTGGTCACCGAGACCGTCCAACTCGGCGAGGGCCGCAACGCGGACTGGACCAAGGAGGAGGTCGAGGCCGAGCTGCACGCCTTCCTCGGCACCACCAAGGCGATCTGGCTGCCGCGCGGACTCACCCGCGACTACGACGAGTTCGGCACCCGCGGGCACATCGACATCGTCGCCTCCTTCGTGCGCCCCGGCGTCGTCGTCGCCCACGTCCAGCCGGACCCCGCCCACCCGGACCACGCGGTCTGCCAGGAGCTCGTCGCCGTCCTGCGCGCCGCCACCGACGCCCGGGGCCGGGCGCTGGAGGTCATCGAACTGGCCGCCCCCACCGTCCTGCTGGACGAGGACGGCGAACCGGTCGACTACTCCTACATCAACCACTACGTGGCCAACGGCGCCGTGATCCTGTGCGCCTTCGACGACCCACGCGACCAGGAGGCCGCCGCCGTCCTCGGCCGCGCCTACCCGGGCCGCACCGTCGAACTCGTCGACGCCCGCGAGATCTTCGCCAACGGCGGCGGCATCCACTGCATCACGCAGCAGCAGCCGAAGTCCGTCTGATCCCAGGCCACTTGAGGTACCTGGGCCACCTTGGGCACCTGGGCCACCCGGCTGCCGGGGCGGGGGCACCTCCCCCGCCCCGGCAGCCTTCCGACCTCCGCACCACCGAGGGAGCGCACCGCACATGGCCGACCCCCGCCCGCGCCGGCCGGCGCGCCCCCGCGAGGAGGTCTTCGCCACCGCCCGGGCCGCGATCGCCGAACACGGGCTCGCCAAACTCACCATGGCCGGGCTCGGCAAACAGCTCCAGATGAGCGCCGGACACCTGCTCTACTACTTCGGCAGCAAGGACCAGCTGCTGCTGGAAACCCTCCGCTGGAGCGAGGACCAGCTCGGGGCCCGGCGCCGCGACGCCCTCGCCGACCGCTCGCGCGACCCCTGGCAGCGGCTCGACGCCTACCTGCGCCTCTACCTGCCCGACGGGGCGGGCGATCCGCGCTGGATCCTGTGGGTCGAGGTGTGGGGGCGCTCCCCCGCCAGCGCCGAGATCCGCCAGGGGCAACAGGAGATCGAGGCGCCCTGGCAGGCCGACCTGGTCGCCCTCATCGAGGAGGGCACCGCCACCGGCCACTTCACCCCCGGGCCCGCCGCCGACCGGGCCACCCAGATCCGCGCCCTCCTCGACGGCCTGGCCGTCCCCCTCGCCATCGGCCTCCCCGGCACCCACCGCCCCGCCGCCCTCACCCAGGCCACCGCCGTCACCGCGATCCTCCTGCGCACCTGACCAGGGGCTGCGGCGGCGAGGGAGAAAATATACCGACCGGTCTATAGATTTCCCTCGGTGACGCGACGGCGCGATGCGCGCGCGTGATGCGTGGCGTGTGGGGCGCGTGGCGTGTGGGGCGCGTGAGTGCGCGCGGTGCACAGGAAGTCGGCCCGGTCGACTTCCTGCGCGATCCACTCCCGTCGGCGCGGTCGGCGCGGTCGTGACCAGGGAAAAATATGTCGGTCGGTCTACATATTCACTACCCGCAAGCGCGAGCAGCGCGCGAGAAGTCGGGCCCGCCGACTTCTCGCGCGGCCGGGAAATCTGTCGGTCGGTCTACATATTTCGCCGCGGGAGGGGCCCGGATCAGGCTAGGGCTTGCTCAGGTAGGTGAGGACGGCGCGGACGCGGCGGTCGGTGTCGTCGTCGTCGGTCATGCCGCCCTCACCGTCGTCCTGCCGATCGCCCTCATCGGCGTCAACCGATCCCGGGCGTCTGCCCGCCCTGGTACGCCGCGGTGCAGGTCGTCTGGGTGCTGCCCGCCCTCCGGGCCGCAGTCACCGTCCGCGGCTCCGCGCCGCGCGCCGCCTTCCCCCCGGGTGCGCCGAACGGGTGCGCTGACCGGGTGCGCTGACCGGGTGTCGGGCGCGGCACCGGCGGGCCGGCGGCGCTCCAGCCGCCCCGCGGTCGTCATGCGGTCGTCATTCGGTCCAGACGGCGGCGGCCGTGCGGTCGTCGGCGTAGCCCTTGGCACGGACCTGGACCTGGCGGAGGAAGTCGACGGTGCCGGGCGGGTGCGGGTGGGCCCAGTGGGTGGACAGGAAGTGGGCGACAGCCGGCTCGTCGGCGATCGGGCTGGCCAGGCCGGGGGTGCAGAGCAGCAGCACGTCGCCCGGGGTGGCGGGGACCAGCCGGAAGCGGAACGGCCTCGGCTCCTCCGGCGGCTGCCGGCCGTCCGGGTGGTGCAGCAGGCGGGCCGCGTAGGCGTCGATCCAGTGGCCGGAGCGCAGCAGGTAGAGCCCGCCCGGGCCGACCCCGAAGGCCGCCCGGTGGCCGACCGCCGGGTCGAGCGACAGCAGCAGGCAGTGCAGCGAGGCCGGGGACGGCGTGCCGTCCTCCTCGTTCCCGGGCACGAGCGCGCGCAGCGGGGCGACGGCGCCGGTGGCGAGCCGCTGGAGGCCGTAGCGCAGCCGGTCCCGGGCGCCGTCGCGCAGGTCGGCGGCCAGGCCCTCGCGGCTGCGGCCGACCGCGGCGGCCAGATGGCGGCAGGCCTCGCGGGTGCTGGTGGCGACGGCCCCCGGGGCGAGCGCCTCGTCCGCGGCGGTGCCGGTCCGGTCGATGCCGGCGAGCACGGCGAGCAGCAGCCCGTCCGGGCCGTCCCCGAACCTGGTGATCAGCAGCGCGTCCCGCCGCGACTCGCCCCGGTAGCGGGCGGAGTCGCCGCGGACGGAGACGGCGCGCAGAACGGACGGGCCGTACTGGGCGCCCTCCAGGACGGTGTCCGGCACGAGTGCCCCGAGCACGCCCGGGTCCGCCTCCGGGACGGCGGTCGGCTCCGGCCCGTAGGTCGGCGGGCGCTCGCCGATGTGCGGCACGGTGGGGGCGCCGTCGGAGAGCGGCGAGCGGACGGCCGGGCGCGGGTCGGGGACGGTGGCGGTGGCGTCGGGTTCCTCGGTGGCCTCGGCTTCGGGCTCGGGCTCGGGCTCGGGCTCGGGCTCGGGCTCGGGTTCCTCAGTGGCGGCCTCCGGTTCGGCCTCGGGTTGCGGTTCGGGTTCCGGTTCCGGTTCCGGTTCCGGTTCCGGTTGCGGCGCGGGCTCGGGGGCGGGCTTGTCCAGGGAGACCGGTGTGGGGAGGGTGTTGGCTTCGCTTTCCTGGACGTCAGGGGCGAAGACCCGCTCCTCGTCCGCCCGCTGGGGTCCGATGACGCCGATCGCGGTGTCGAACCAGTCGTCGATGCTGTCCCGTTCCAGCACCTCGGCCGCTGCCGGCACCACTGCCGACTCCGGCTCCGGCTCCGGCACCGCTGCCGACTCCGACGCCGGATCCACGCCCAGCACCGGCCCCGCGTCCAGCACCGACTCCGGTTCGGCCGTGCGCTGCTGGCCGATGAGGCCGACCGCCGTGTCGAACCAGTCGTCGACGCTGCCGTCGCCGGGGTCCGCGTGCGGGGTGTCGGGGAGGGTGCCCGCCGGGCCGTCGTAGACCGTGTCCCACCAGCCGTCGTCCGGCCGGTGCGACTGTGCGGGGGCACCCTGCTTGCTCATCTGGCGGCTCCTGGTCGGTCCGTGGTCGCGCCGCCCCCGGCGGGGCCGGACTCGACGTCATTGTCTCCAAGTGCAACGACGCTGTCCGGGTTTCGGCGACAACCGGTCAGCGCCGGGCCGTTCCCGGCCACCGCGCCCACCTCGGGTTTCACCGGGGAATCCGGCCCCGCGTCCACCCCCGGGTTCACCCCCGGGTTCACCCCCGCGTTCGGTCCCGTTCCGTCCGTGCTTGCCGGATGTGCCCGGAGCAGGGCGTTTCCGGGGTGTTCGGGTCCGGGAGCGGCCGAAAATGGGGGTGGAGGAGGGGCATCGCTTCACTCGTTCGGCTGATTAAATGTGCGCATGACCGCGTCGGCCCCCAGCTCACCTCGACCGGGGAGGGCCGCACCGGCGGGCCGCCCGGTGGGTGTGCTGTGGGTCCTGCTGCTGGTCGCGCTGCTCACGACGCTGCCGTGCGCCGGTCAGTCGAAGGCGGTCGGCGCGCACGCCGCTCCGACGCCGACCACCGTCACCGCCGCCGTCACCGTCACCGTCACGACGGTCGCCAGTCACGTCCCGCACGCCGGCCCCGCCGCCAAGGCCTCCGACCAGCGCCAGCGCGCCGGGGAGCAGCGGCACTGGACGTGGTGCACCGCCGACGGCGGGCAGCCGCGCCGTGACAACGGCTGCTCCAGCCACCCGTACTGCGCGCAGGACGCCCAGCTGCCGAACCCGCCGCCGCATCCGCAGCCGGCCGCGTCACCGCTCGCGCCGGCAGCCGAGGCGCTGCCCAGGGTGGTGCCCGCCGGGCTGCTGGACGGTCCGCATCCGGCACCCGATCTACACGAGCTGCAAGTACACCGGTCCTGAGCGGAACCCACCGCCCGGCATCCGCCGGCGGATCCGCCCCTCCCCTTCTTTCAGCTGACCGCCGCGCCTCCAGCAGTGCGCGGCGGGGACAAGGACAACCACCATGGGTTCCGCCTCGAAGCAGTCCAGCAAGCAGTCCGGCAAGCCCGGCCCGACCGACCGCCGCGCCCGGATAGCCGAGCTGCGCGCCGGCGAGCAGCGCCGCGACCGCCGCAACAAGGTCATCGCCTCGGTCGCGGCCGGTGTGCTGGTGATCGGCGCGATCGCCACCGGCACCTGGATCGTCATGGACGCCAACCAGAGCAAGAAGAAGGAGCAGGCCGCCGCCAACGCGGACATCCCGGGCGTGCAGACCTTCGGCGAGCTGAGCCGCACCCACGTCAAGGACAAGGTCAGCTACCCGATGACCCCGCCGGTCGGCGGCGACCACAACGCGATCTGGCTGGACTGCATGGGCCACGTCTACGACCAGCCGGTCGAGAACGAGCGCGCCGTCCACTCGCTGGAGCACGGCGCGGTCTGGGTGACGTACAACGGCAAGGCGACGCCGGACGACATCAAGACCCTGTCCGACAAGGTCAAGACCACCCCGTACTCGCTGATGAGCCCGTACCCGGACGAGAAGGGCACCATCACCCTGAACGCCTGGAGCACCCAACTGATCGTGGAGAGCGCCAGCGACCCGCGGGTGAACCAGTTCTTCACCAAGTACGTCCAGGGCAAGCAGACCCAGGAGCCGGGCGCCTCCTGCACCATGGGGCAGATGTGACCGCCGACGCGGCGCCGCCCGAGGACGGCTCCGAACACGCCGCCCGCGAGGAGTTCGCGGACGAGGCCGAGGCGCCGCGCCCGGCCCGTCGGCGGCTGTGGTGGCCGGCCGCGCTGGCCGCCGCCCTCGCGTTGGCCCTCGGGGTGCCCGCCCTGGTGGCGAGCGGGACGTCGGCGTCCGGGTCGGCCTCGGTGGCCGTCCCGGCGGACGACTCGCCCGAGGCCGGGTTCGCCCGCGACATGGCGACCCACCACCAGCAGGCGGTGGACCTGTCGTTCATCGTCCGGGACCGCACCGGCGACGACGCGACCCGCACCCTCGCCTTCGACATCATCAACACCCAGGCCAACCAGCGCGGGATGATGATGGGCTGGATCGACCAGTGGGGGCTGCCGCAGCACTCGGCGGCCAAGCCGATGGCGTGGATGAAGATGGGCCACGACTACCAGGCCCACGACGGTTCGCTGATGCCCGGCATGGCCACCAACACCCAACTGGCGAAGCTGCGTTCGCTCAGCGGGCGGGACGCCGAGGTGTCCTACCTGCAGCTGATGATCCAGCACCACAAGGGCGGCGTCGAAATGGCCCAGGGCTATGTGGACCTGGCGAAGAACGACGCCGAGAAGCGGCTCGCCCAGTCGATGGTGGTCGCACAGACCTCGGAGGTGCAGCTGATGACCGACATGCTCACGGAGCGCGGCGCCGCACCCGGCGTGCCCGAGTCCTGACCCACCCCACTGCGCGTGTCCTCGGACGGCCGGGGCGCGGTCGACGGTCCCGTACCGTGCGTACCGTGCCCCGGCCGTCCCGCGTCCGCGACAAGCCCCTGGAGTTCCCGATGACCCCCGCCGCACCCTGGCTGATCGCCGGACTGGGCAACCCCGGCCCGTGGTTCCGGCTGACCCGGCACAACGCCGGCTTCCTGACCGTGGAGCGGCTGGCCGAACGGTACGGCGCGCGGTTCCGACGGCGCGGGATCAGCGCCCTGGTGGCGGAGATCGAGGTCGACGGCCACCGGGTGGTGCTGGCCAAGCCGCAGTGGTTCGTCAACCTGTCCGGCCGGCCGGTGTCCGGTCTGCTGCGGCGTTACGGCGTCCCGGTCGAGCACCTGGTGGTCGTGCAGGACGACCTGGACTTCGCGTTCGGCACCGGACGGCTCAAGCGCGGCGGCGGCCCCGGCGGCCACAACGGCGTGCGCTCGGTGGGCGAGGTGCTCGGCACCCCCGACTTCGTGCGGCTGCGCTTCGGCATCGGGCGCCCGCCGAAGGGGCAGAGCGTCGGCGACTTCGTGCTGAAGAAGTTCTCGGACCGCGAACAGGCCGCCCTGCCAGGGGTGTTGGACCGGTGTGCGGACGCGCTGGACACGCTGGTGCGACGCGGCCTCAACCGGGCCCAGGACGCGCTGAACGTCCGCTCGGAGGCTTAGGGGAAGGGGCCCCGGCTTCAGGCCTGGCGGACCGGCCGGGTCAGGGCCACGGCCGCCACCGCGACCGCCGCGAGAGCGAGCAGCACCGTCCGGCCGCCGGACGCCGGGCCCGCCAGATGGACTCCGAGGACGGGCAGCGCGGTGCCGAGCGCCGTCCCGAGGCTGCGGGCCATGTTCACCATGCCGCCGCCGACCGCCGAGCACTGCGCCGGGATCGCCCGCATCACCAGCGCGTTGTTGGCGGGCAGCAGCAGTCCCAGCCCGTAGCCGGCGAGCAGCAGCGGCACCGCCACGGCCGCCCCGGAGACCGGCAGCAGGGCGAACAGCAGCAGCCCCGCGCCCGCGAGCACCGCGCCCGCGCGGCAGCGGGCGACGTCCGACCAGCCGCGCGGCAGCAGCGCGCCGCCGACGGTCGCGGCGAGCGCGAACGCGGCGGGCAGCAGGGTGATCACCAAGCCGGCCCGGGCCACCGGCACGCCCGCGCCGGTGAGCAGCACCGGGCCGAGCACGAGCGGGCAGAACAGCAGCAGGTAGCCGATCAGCGAAACCACCAGCCCGGACCGCACCCCGGGGGTGTTGACCAGGCCGGGCGCCAGGATCGGCCGGGCGGCCCGCCGTTCCTGCCGGACCAGCGCGAGCGCGAGGACGGCGGCGGCGAGCAGCAGGGCGGCGGCGGCCCAGCCGGGCAGCGGCAGTCCGGAGGCGGTGGACAGGGCGAGCAGCAGCGCGGTGGTGGAGCCGGTGAGCAGCAGCAGGCCGGGCAGGTCGAAGCGGGCTCCGGACGCGGTGGCGGGCACGGTCGCGGGAGGGCTCGCGGCGGCACTCGCGCGGGGGGCGCCCCCGGCGCGGGGAGCGGGCAGGCTCGCGGCGGCCCCTGCGGGCGGGGTCCCGGGATCGGCGGTGAGCGGGCCCCCGGTACCGGCGATGAGCTGCTTCCCGGCACCGGCACCGGCGGCGGGCGGGGGCCCCGTGCGGGTACGGGGCAGCAGGAACCATCCGGCCAGGATGCCCAGCACCCCGATCGGCACGTTGATCCAGAACACCCACCGCCAGGAGGCGTGCTCCACCAGCAGCCCGCCGAGGCTGGGGCCCAGCGCCAGACCGAGCCCCTGGGCCGCTGCCTGGATGCCGAGCGCGCGCCGCATCGCGTGCTCCGGGACGCCGCGCGCCACCAGGGCGACGCTGTTGGCCTGCATCATCGCGCCGCCGACGGCCTGGACGGCCCGGCAGGCGACCAGCACGCCGAGGCTTCCGGCGTATCCGGCGCCGAGCGAGGCCAGGGCGAAGACGGCGAAGCCGCCGAGGTACATGGTCTTGCGGCCGATGAGGTCGGAGAGCCAGCCGACCGGGGCGAGCAGGGCGACCAGCACCAGGAGGTAGGCGAGGGCGACCCATTCGACGGCCGCGAAGCCGGCGTTGAAGTGCCGGCCGAGGGCCGGGAAGACGAGGGCGGTGACGCTGGCGGTGAGCTGGCCGAGGAAGGCCCCGAGGCAGACGGTGCCGACGGCCAGCCAGTGGGCGTGACGCCAGCCGGCTATGCCGCGGGGCCGGGGCCGCTCGGTGAGCAGCCGCGCGGCAAGGGCGGTGGCGTTCATGGCACAAATATATCGGACGCAGATATGTTCTTTCTACGAGCTGCTCGCTTTCCGACGGGAGCCCGCAGAGTTCCACCGAGCTCCACGAGGCCCCGCAGAGTTCCGGGAGGCCCCCGCTCGACGGTGGACAACCCGCCGGACCGGCCCGTACCAGGCGATACGCTGTCCGCCATGCCGTCGTCACCACACGTCCCCGACCCCGCCACCGAAACCCCCGAAACGGCGGTCGACCACGCCCGGCGGCTCACCGACACCGTCACCCGCCTGCGCCGCGCCCTGCGCAGCAGCATCCGCACCGACTACCCGTGGGAGTCCCTGCCCATGGCGCAGGTCGAACTCCTCCAGACCCTCGCCGCCGCCCCCCTGCGGGTCGGCGAACTCGCCGCCCGGCAGCGGCTCGCCCCCAACACCGTCAGCGGGCTGATCGGCAAGCTCCTCGACGCCGGATTCGTCGACCGCCAGGCCGACCCCGGCGACCGTCGCACCGCCCGCATCGCCCTCACCCCGGCCGGCCGGCGCCAGCTCGACGACTGGCAGCGCGCCCACGAGCGCCGCATCGCCACCGCCCTCGACACCCTCGATCCCACCGACCGCGACGCCGTCGTCCACGCCCTGCCCGCCCTCGAACAGCTCGCCCGCGCCCTCGCCGAGACCGGCCAGGGCCCCGACCAGGCCTGAACCCCGGCCGGGCCCAAACCGGGGCCGATCCGGGGCCGAGCCGGGGCCGAGCCGGGGCCGATCCGGGGCCGAACCCCGGCCAGCACCCCCGGATGCCTGCAAAACCGCTGGTCACCTACCCGTACGGACCACTACCGTCCCCGGCATGAGCACAGCACAGGTACAGATCGAGCCCTGGACGGACGCCGACCTCGCACTGCTGCGCCGGGTCAACACCCCGGAGATGAAGAAGCACGTCGGCGGCCCCGAGACCGAGGAGCAACTCCTCGTCCGGCACCGGCGCTACCTGGACTTCGTCCCGTCCGGCCTGGGCTGCATGTACCGGATCGTGCTGCTCCCCGAGGGCGAGGCCGTCGGAACCGTCGGCTACGGCACCCGCACCTGGGAGGGCGAGACCGTCCACGAGATGGGGTGGAACGTCCTGCCCGGCCACCAGGGACGGGGCATCGCCGTCGCCGCCACCCGCGCCGCCGTCGCGGCCGCCCGCCGCGAGGCCGCCCACCGCCACCTGCACGCCTTCCCCTCGGTGGACAACCCGGCCTCCAACGCGGTCTGTGCGAAGGCCGGGTTCAGCCTCGTCGGCGAGACGGACTTCGAGTTCCCGCCCGGGCGGCTCATGCGCAGCCACAACTGGCGGGTGGACCTGCGGGCGGCGGGCTGAGCCGCGCCGCCGCCCGGGCGGACGTGTCAGAACAGCGTGCCGCTCTCCAGCTCCAGCAGCCGGCGCTTGCAGTCCACGCCCGCCGCGAAGCCGGTCAGCGAGCCGTTGGCGCCCATGACGCGGTGGCAGGGGCGGACGATGAGCAGCGGATTGGCGCCCACCGCGCCGCCGACCGCCCGCACCGCGCGCGGCGACTCCCCCGCCAGATCGGCGAGTTGGCCGTAGGTGACGGTCTCGCCGTACGGGATCTCGTCCAGGGCGGCCCAGATCCGCCGGCGGAACTCGGTGCCCGCCGGGGCGAGCGGGAGGTCGAAGGAGGTGCGCTCGCCCGCGAAGTAGGCGGTCAGCTGGGCGACCGGCTCGGCGAGCGCCTCCGGGTCGAGGACCCAGTCGTCGGCGGGCTCGGCCAGCGCGTACTTCTGCCCGGGCGCGGTGACGGTGGCCAGCGCCGCCGCGCCGCCGCCCTCGGGCAGGACGCCGGACAGCAGCAGCCGGCCGAACGGGCTCTCCATGGTGGTGTAGACGGTGGTGCTCATGCCTCTGCCTTCTCCGTTCCAGTGCTGGCGCTCGTGGGCCCGGCCCACAGCCGGTGCACGGCGTAGGAGCGCCACGGGGCCCACGCCTCGGCCGCGCGGGCGGCGTTCTTCGGGTCGCCGGGGGCGCCGAGCCGGACGAGGCCGTGCTTGACGCCCACATCGCCCGGGAGGAAGACGTCCGGGTCGGCGAGGGCCCGCATCCTCAGGTAGCCGACGGTCCAGGGACCGATGCCGGGCAGGGCCAGCAACCGGGCCGCGGACTCCTCCCGGTCCACCCCGCCGTCGAGTCGCACCGCCCCCTCGGCCAAGGCCGCGCACAGGCCGGTGAGCGCGCGGCGGCGGGCGGCGGGCATCGCGAAGTCCTCCGGGTCGGCGGTGGCCAGCACCGCCGCCGGCGGGAACAGCAGCCGCAGGCCGCCGCTCGGCTCGGGCAGCGCGGTGCCGTACTTCTCGGTCAGCCGGCCGGCCAGCGTACGGGCGGCGCCGACCGTGATCTGCTGGCCGAGCACGGCGCGGACGGCCAGCTCGTGCGGGTCCACGTGGCCGGGCGAGCGCAGGCCGGGGCGTTCCCGGACCAGGGGGCCGAGCACGGGGTCGGCGCCGAGCTGCTCGTCGACCGCGTCCGGGTCGGCGTCCAGGTCGAACAGGCCGCGCAGGCGCTGGACGGCGGTCGGGAGGTCGCGCAGGTCCCCGAGCAGCAGTCGGCAGTCGAGCCAGCCGCGGGTGCGCGGTTCGCCCGGCGCCAGCCCGTCGACTTCGGCGATGCCGTGCCCGTACGGGAGCGCCAGGGTGCGCCGGTACGTGCGGACGCCGGGGCGCGGACCGGGGACGACCTCCTCCACGCCGGGGACGGCGCGCAGGGCGAGGAAGTCGATCAGGTGGTCGCTGTCGAGCGCGCCGCGGTAGGCCAGGCGCAGGGTGAGGCCGCCGGCCGGGGTCGCGACGCGGCGGCCGGCCACGACCTCGGCGCGCAGACCGCTGGGGGTGCGGTCGTAGACCTCGCGGACGGTGTCGTTGAACTGCCGCACCGAGGCGAAGCCGGCGGCGAACGCGATGTCGGTGACCGGGAGTTCGGTCGTCTGCAGCAGCAGGCGGGCGGTCTGGGCGCGGCGGGCGCGGGCCAGCGCGATCGGTCCGGCGCCCAGTTCGGCGATGAGCTGGCGCTGGAGCTGGCGGGAGCTGTAGCCGAGGCGGCTGGCCAGGCCCGCGACGCCCTCGCGGTCCACCACGCCGTCGCCGATCAGGCGCATCGCGCGACCGACCAGGTCGGCGCGGTGGTTCCACTCCGGGGAGCCCGGCACGGAGTCGGGGCGGCAGCGGCGGCAGGCGCGGAAGCCGGCCCCCTGGGCGGCCGCGGCGCTGGGGTAGAAGACGCAGTTGACGCGCTTGGGGGTCACGGCGGGGCAGCTCGGTCGGCAGTAGATGCCGGTGGACGTGACGGCCGTGAAGAAGACGCCGTCGAAGCGGGCGTCTCGGCTGTCCACGGCTCGGTACCGGATGTCGTCGTCGATCACGCTGTCCAGTCTGCGGCACTGGGGCGGGGGGTGACTGGCGGAAATCGGACATGGCCGTTGGGGTCCCTCCCCCTCCCCTCCCCCTCCCCTCCCCCCACCCACCTCCACCCACCCATCCCGAGCACCGGCCCGGAGGGCCCACGCCGGGGCCCGCACAGCCCGCACAGGGGCCCGCCGGGAGACCCGCGCTGGGCCCCACACCGGGAGACCCGCGCTGGGCCCCACACCGGGAGACCCGCACCGGCGAGCCCGCCCCGGGTCCACGCCGGGGGAAGACCGCGCCGCAGCGCTCGGCGCACGCGCGCGTTGCTCGCGGTCTGGCCGCCGGCCAGGGCCGCTCGCCGCCCTCGGTGACCCGGGTTTCACCGTGGACGACGCCACCGCGGTGGCCCTGAAGCACTTCCGGCTGCCGGCCCGCCCGGCCTCCGCCGAGCCGGGTGGCCCGGGCGGAGGCCGGCCGCGGCCTCCTGATTTCCTGGTCGGCTTTCCTGGTCGGCTTTCCTGGTCAGCGCTTCACGGGGCCTCCCGCGGCGCGCATCGACTTGGAGAGCGACTTCCACTTCTTCGCCCGGGCCGAGGCCAGTCGGGCGTCCGAGCGGGAGGCGATCCACTCGTTCTCGCGCTGGAGCTTGAGGTAGCTGTCCATCCGGCGCTGCGGCAGGGTGCCGTCGGCGAGCGCCGCCTGCACCGCGCAGCCGGGCTCGGTGTGGTGGCCGCAGTCATGGAAGCGGCAGTCCTCGGCCAGTCCGGCGATGTCGGCGAAGGCCAGGTCCACGCCCTCGCCACCGTAGAGGCCTACCTCGCGCAGCCCGGGGGTGTCGATGAGCACGCCCCCGCCGGGCAGCGGGATCAGTTCACGGGTGGTCGTGGTGTGGCGGCCCTTCTGGTCGACCGATCGGGCCTCCTGGACGGCCATCGCCGTGACGCCGGCGAGCGCATTGGTGAGCGTGGACTTGCCGACGCCGGACTGGCCGATCACGGCCGTGGTGCCGGGCGCGCAGGCGCGCAGCACGTCCATGCCCTCGCCCGTCCCGGCGCTGACCACGAGCACGGTGACACCGGGCGCGACCGCCTCGACGTCGGCGCGGATGAACTCGGCGTCGTCCACCAGGTCGGCCTTGGTGAGGACGACCAGGGGGTCGGCGCCGGACTCCCAGGCCAGGGCGAGGAAGCGCTCTATCCGGCCGAGGTCCGGATCGGCGGCGAGCGAGGCGGCGATCAGGACGGTGTCGACGTTGGCGGCGAGCACCTGGCCGTCGGAGCGCTTGCCGGCCACCTTGCGGATGATCGCGGTCGAGCGGGGCAGCAGTGCGGTGACGGCGGCCATCGGCTGGGCGTGGAGGTCCACGGCGGCCCAGTCGCCGGTGCACGGGCAGTTGATCATGTCGGCGTCGCCGACCGGGCGGGTGTCGAGCCGGACGGTGCGCGGCTCGCCCGTCTCCGGATCGGCGAGCACGGCGTCGCACTGGCCGCGGTCGACCCGGACGATCCGGGCCGGAATCAGCCCGGCCTCGGCGAGCGGGGTGAAGAGTTCGGCGAGCTCGGGCGTCCAGCCGTAGCCGGACAGCGGCAGTTCGTCAGAGAGGGAGCCAGAGGTGGAGGGGGACGACGAAGTGGAGGCAGCGTTGAACAACGCGGTGGGCCCTTCGGGAGGAGATGATCCCGGCGGGCTGCGGCTGGCGCGGAAAGGGTCAGCCGGCGGCCGGGAAGAGGAGGTGAACGCGAGTACTGCCCAAGGCAGCTATCGGGGCGACAACGACCACGGGGTTCACCTCCTGCTCTCTACTCCTCGGGCGGCCGTGAAGGCCCCCGATCTGGACGGGAGAAACGCTAGCGGGTCGGGGTGGCGGGGCCAACTGATTTTTGACCTGCGGAAACGCGGTGAAGGGATCCACAAGGGGCCAGCATTGGACCTACAGAAGTGCGGGCCCTCGCTCAGGAACCCGCCGGAGCCGGCTACCCTCCGGAGCCGACTACCCGCCGTACCGGTGCTTGAGGTTCGGGTCGTCCAGCCACCAGGGCCGCATCCCGGCCTCCTCCTCGGCCGGCAGCCCCGCCGCCTGCGCCCGCGCCGCGGCCTCCTCGAAACGGGCGTCGAGTTCGGCGTCCACCGCCTTGATCTCCTCCCGCCCCTGCACCACCATCCGCCGCACCAGCGCGGCCAGGAACGGCAGCCCGACCAGGTCGCCCAGCACCCAGAGCATGTTGCCGCCCCAGGTCTGGTCCTGCGCCAGGCTCGGCCCCCACGGCCGCCCGAGCGCCACGTAGTAGTGCTCGGCGACCAGGTGGCCGCCGTAGATCAGCACCAGCCCGAGCCCCGCGTCGAAGATCACCTCGGCGAAGGTGATGAACAGCCCGACCAGGTGCGGGTACTCGCGCCCGACCGGGTCGATCTGCAGCCGCGGCCAGAAGTACGCCAGCCCGAGCAGCACCAGCGCCAGGTGCAGCAGCACGTTCCCGAACGCGCTGGACACCGACTCCTCGTACCAGGGCGTGAAGTAGAGCAGCCACGGCGGGGCCATCAGCAGCGCGGTGGAGACGGCCGGGAACATCAGCACCTTGGACGGCCGGCTGCGCAGCGCCCACAGGATGCGCTCGCGCCGGGCCGGCGGCGCGGCCGCGACCAGCAGCGAGACCGGCGCACCGAGGGCGAGCAGCAGCGGGACGAGCATCAGCAGCAGCACGACCTGGACGGCCCGGTCGGTGAACAGGATCCGCTCGTACACGCCGAGGCCGGAGCAGGTGCACCAGATCCACAGCAGCAGCCCGCCCAGGAAGGCGGCGGTGCGGGACGGCTGCCAGCGCTCGCCGCCCGCCCGGTGGACCGTGCGCACCGCGGCCAGGTACCAGCCGCCGAGCAGCACGGAGAGGGCGAGCACGAGCGGTTCGGCCGTCCACGAGGTGGCCAGGTCGGACCACTGCCAGGGCGGCGGTCCGCTGTAGGCGAGCATTCGCACCGCGCCGTCCATCCGTCCGCCCACCTCGTTCGCGCCCTGCCGCCGCCCGCGCCGTCCGGCGGTCCGTCGGACGCCGCGGACCGGACCGCGGCGCCCGGCCATGATGGCCTCCCGGCCGGGGCCCGCCGCGCCCGGGGCCCGCCTCTATACCTGCACCTGAACAAAGCTTTACCGAGCCCGGAAAAAGCTTTGCCCAGGCAAAGTTCAGGCCTCGACGGCCCCCGGACCGCAACCGGCGCAGGGGCGTGTTCGTCTGGCAGGATGCACCGTCGGCGATACCGGCCACGCGGGTGATGACAAGGGGACGACAAGGGTGCAAAGCACTGCACGCGGCGAGGGCCGCCGGCTGGCGGCGCGCCACCGCAACATCGAGCTGGGCCTGCTGGCGCTCGCGGTGGCCGTCTGTCTGGCGGGGCACGTCGACGCCGATCTGGCGCTGACCGGCAAGATGCCGCCCGGGCTGCTGGTCCACGGCCTGGCGCTGGGCGGCCTGGCCGGGGCGGCGCACCTGGCGGTGCGGCGGTTCGCCCCGTACGCGGATCCGCTGATCCTGCCGCTGGGCGTCTTCCTGACCGGCTTCGGGCTGATGCTGCTGGACCGGCTGGACATCTCCTACGCGGCGGCGCACGCGAGGAAGGGCGACTACCAGAAGCTCCCGGCCGCGCCCTCGCAGCTGATGTGGGTGTTCATCTCGGTCGCGGTGGCGATCGCGCTGATCGTGCTGATCAAGCACCACAGGTTCTTCCAGCGGTACGTGTACCTGCTGATGACGGGGGCGCTGATCCTGCTGGCGGCGCCCGCGTTCTTCCCGGGCCGGGCGGAGGACTTCGGCGCCAAGCGCTGGATCCGCCTGTTCGGGCTCTCCTTCGAGCCGGACGAGTTCGTGAAGGTCGCGATCACGATCTTCTTCGCCGGCTACCTGATGGCCTCCCGGGACGCGCTCGCACTGGCCGGCCGGAAGATCTGGGGGATGACCCTGCCGCGCGGGCGGCACGTCGGCCCGGTGCTGGCGATCTGGGTGGTCAGCCTGCTGGTGCTGGTCTTCGAGCGCGACCTCGGCACCTCGCTGATCTTCTTCGGCGTCTTCGTCGTGATGCTGTACGCGGCGACCGAGCGCACCAGCTGGGTGGTGCTCGGCCTGCTGATGGCGGTCGGCGGCGCGGCCGTGGTCGGCACCGTGGAGCCGCACGTGCACGGGCGCGTCGAGGCCTGGCTGCACCCGCTCGACATCTACAAGGAGCACCACGACCCGGCGATCATCTCCGACCAGCCCGCCGAGGCGCTGTTCAGCCTGGGCACCGGGCACCTGACCGGGACGGGCCTGGGCTCGGGGCGGCCGTGGCTGATCGGCTTCGCCGGGCGCAGCGACTTCGTCTTCACCACGATCGGCGAGGAGCTGGGCCTGGCCGGGGTGACGGCGGTGCTGCTGGTGTACCTGCTGCTGGTCCAGCGCGGGCTGCGGACGGCGGTCGGGTTGACCGACCCGTTCGGCAAGCTGCTGGCGACGGGACTGTCGACGGCGCTGGCGCTGCAGGTGTTCGTGGTGGTCGGCGGGGTGAGCGGGCTGGTGCCGCTGACCGGCAAGGCGCTGCCGTTCCTGGCGGCGGGCGGCTCGTCGCTGCTGGCGAACTGGCTGATCGTGGCGCTGCTGATCAAGCTGAGCGACTCGGCCGGGCGCACGGCGCTGGAGCCGGCGCCGCCGAGCCCCGATCCGCTCCCGGCGCAGGCCGGGCCGGCGGGTCGGTCGGCGGCCCCGGGTGGTCCGGCCGCGATGGATCCGAACCCGAACCCGACCGCGCCGAGCGGCCCGAACCCGACGGCCCCGGAGCTGACGCTCCCACGCCCGGCCGCCCCGGGCCCGGATCCGGATCCGGACCGGACCGAGGTCAACCCGGCCGCCCCGCACCCTCCGGCCGAGCAGTCCCCGTACGGGTACCACCCGGCCCCGCCGTCCCCCTTCCCGCCGAACCCGGCGACCGCCTGACCCACCGCCTGACCCACCGCCTGACCCACCGCCGGGCCCCGGGCCGCCCTCTGGGCAACGGGCGACGGCGAACCGGCGAACCGGCACCAGGAGACGACGAACGGACGTCAGGAGACGACGAACGGCACAGGGCCTCCCCCGCATCCCGCGGGGGAGGCCCTGTGCCGTTCGTCGTGGTGCCGGAACCCTGCCCCTACTGCCGCTCCCACGGCGGCCGGGGCGGGTAGTCGGGCGCCCGCCGCTCCGGCGGCGGCCCGGACGGCCGGTCGCTGTCCGGCGGGGGCGGACCGGGCCGGTGGTGGGGCCCGCCGCGGGCGGTGAGGCGGCCGCGGACGTTGTCGGCGGCCAGGACGTCGGCCCAGCGCTCCGGGTACTCGGAGGGGACGTCGACGTCGTCGCCGTCCTCCTCGCCCCACTCCTCCTCGGCGCCTTCGGCGAGGCCGAGTTCGCGGGCGCGCCGGGCCCGTTCGGCGGCGCGCCGGGCGGCGACCTCGCGGACCACGGCGGCGGCGGCCTCCTCCTGGGCGCGCTCGTTCTCGGCGCGGGCGTCGGCGGTCTCCAGGGTGGGCCAGCGGCGGTCTATGGCGGCGTTCATGGCGGCGCCGATGAGGACGGCCAGGGCGACCACGAAGATCCACAGCAGTACGGCCACCGGCGCGGCCAGCGAGCCGTACACCGAGGGGACCTCGACCGAGCTGACCAGGTAGATCCGCAGGGCGACGCTGCAGACGACCAGCACCACGAGGGCGACCAGGGCGCCGGGGACGTCCTCGCGCCAGGGGGTGGAGACGGGGACGGCCAGGTGGTAGAGGGTGGTGAGGGAGACGATCAGCAGCACGATGGCGACCGGCCAGTAGGCGGCGCCGACCAGTCCGGCGACGCCGGGCACGGCGTTCTCGATGAGTCCGGG
The DNA here is from genome assembly GCF_040685715.1 of Kitasatospora sp. NPDC088264. Lineage (NCBI taxonomy): Bacteria > Bacillati > Actinomycetota > Actinomycetes > Kitasatosporales > Streptomycetaceae > Kitasatospora > Kitasatospora sp. NPDC088264. The sequence goes on from NZ_JBFBIR010000017.1 coordinate 88,542, forward strand.
TCCGGCCATCAGCAGCGGCAGCACCAGGGAGCTGATGACGAGGGCGCCGAAGTAGAGGCCGAGGGACATCAGCCGGGTCTTGACGATGCCTCGCTTGCCGTCGAGCCCGTACATGACGGTGATGGTGTCGATGAAGATGTAGAGCGCTCTGGAGCCGGACCACAGCGACAGCAGGAAGCCGATCGAGACGAGGTCGGGCCGGGAGTGGGCGAAGACCTGGTCCAGCAGCGGCACCACGACCTCCTTGACGGACGAGTCCGACAGGACCGTCCCGGAGGCCGAGACGATGTCGTGCTTGAGCCGGTCGATGGTGCCGGCGCCGAGGAACTCGTCGAGGTAGCCGAGGGTGCCGGCCAGGCCGAGGAGCAGCGGTGGGATCGACAGCAGGGTGAAGAAGGCCGCCTCCGCGGCGAGTCCGGTGACCCGGTACTCGACGCAGGTGTTGGTGGTGTCCTTGACCAGCTCCCACGCCGTGCGGCGCCAGGCGGCCTGTTTGGCCGCGCGTCGGGAGCCCTTGCCCCGGCGCCGGGAGGGCCGTTCGGGGTTCGGTCTGCTCGTCTCGCCTGCTGCTTGCACGGGTCTAACGGTATCGGGCCGGGGCCGCGCGGTTGATCTCCCCCGGGGTACGGGCGCGTGGACGGACGTCGGGGCGGGGAGCGGCGGGGATCCCCGGCAGTCTCACATGTCGAAACCTCAGCGTCCGCCATCCGGATGTTAGTGGACCGCGAGTCCCGCGCCGTGCCAATCTCTTGCCATGCCGAGCGCCGGAACCACCCTAGTTGGTCGACTCCACGTCGATCTCCTTCGCGTGTCCAGCGCCATCTGTCCGGCGATCTGAGCCCACCCCGCCGCACCACCGCACCCGGCGCCACCCACCTCGCAGTCCCCGCTGGAGCGGACGCGCGGGCGCCCGGCCGGCCACGGTCACTGCTCTCCCCGGCCCTGGGAATACCCGCAGGTCACAGCAGCACCGCACCGCCACGCACCCCCAGCGACCCACCCGGCGTCAGAGCCATCTGCCCCGAAGGACTTCACCATGGCCACCACCCCCGAGACCGCCGAGCCCACGGCCGACCGCGCCGCCGCGCGCCGCCCCGCCGCGCCTCGCAAGGTGACCCGTCACCGCGGCGAGGGCCAGTGGGGCATGGGCCACTTCACCCCCCTGAACGCCAACGAGCAGTTCAAGAAGGACGACGACGGTCTCAACGTACGGACACGTATTGAGACGATCTACGCCCACCGGGGCTTCGACTCGATCGACCCCGCCGACCTGCGCGGCCGGATGCGCTGGTGGGGCCTGTACACCCAGCGCAAGGAGGGCATCGACGGCGGCAGGACCGCGATCCTGGAGCCGCACGAGCTCGACGCCGAGTACTTCATGCTGCGCGTGCGGGTCGACGGCGGCCGGCTGACCGTCGCCCAGCTGAAGGCGATCGCCGAGGTCTCCGAGCAGTACGCCCGCAACACCGCCGACCTGACCGACCGCCAGAACGTCCAGTACCACTGGATCCGGATCGAGGACGTCCCGGCGATCTGGCAGAAGCTGGAGGCCGTCGGCCTGTCCACCACCGAGGCCTGCGGCGACACCCCGCGCGTCATCCTCGGCTCCCCGGTGGCCGGCATCGCCGAGGACGAGATCATCGACGGCACCCCCGCCATCGAGGAGATCCAGCGGCGCTTCATCGGCAACAAGGACTTCTCCAACCTGCCGCGCAAGTTCAAGTCCGCCGTCTCCGGTTCCCCGCTGCTGGACGTCGCGCACGAGATCAACGACATCGCCTTCGTCGGCGTGGTCCACCCCGAGCACGGCCCCGGCTTCGACCTGTGGGTCGGCGGCGGGCTGTCCACCAACCCCAAGCTGGGCGTGCGCCTGGGCGCCTGGGTCCCGCTGGACGAGGTGGCCGACGTCTACGGCGGCGTCATCGGCATCTTCCGCGACTACGGCTACCGCCGGCTGCGCAACCGCGCCCGGCTGAAGTTCCTGGTCGCCGACTGGGGCGTGGAGAAGTTCCGCCAGGTGCTGGAGGACGAGTACCTCGCGTACCGGCTGGTCGACGGCCCCGCGCCGCAGGAGCCCAGCGGCCGCTGGCGCGACCACGTCGGCGTCCACCGGCAGAAGGACGGCCGGTACTACATCGGCTTCGCGCCGCGCGTCGGCCGGGTCGACGGCCGGCTGCTCGGCCAGATCGCCGACCTCGCCGCCGCGCACGGCAGCGACCGGCTGCGCACCACCGCCGAACAGAAGATGCTGGTCCTCGACATCGCCGAGGACCAGGTCGACTCGGTGGTGGCCGGCCTGGAAGCGCTGGACCTGCGGGTCACCCCGTCGCCGTTCCGCCGCGGCACCATGGCGTGCACCGGCATCGAGTACTGCAAGCTCGCCATCGTCGAGACCAAGGAGCGCGGCCGCACGCTCATCGACGAGCTGGAGAAGCGCCTGCCGGACTTCGCCGAACCGCTGACCATCAACATCAACGGCTGCCCGAACGCCTGCGCCCGCATCCAGGTCGCCGACATCGGCCTCAAGGGCCAGCTCGTCCCGGACGGCAACGGCGAGCAGGTCGAGGGCTACCAGGTGCACCTGGGCGGCGCGCTCGGCCTGGAGGCCGGGTTCGGCCGCAAGGTCCGCGGCCTCAAGGTCACCAAGGACGACCTGCCCGACTACGTCGAGCGCGTCCTGACCCGCTACCAGGCCGACCGCACCGAGGGCGAGCGCTTCGCCCAGTGGGCGGCCCGGGCCGGCGAGGAGCAGCTGTCGTGAGTGAGCGTGCCGCGCCGTTCTTCTGCCCGTACTGCGGGGACGAGGACCTGCGCCCCTCCGAGGCCGGGCACGGCGCCTGGGAGTGCCACGGGTGCCGCCGCGCCTTCCAGCTGAAGTTCCTCGGCCTGCTGTCCCCGACCGCCTCGACCGCCTCGACCGCGGCCAACTCGACCGCCTCGACCGCCTCGACCGCCTCGACCGCGGCCAACTCGGCTTCGGCCGCCACGACTTCGGCCAACTCGACTGCGAACGACGGGGGTTCGTCCGGTGACCAGCGCGAAGACTGACCACGAGGAGATAGCCGTCCGGGCCGGCCGCGAGCTGGAGGAGGCGACGCCCCAGGAGATCCTGGCCTGGGCCGCCGACACCTTCGGCCGCCGCTTCTGCGTCACCTCCTCGATGGAGGACGCGGTCGTCGCCCACCTCGCCTCCTCGGTGTTCCCCGGCGTGGACGTGGTGTTCCTGGACACCGGCTACCACTTCCCGGAGACCATCGGCACCCGGGACGCGGTGGCCGCGACCATGCCGGTCAACGTCATCACCCTCAGGCCGCTGCGCACCGTGGCCGAGCAGGACGCCGAGCACGGGCCGCACCTGCACGACCGCGACCCGGACCTGTGCTGCTCGCTGCGCAAGGTCGAGCCGCTCAACCGCGGCCTCGGCGGCTACGACGCCTGGGCGACCGGGCTGCGCCGCGACGAGTCCCCGAGCCGGGCGGACACCCCGGTGGTGTCCTGGGACGCCCGGCGCCGCAAGGTCAAGATCGCCCCGATCGCCCGGTGGACGCAGGAGGACGTGGACGCCTACGTCACCGCCCACGGGGTGCTGCTCAACCCGCTGCTGTGGGAGGGCTACACCTCGATCGGCTGCTCGCCGCTGTCCTGCACCCGCAAGCCCGCCGAGGGCGAGGACGCCCGGGCCGGGCGCTGGTCCGGCTCCGGCAAGACCGAGTGCGGCATCCACCTCTGACCCACCCCCCACTACCGACGAAGGACTTGAGACTGTGACAGCTCACACCCGGGCCGCCGACGGAGCCGCGGAGGCGGCCCCCGCGGCCGCCCCCTGCGAGCGCGGCGCCACCGTGTGGCTGACCGGGCTGCCGAGCGCGGGCAAGACCACGCTCGCCTTCGCGCTGGCCGGACGGCTGCGCGCCGAGGGCCACCGGGTCGAGGTCCTGGACGGCGACGAGATCCGCGAGTTCCTCTCCAAGGGCCTCGGCTTCACCCGCGAGGACCGGCACACCAACGTGACCCGGATCGGCTTCGTCGCCGAGAAGCTCGCCGCCCACGGCGTCAAGGTGCTCGCCCCGGTGATCGCCCCGTTCGCCGACTCGCGCGCCGCGGTGCGCGAGCGGCACGCGGCGGCCGGCACCGAGTTCCTGGAGGTCCACGTCGCCACCCCGGTCGAGCTGTGCGCCGAACGCGACGTCAAGGGCCTGTACGCCAAGCAGGCCGCCGGGGAGCTGGCCGGCCTCACCGGCGTGGACGACCCGTACGAGGCGCCGGAGAAGCCGGAGCTGCGGATCCAGACGCAGGGCCGCGCGGTCGCCGAGTCCGCCGCCGAGCTGCACGCCTTCCTGACCGAGAGGGGTCTCGCATGACCACCGCGACCGACGGCCCGGTCCGCACCGCCGACGCCCAGAACCAGCCGGCCAGGGGCCCTTTCGCGCTGTCCCACCTGGACGTGCTGGAGGCCGAGTCGGTGCACGTCTTCCGCGAGGTCGCGGGGGAGTTCGAGCGCCCGGTGATCCTCTTCTCGGGCGGCAAGGACTCCATCGTCATGCTGCACCTGGCACTCAAGGCCTTCCACCCGGCCGCCGTGCCGTTCTCGCTGCTACACGTCGACACCGGCCACAACTTCCCCGAGGTGATCGCCTACCGCGACCGCGTCGTGGCCGAGCACGGCCTGCGCCTGCACGTCGCCCACGTCCAGGACTTCATCGACGACGGCCGGCTGCGCGAGCGCCCGGACGGCACCCGCAACCCGCTGCAGACCGTCCCGCTGCTCGACGCCATCGAGACGAACCGCTTCGACGCGGTGTTCGGCGGCGGGCGCCGCGACGAGGAGAAGGCCCGCGCCAAGGAGCGGGTGTTCTCCCTGCGCGACGAGTTCGGCGCCTGGGACCCGCGCCGCCAGCGCCCCGAGCTGTGGTCGCTGTACAACGGCCGGCACGCCGTCGGCGAGCACGTGCGCGTCTTCCCGCTGTCCAACTGGACCGAGCTGGACGTCTGGCAGTACATCGAGCGCGAGGGCATCGACCTCCCGGAGATCTACTACGCCCACGAGCGGGACGTCTTCTCCCGCGGCGGCATGTGGCTGACCGCCGGTGAGTGGGGCGGCCCCAAGGAGAACGAGCCCGTCGAGCGGCGGCTGATCCGCTACCGCACCGTCGGCGACATGTCCTGCACCGGCGCCGTCGACTCGGACGCCACCGACATCCAGGCCGTGATCGCCGAGATCGCCGCCAGCCGCCTCACCGAGCGCGGCGCGACGCGGGCCGACGACAAGCTGTCCGAGGCCGCGATGGAAGACCGCAAGCGCGAGGGGTACTTCTAACGATGACCAGCACCACCCAGGAAGCAACCGCCACGTCGCTGCTGCGCTTCGCCACCGCCGGATCCGTCGACGACGGCAAGTCCACCCTGGTCGGCCGCCTGCTGCACGACTCCAAGTCCGTGCTCGCCGACCAGTTGGAGGCCGTCGAACGCGTCTCGCTGGGCCGCGGCCAGGAAGCGCCCGACCTCGCGCTGCTCACCGACGGCCTGCGCGCCGAGCGCGAGCAGGGCATCACCATCGACGTGGCCTACCGCTACTTCGCCACCCCCCGGCGGCGGTTCATCCTCGCCGACACCCCCGGGCACGTGCAGTACACCCGCAACATGGTGACCGGCGCCTCCACCGCCGAACTGGCCGTGGTACTGGTCGACGCCCGCAACGGCGTCGTCGAGCAGACCCGCCGGCACGCCGCCGTCGCCGCGCTGCTGCGGGTGCCGCACGTGGTGCTGGCCGTCAACAAGATGGACCTGGTCGACTACGCCGAGCCCGTCTTCGCCGCCATCGCCGAGGAGTTCACCGCCTACGCCGCCTCGCTCGGCGTGGGCGACGTGGTGGCCGTGCCGATCTCCGCCCTCGCCGGGGACAACGTCGTCGAGCCGTCCGCGCACATGGACTGGTACGGCGGCCCGACCCTGCTGGAGCACCTGGAGACCGTCCCGGTCGGCAGCGACCCGGGCGCCGAGCCGGCCCGCTTCCCGGTCCAGTACGTGATCCGCCCGCAGAGCGAGGAGCACCCCGACTACCGCGGCTACGCCGGGCAGTTGGCCTCCGGCGTGCTGCGGGTCGGCGACCCGGTGACGGTACTGCCCTCGGGCCACACCACCACCGTCGCCGGGATCGACGCGCTCGGCCGCGAGACGGACCTCGCCTGGGCACCCCAGTCGGTCACCGTCCGGCTCGCCGACGACCTCGACGTCTCCCGCGGCGACCTGATCGCGGCCGGCGTGATCCCCGCGCCCACCAGGGACATCGAGGCCACCGTCAGCCACCTCTACGAGCGCCCGCTGCGCGCCGGCGACAAGGTCCTGCTCAAGCACACCACCCGCACCGTGCGCGCGCTGGTCAAGGACATCACCTACCGCATCGCTCTGCCGACCAAGGCGGGCGACACCCTCGAACAGCGCTCCGGCGCCGAGGGGTTGAACGTCAACGACCTCGGCCACGTGGTGCTGCGCACCGCCGAGCCGCTGGCACTCGACGCCTACTCCGACAACCGCCGCACCGGCTCGTTCCTGCTGATCGACCCGGCCGACGGCACCACCCTCACCGCCGGCATGGCGGGCGAGGCCTTCGCGACCGTACGCGCCACCGAACCCGCTGAGGAGGACTGGGTCTGATGCCCAGCGAGGCGTTCTCGGACATGGACAAGGAAGGCGGCCGCATCGGCAGCGGCGTCCTCGGCAGCGGCCAGGGCGGCCTGACCCGATGTGCGGGCCGACAGCGCTGAGTTGCGACCCCCGGCCGCCCCGACGGGCGACCGCCACGTCCCCGAGACCGCCTCCTGACGGTCCGTCGATGAACAGGACTTCACCATGGCACCGAACCCGGCCCTCTCGCATACCCGTGCCCGCCCCGACGCCGGCCGGATCAGACGCTCCGCGGTGGCCGCGGTGGCCGGCCTGACCGCCGTGACCCTGCTGTCCGCGTGCAGCTACGGCTCCAAGGCGGACGACAAGAAGGCGGGCGCCGACTCCGCCGCCAGTTCGGCCGGCGCCTCCGGCGCGAAGCTGTCCGCGGACACCGTGAGGATCGGGTACTTCGCGAACCTGACCCACGGCACCGCCCTGGTCGGCCTCCAGGAGGGGCTGTTCCAGAAGGAGTTGGGCGCCACCCAGATCAAGACCCAGGTCTTCAACGCGGGCCCGTCCGAGATCGAGGCGCTCAACGCCGGCTCCATCGACATCGGCTGGATCGGCCCCTCCCCCGCGATCAACGGCTACACCAAGTCCGACGGCCAGTCCCTGAAGATCATCGGCGGCTCGGCCTCCGGCGGGGTCAAGCTGGTGGTCAACCCGGACAAGATCTCCTCGCTGGACGACCTCAGGGGCAAGAAGATCGCCACCCCGCAGCTGGGCAACACCCAGGACGTGGCGCTGCTCAACTACCTGGCCGGCAAGGGCTTCAAGGTCGACGCGGCGTCCGGCGCCGGCGACGTCTCGGTGGTGCGCACCGACAACAAGGTCACCCCCGACGCCTACCGGCAGGGCTCCATCGACGGCGCCTGGGTGCCCGAGCCCACCGCCTCCAAGCTGGTCACCCTCGGCGCGAAGGTCCTGCTCAACGAGAAGGACGTCTGGCCGGACAAGAAGTTCGTGATCACCAACATCATCGTCTCGCAGAAGTTCCTCAAGGAGCACCCGGACGTGGTGGAGGCCGTGCTGCGCGGCTCGGTGAACACCAACGCCTTCATCAAGGCCAACCCGGACAAGGCCAAGGCCGACGCCAACGACGCGATCAAGAAGGAGGCCGGCAACGCGCTGGAGCCGGCCATCCTCGACCCGGCCTGGGCCGACATCGACTTCCTCGACGACCCGCTGGCGAACACCCTCCAGGCCGAGGCCGACCACGCCGTCACCGCCGGGCTGCTCAAGAAGCCCAACCTGAACGGCATCTACGACCTCACCCTGCTCGACAAGGTGCTCGCGGCCAAGGGCCAGGGCCCCGTGGCGGACGCCGGACTCGGCGCCAAGTAGCGCCACCGGCTCCGAAACGGCACCGAGCGGTGCCGAGTAACGCCGAGCCGCGCCGAGTCCGCCCCAGACTCCGCCCCCGACTCCGCGGTCCGGACCCCCGCCCGCCCTGTCGATCCGCGATCGATGCCCACCGGGACGGGCGGGGCCGGGCCCCGGCCCCGCTCCCGCTCCGCCAGCCCTCAGCCAGACCACTCACGCAGGAGGTGCCCGGATGACACCGGCACTGACCACCTCGGCGGACACCGCCGGCGCCGACGCCGGCGGCGCCGCGCCCGCCGTCCGGATCTCGCACGTGCACAAGTCCTTCGGCCGCCCGGGCGCGCAGACCCACGTCCTGGACGACATCACCCTCGACGTCGCGCCCGGCGAGTTCGTCACCCTGCTCGGCGCCTCCGGCTGCGGCAAGTCCACCCTGCTCAACCTGGTCGCCGGCCTCGACCAGCCCACCGCCGGCGCCATCGAGGTGCCCGGCGGCCGCCCCGCGCTGATGTTCCAGGAGCACGCGCTGTTCCCCTGGCTCACCGCCGGCCGCAACATCGAACTCGCCCTCAAGCTGGCCGGCGTCCCCCGCCCCGAGCGCCGCGCCGAAGCCGAGCGCCTGCTCGAACTCGTCCGCCTCAAGGGCTCGTACGGCAAGCGCGTGCACGAGCTGTCCGGCGGCATGCGCCAGCGCGTCGCGATGGCCCGCGCGCTCGCCCAGGGCAGCCAGGTGCTGCTGATGGACGAGCCGTTCGCCGCGCTCGACGCCATCACCCGCGACGTGCTGCACGACGAGATCACCCGGATCTGGGCCGAGCGGCAGCTGTCCGTCCTGTTCGTCACCCACAACGTGCGCGAGGCCGTGCGCCTGGCCCAGCGCGTCGTCCTGCTCTCCTCCCGCCCCGGCCGGGTCGCCCGCGAGTGGCGGATCGACCTGCCGCAGCCGCGCCGCATCGAGTCCGCCGGCGTCGCCGACCTGTCCATCGAGATCACCGAAGAACTGCGTGGGGAGATCCGTCGCCATGGCCAGCACTGACAGCACCCCGGTCCTGGAGAAGACCGGCAAGGCCGGCAAGGCCGACAGGACCGACGGGGCCGCCGCCACGGACACCGCCGGTGTCGGCGCCGGCCTGGACGCCCTCGACGCCGTCTCCGCCCAGCGCGGCTCGCTCGGCCAGGCGCTGCGGACCAAGGCCCTGCCGCCGCTGATCGGCGTCCTCGTGGTGCTCGCCCTGTGGCAGGGCGCCTACAGCCTGCACCTCACCTCCGCCTACAAGTTGCCCAGCCCGACCGACGTGTGGCACTCCGCCCAGGAGCTCTGGTACCAGGGCACGCTGTTCTCGATCATCTGGACCAGCGTCTGGCGCGGCCTGTCCGGCTTCCTGCTCGCCGTCGTCATCGGCACCCCGATCGGGCTGGTCGTCGCCCGCGTCCGGCCGGTGCGCACCGCCATCGGCCCGGTCCTCCAGGGCCTGCAGTCGCTGCCCTCGGTCGCCTGGGTGCCGGCCGCGGTCATCTGGCTCGGCATCAACGACCAGATGATGTACGCGGTCATCCTGCTCGGCGCCGTCCCCTCCATCGCCAACGGCCTGGTCGCCGGCATCGACCAGGTGCCGCCGCTGTTCCTGCGCGCCGGACGCACCATCGGCGCCACCGGCCTCACCGGCGCCCGGCTCGTGCTGATCCCCGCCGCGCTGCCCGGCTACCTGGCCGGCCTCAAGCAGGGCTGGGCGTTCTCCTGGCGCTCCCTGATGGCCGCCGAACTCGTCGCCTCCTCCCCCGACCTCGGCCGGGGCCTCGGCCGGTTCCTGGAGGACCAGCGTGAGTTCTCCGACATGTCCGGGGTGCTGCTCGGCATCATCCTGATCCTGTTCGTCGGCATCGCCATCGAACTGCTCGTCTTCACCCCGGTCGAGCGCCGGGTGCTGCGCAACCGCGGCCTGCTGGCCGCCGTCAAGTAAGGCCGACGCCGATGCCCGCCCTCCTGCTGATCGCCCACGGCAGCCGCGACCCGCGGCACGCCGCGACCGTGGCCGCACTGGTCCAGGAGGTGCGGGCGCTGCGCCCCGGGCTGGACGTCGCCACCGCCTACCTGGACCACTGCGCGCCGCGCATCCCGCAGGTCGTCGGGCGGCTCGACGACGCGGTGGCCGTCCCGCTGCTGCTCAACCGGGCCTACCACGCCAAGCACGACGTCCCGGCCGCCCTGCGCACGGCCGGCGCGGCCCTGCCCGTCGCCGCCGTCCTGGGCCCGTCGCCGCTGCTGCTCGCCGCCCTGGACCGCCGCCTCGCCGAAGCCGGGGTGGACGTGCGCTCGGCCGCCGTCCGGGCCCGCACCGGCGTGGTGCTCGCGGCGGCCGGCTCCTCCGACCCGGCCGCCGACGCCGCCACCCGCGCGGTGGCCGCCGCGTGGCGCCGCAGCCGCGGCTGGGCCGCCGTCGAGGTGGCCTACGCCTCCGCCACCGGCCCGCGCGTGCCCGACGCCCTGGCCGCCCTGCGCGCCGCGGGCGCCGCCCGCACCGCCGTCTCCCCCTACCTGCTGGCCCCGGGCCTCCTGCCCGACCGCATCGCCGAGGCCGCCGCCGGAGCGGACGCCGTCGCCGCCGTCCTGGGCCCCGCCCCCGAACTCGCCACCCTCCTCCTGGAGCGCTACGACGAGGCGCGTACGGCTGCCACGATGCCCCGGACGCTCACCGCCTGACCACGGGGCCGACTCACTCGTGATCGAGGATGCTGTGCTCGCTCAGGTCGGCGGCGTGCCGCGCCACCGTGCGGTAGCCCGCATCGTCGTGGAGGACCGTGAGGCCGTGGTGCGCGGCCGTCGCCGCGATCATGAGGTCGACCGCGGAGGCACTACGGTGCTGCCCGGCGAGGGCCGTGCGCCGCTGAACCGTGTCGATCCAGCGCCCAGCGTTCTTCGGTACCGAGACGTCCGGGTACAGGTCGGCGAACATCTCGGTGATCTCGTCGTACTCCCGGCCGCTGCGCGCGTTGTGCAGAAACTCCGCGCGCTGCGGATAGCACGACGCGATCGACCCCGCGTCGATCGCGTCGTACCAGACGGCCAGGAGCTTGGGCTCGCCCAACAACCGGACGAGTCCGGAGGTGTCGAGGAGATAGATCACCGGGCGTCCTTCTCCGCTCGGTGCATCCGCTCTGCGTCCTCGACGGCTCCCCAGTGCCGAGCCCGCTCGAAATGCCGGCTGATCCGGGCAGCACGTTCCTGCCGCTCGGCGTAGAAGCGCAGTGCTAGGTTGACGGCGTCCTTCTTGGTCCGAACTCCGGCGAGCGTCATTGCTCGTTCCAGCGCGTCGTCATCGATGTCGGTCTGTGTCACGGACATCCGGATACCTCCGTCGATCGATGGTGGTGATGTACATAGCACTGCACATGACCAACATCAACGGAGATTCGCCCGGGTCGGACCGCCGCGGGGTGATGGTGTCCGTCGGACAGCCGGGCCCACGACGAGACGGCCCGGCCCCCTCGGTGCGAGGGGGCCGGGCCGTCGGGCGGTCGCCGGGGATCAGTCGATGGCGCGGCGCTGGCGGCCGGTGCCGTAGTTGGAGCCGGACTTGGCGCCGCTGCCGGGCTTGGCGCGGCCGGAGGAGCGGCCGATGAAGCCGGCCGCCTGGGGGCGGTCGCCCTGGGTGGCGGCGCCGCCCATGCGCTGCTTGGGGCGGGGGCGGCGCGGGTTGCCGTTCATGTCGACGTCGGCGGGCAGCGCGGAGCGCTTGCCGGGGCGGCGACGCGGGTTGCCGGACTTGGCGTCGGCCTTGGCGGCGGGGGCCTCGGCGGGCGCGGGGACGGCGACGGCGACCGCGACGCCGCTGGGGGTGCGGGCGCCGGTGATCTTGGCGAGGTCGGCGTCGCCGGGGCGGACCTTGGTGACGGTGGGGCGGATGCCCGCGACCGTCATCAGCCGGTTGACCTCGCGGCGCTGCTCGGGCAGGACGAGGGTGACGACGGTGCCGGACTCGCCGGCCCGGGCGGTGCGTCCGCCGCGGTGCAGGTAGTCCTTGTGGTCGACCGGCGGGTCGACGTTGACGACCAGGTCGAGGCCTTCGATGTGGATGCCTCGGGCGGCGACGTTGGTGGCGATCAGCGCGGTGACGTGGCCGTCGCGGAACTGGTCGAGGACCCGGTTGCGCTGCGGCTGGGACTTGCCGCCGTGCAGGGCCGCGGCCCGGACGCCGGTGGCGAGCAGCTGCTTGGTGAGGCGGTCGGCGCCGTGCTTGGTGTGCACGAACATGATCACGCGCCCGTCGCGGGAGGCGATGTGCGCGGTGGTGGACGCCTTGTCGGCCTGGTCCAGCTGGAGGACGTGGTGGTCCATGGTGGTGACCGCGCCGGCCGACGGGTCGACCGAGTGGGTGACCGGGTCGGTGAGGAAGCGCTTGACCAGGCGGTCGACGTTGCGGTCCAGGGTCGCGGAGAACAGCATCCGCTGCCCGCCCTCGGCGACCTGCTCCAGCAGCTTGCTGACCTGCGGGAGGAAGCCCATGTCGGCCATCTGGTCGGCCTCGTCGAGGACGGTGATGGCGACGTCGGACAGGTTGACGTCACCGCGGCCGATCAGGTCGTCGAGCCGGCCGGGGGTGGCGACCAGGACCTCGGTGCCACGGCGGACGGCGTTGGCCTGGCGGTTGATCGACATGCCGCCGACGACGGTGGTGATCCGCAGGTTGACGGCGGTCGCGTAGGGGGTGAGCGCGTCGGTGACCTGCTGGGCGAGCTCGCGGGTGGGCACCAGGACGAGCGCCAGCGGGTAGCGGGCGACGGCGCGGCGCCCGGCGGTGCGGGCGAGCAGCGGCAGGCCGAAGGCGAGGGTCTTGCCGGAGCCGGTACGGCCGCGGCCGAGCACGTCGCGGCCGGCGATCGAGTCGGGCAGCGTGGCGCCCTGGATCGGGAACGGCGCGGTGACGCCTTCGCGGGTGAGCGTGCTGAGGATGCCCTTGGGCAGGTCCAGTTCGGCGAAGGTGTCCGCCGGGGGCCGGGCCGGGGTGCCCTCGACGACGGTGAAGTCGGCGGCCTCGGGCACGGCGGCGGCGCGGGTGTTCTTGGGGGCGCCGGTGCGGCCGCGCGGCTTGCGGGCGCGCTCGGCGTCGCCGGTGGCGCGCGGGTTCTCGCCGCGGCGGGCGCGGTCGCCGGCGCCGGTGCGACCGGCGTTCTCGCCGCGGCCGGCGCCGGCGCTGCGGCGCGGGTTCTCGCCGCGGCGGGCCTGGTCGGTGGTGCGGGCGGCGCGGTCACGCGGCGGGCGGGCAGGGGTGGTCACGAAGTCTCCGTACGTCGGTCGGCAGCCCCGGGTGGGGGCTGGTCGGCCGTCGGTAGGAAACTCGCCGCCCCGGCCGTACGGCGGCATGCGCGGGGGCCCGCACCGTGTGGTACGGGCCCCCGCTTCGCGAGATCGCGAGTCAGCGTGGAGGCTGACGTCAGCCGATGACGCGGATGTTCTCGGCCTGCGGGCCCTTCTGGCCCTGGGTCACGTCGAACTCGACGGCCTGGCCCTCAACGAGCTCACGGAAGCCGTTGGCCTGGATGTTCGAGTAGTGCGCGAACACATCCGGGCCGCCCTCGGCCTGCTCGATGAAGCCGAAGCCCTTTTCGCTGTTGAACCACTTCACGGTGCCGGTAGCCATAACCGTCTCCTCAAAAAACTGGGGCATCAGGGATTCACACCGCGTGAACCCCGGAGTAGCCGCGATCCCCATCCGGAGACTGAAACACCGGACAAAACAAATGCGCCTGTTGGTTGGACCAGCAGGCGCACACATGCGTTCATGGGAACCAAAACTGCAACTGAGTCGACTGTAGCACGGCGACACCCCGATTGACCGGGGACTTTTGTGCTCAACAGATCACGTTTGACGGCCAGGGAAAGGGGGCAAGCGGCGCCCCGCCGAAGCGGGACGCCGCCTGTTTGGCGCGTCGGTCGGGCGTCGCCCGTGTCCGAACGAGGCGATCAGCGCCGTCCGGCCGGCTCCGGCACGCCGTACGCGTCCGCCGCCGGCGCCGGGCCGGCACCGAGGCTTGCGCCGTGGCCGTGCTCGGGGTCGGCGCCGTGGCCGGGCCACCAGGCCCGGTTTCCGATCAGCGCGGTGAGCGCCGGGGTGAAGAACATCGCCATCACGAAGGCCGCCAGCACGATGCCGAAGGCCATCGCGAAGCCGAACTCCATCATGAAGGTGTTGCCGGCGAGCATGAACGTCCCGAACGAGGCCGCCAGGATGAAGCCGGCCGCGGCGACGGTCGGGCCGGCGTGGCGCAGCGCCTCGCGGGCCGCCTCGCGCGGGCTGCGGCCCGCGCGGGCCTCCTCGCGCAGACGGGCGATGATCAGGATGTTGTAGTCCGTCCCGATCGCCACCACGAAGAGGTAGATGAGGATCGGCATCATGAACATCAGGCCGGTCTCGTTGCCGATCTTCTGGAAGATCAGCGTGGTGGCGCCCAGCGTGGCGCTGAAGCCGAGGCCGACCGAGGCCATCAGGTACCAGGGGGCGACCACGCTGCGCAGCTGGAGGGCCAGGATGAGCAGGATCAGCAGCCCGGCGATCGGGAAGACCAGCTTGTAGTCGTGGGTCATCGCCAGGTTGATGTCCTTGAACACCGAGGTGAGGCCGCCGACCTTGGCCTCGCTGCCGGCCGGGGCCTGCGCGTGGGCGACGGTGCGCAGCTCGGTCACCGCGTCGATCGCCTCGTTGCTGGTCGGGGCGTCCTTGAGCATGACGGTGAACTGGGCGGTGGCGCCGTCGGCGCTGATGCTCTTGGCGTCGGCGCTCGGCAGGTAGACCTTGGACACCCCGCCGACGCCCTGCAGCTTGTCGGCGTAGGCCGGGAAGGAGGCCGGGTCGAGCTTCTTGCCGTCGGTGCTGCTCAGGTAGACCTGGCTCGGGTCGGCGGCGCCGGCGGAGAAGCCCTTGGCCATCTTGTCCTGGACGACCATCGACTCCTTGTCCTTGGGCATGGAGCTGCCGGCCATGTCGAAGAGGCCGTTGTAGCCGAGCGCGCCCACGGACAGGGCGACCAGTACGCCGCCGGAGGCGACGGCGGCCAGCGCCGGGCGCTTCTGGACGACCCGGCCGAGCGCGGTGAAGCGCGCGGTGCTCGGCTCGTCCGTCCACTTCTTGCCGGGCCAGAAGACGGCGCGGGCGGGGATGACCGCGAGCAGCGCGGGGGCCAGGGTGAGCGAGGCCAGGGCGGTGACCACGACCGCGATCGCCAGCGCGGGGCCGAGCGCCTGGAACATGCCGAGGCTGGAGAGGATCAGCGCGGCGAAGGCGATGGTGACGGCGCCGGCGGCGGAGGCGATCGCCTCGCCGACCCGGCCGACCGCGTTGGCCACGGCGGCGTTGCGGTCGTCGCCGGCCCGCAGCCGCTCGCGGTAGCGGAAGGCGAGGAACAGGAAGTAGTCGGTGCCGACGCCGAGCACGACGACGATCAGGATCGCCATCAGGATGGGTGTGCTCTTGAGGTTGAAGATGTCGGTCGCGTAGTTGATCAGGCCGATGGAGGCGGGCAGCGCGATCATCAGCGAGACCAGGACCGGCAGCAGGCCGGCCAGGATGCCGCGGAAGATGATGCCGACGATCACGATGACCAGGAGCACCGTGGCCATGGTGATGATGCCCTCGGCCGAGCCGGAGGCTTCCTTCTGGTCGAGCGCCTGGGCGGCGGGGCCGCCGAGCTGGAACTTCAGGTCGGTGCCGGAGGCCAGTGCCTTGCCGTCGTCGCGGAGGGCCTTGGCGATGTCCGCGGTCCCGTTCTGGTCCTGCTGCTTCGACTTGTCGACGGCGATCATGGCCATCGCGTACTTGTGGTCCGGGGATATGCCCAGCTGGTCGGACGGCGGGATGATCTTCTCGACGCCGTCGATCTTCTTGGCCGTCAGGTCCTGGACGAGCTTGCCCATCGCGGCCTTGTCCGCGTCGGTGAACGCGGCGCCGTCGTTGCGCTCGAAGAGTGCGAGCGCGCCCGGGGTGAAGGCGGCCGGGAAGGCGCGCTCCTGCACCTGTGCGGCCTGGATGGACTCGTAGTGCTTGGGGAGGAACGCGGCTTCGTCGGTCTGCGAGCTGACCTTCGGCGCGGTCATGAGGACGGCGATCATTCCGATCACCCACGCGATGATCACCCACCACGCGCGGCGTACGACGAATTGTCCTAGTCGGTGGAACATGCTCGATGCCTCCTGGGCATGGTTCACCGCAGCCCTTGGGGGACGGGACGCCGGGCGACGGCTGGACCGGTGGGAGACGCGCGGCGGCGCTCCCTAGCCGGTCGGCAGGTAAGTGGATTTGGGCGTCATCCTACGAGTACTTGCTTGCCGCCCGGCAAGGAGCCCCCGTGGTCCAACCCCCGTCAGGCCGCTCCGAAGCGGCCCCGACCCAGTCTCTCCCGGGCGCACGCCCCTTGACCTCGTGCTCCGGGTGGAGACAGCTCCCCCTCAGGGTGGATCTCTCCCCTACCCCCTGGGAGGAGATGTCAGGGTGGGAGGGTAGGGAAAACCCCACCCCGGTCCGTCATGATGATCACCGTCCGGAGGCCTCCGGATGAACGCCGCCCCAACGGAGCACCGCCATGATCCCCTTCGACGAAGGCCGCGCCCGGCTGCTGCTCGCCCACGCCTGCGAGTCCGCCGGACTGCCCGGCCCCGGCGACGCCCGGCTGCTCGCGCTCGGCGAGAACGCCGTCTTCGACCTCGGCGACCCGGCCGTCGTCGCCAAGGTCGGCCGCGGCCCCGAACTGTACGAACGGGCGCGGCACGAACTCGCCGTCGCCCACTGGCTCGCCGCCCAGGACGTCCCGGTGGTCCGCCCGTACGACGCGGTGGAAGCCGAGCCCCAGCTCGCCCACGGGCACCCCGTCACCTTCTGGCACCGGCTCGCCCCCGCCGTCCGCCCCGCCCGCCCCGCCGACCTCGCCCCGCTGCTGCGCGCCCTGCACCGGCTGCCGCTGCCGCCCTTCCCGCTCGCCCACCGCGACCTGCTGGCCCCCGTCGAACGCTGGCTGGCCTCCGCCGAGGGCCACGTCGACCCGGCCGACGTCGCCTTCCTGCGCCACCGCCGCGACGGCTTCGCCGCCGCCCTGCCCGACCTCGCCCCGCACCTGCACCCCGGTGTGATCCACGGCGACGCGCTGCCCCGCAACGTCCACGTCGGCCCGGACGGGCCCGTCCTGCTCGACCTGGAGAACGTCTCGCACGACCTGCGCGAACACGACCTGGTGGTCCTCGCGCTCAGCCACGACCGGTACGGCGTGCCCGGCGAGGAGTACCGGGCCTTCGTCGAGGCGTACGGCTGGGACGTGCGCGCCTGGCCCGGCTTCGCGGTGCTGCGCGGGGCCCGGGAGACCGCCAGCGCCTCCTGGGTCGCCCAGCAGGTACCCGGCAATCCGGCCGCGCTGGCGGAGTTCCGGCGCCGGGTCGCCTCGCTGCGGGAGGGTGCCACCGAGGTGCGCTGGTACCCGTTCTGAGGCGTCGGGCTCCCGGGGCGTCGGGCTTCCGAAGTGGCGGGCTCCTGAAGTGCCGGGCCTTGAAGTGCCGGGCCTTGAAGTGCCGGGACGCCCCCGTCACGGCCCCCGGGATACCCGGCGGGCCGCGGGGGCGCCAACCCGGGCGCGTGTGAGAAGACTCCTACGGCGCTCCGGTCCGCTCCGCAACCGGGGCACGTACGCTCGGCGTCCTATCGGACAGTCATCCTGACCGAGGGATCGGCACCCGTCCTCTGCACCCCTCTGCACCACAGGAGCCGCCGCCATGCCCCACTCCGCCACCCGCCGGCCCTCCCCTCCGACCCGTACGGCCCTCACGGCCCGCCGCCGGCTGGTCGCAGGCTGCGTCGTGGCGGCCGCCACCCTGGGCCTGGCCGCGTGCGGCACCGCCAGCGGAGCCCTCCAGCCGACGGCCGGCGTCAGCACCCAGCCCCCGATCACCATCGCGCCGACCGACTCCCGGCCGACCGACGGCCCCGTCGCCACCGTCGCGCCCGCCCCCGGCTCCGACAGCGCACCCGCCTCCGCCGCCCCGCCGGCCGTCCCGAAGCCGCGCACGCCCAAGGCGCCGGCCGGGACGACCGCCGCGCCCCACAGCGGCACGCCGAGCGCCCCGGTCACCACCACGCCCGTAGCGACCACGCTCTCGGGCACCCCCGCGCCGCCGCCCGCGCCGGTCAAGCCGGGCACCGTCATCGGCTCCACCGCCTCCGGCGGCCACACCGTGGCGCTCACCTTCGACGACGGCCCCGGCCCCGCCACCGGCCAGATCCTCGACCTGCTCGCCCAGTACCACGCCAAGGCCACCTTCTGCGAGATCGGCCAGAACGCCGCCGCCAACCCGGCCCTGGTCAAGCGCGTCCTCGCGGCCGGCCACCGGCTCTGCGACCACAGCGTCCACCACCCGCAGCCGTTCGCGAAGCTCCCCCACGACAAGGCCGCCTACGAGATCTCCGCCGCCAGGGACATGATCGTCAAGGCCGGCGGCCCCGGCACCCGGGTCAGCTGGTTCCGCGCCCCCGGCGGCGGCTTCAACGCCGACAACGAGCAGATCACCGCGAGCCTCGGCATGTCCTCGCTCGGCTGGTCCGTCGACCCGCGCGACTGGTCCCGCCCGGGCGTGCCGGCCATCGTCTCCACCGTGCAGAAGCAGCTCAAGCCCGGCGGCGTGATCCTGATGCACGACGGCGGCGGCGACCGCACCCAGACCGTGGCCGCGCTCAAGCAGCTGCTGCCCTGGCTGGTCGCCCAGGGCTACACCTTCGACTGGCCGGCCGGCTAGGCCCCGCCCGGCCCGCCGGCCTCACCGGGGGCGGTCACCTCATCGGCCACCGCGGGTCGACCACGGCCTGCGGGTCCTTGCCGCGGCGCAGCCACGCCTGCAAGCCCTCGGCCCACTCCCGGTACCAGCCGATCTGGCGCTCGTGCAGCTCGGCCGGCGCGACGTCGCCGACCTCGGCCCGGTAGCGCTCGGCGAGGGCGACGGCGACCCGGACGGCCGCCAGCGCGTCGCTGCCCGCCTCGTGCGCGTCCGTCAGCTCGACGCCGTACACCTCGCAGACCCGCTGCAGGGTGCGCGAGCCCTTGCGGTACTTGTCCACCGCCCGGTCGACGACCAGCGCGTCCAGCACCGGCCCGACCGGGGCGCCGAGGCGCTCGGCGAGCGGCACCAGCCCGTACCGGCGCAGCTCGGCGTCGAGCAGCGACAGGTCGAACGGCGCGTTGAACGCGACCACCGGGCGCCCTGCGGCGAGCCGCTCGCAGAGCGCGCCGGCTATCTCCTCCACCGCCTCCTTGGCCGGCCGGCCCTTGCCGCGGGCCAGGTCGTCGCCGATGCCGTGGATCGCCTCCGCCTCGGCCGGGATCGGAACCCCGGGGTCGAGCAGCCAGTGCGCGGCCCCCACCCGGCGGGCCCCGACGGTGTCCACGAGCGCGGCCGTGACGATGCGGTCCACGGCCGGGTCGGTGCCCGTGGTCTCCAGGTCGAAGCCGACCAGTGGCTGCTGCCACCAGCTCATAAGGGGGTGTCCTTCCGTCCTGCCTCTCGAAACAGCCCCCATCATCACCCGCCCCACCGACATCCCGGCCGCCGGGGCGGTCGGGGTGCGGGCCGGTACGGCGGCGGACGGCCCCCTCGGTTTCGGCAGGTCGCCCCAACGGCGGGCGCCCGCGCCCCGGTTGGGCGACGGGCGCGCGAACCGGGGCGTCAGGTGGCGGTGAGGAGGGTGCGGCCGAGCCAGTCGGTGGTGTCGTGGGCGCCGGGGAGGACGTAGAAGTAGCCGCCGCCGGTGGGGCGGAGGTGGCGGGCGAGGGGTTCGGTGTTGAGGCGGGTCTGGACGGCTTCGAACTGGCGGGCCACGTCCTGCTGGTAGCAGCAGAAGGCGAGGCCGAGGTCGGGTTCGCCGTCGGAATCGAGGCCGCGGTCGTAGTTGAAGGCGCGGCGCAGGATGCGGCTGTCGCGGGTGCCGTCGGTGCGGGGGTTGGCGAGGCGGATGTGGGAGTCGAGGGGGATGACGGCGCCGTCGGGGTCGTTGCGGTAGTCGGGGGTGTCGGTCTCGCCGGCCGCCCCGAGCGGGGCGCCGTCGTTCTTGCGTCGGCCGATCAGGCGTTCCTGCTGCTTGAGCGGCACCTCGTCCCAGCCGGCGACGAGGGTGCGGATGGCGCGGATGACCTGGTAGCTGCCGCCGGCGGCCCAGCGCGGTTCGTCGCCGCCCTCGCCGACCCAGACGAGGGCGTCCAGCTCGCGGGCGTTCGTGGTGTCGGGGTTCTCGATGCCGTCCTTGAAGCCGAGCAGGTTGCGGGCGGCGCCGGTGGGGCGGGAGCGGTTCTGGAAGCCGTCGAGCTGCCAGCGCGGGCGGATCAGGCCGTTGGTGCTGCGCAGCAGGTCGCGGATGGTGTGCTGGACGGTGTCGCGGTTCTCGGCGCAGATCTGGAGCGAGAGGTCGCCGTGGCATTCGGCGGGGCGCAGCGCGTCGACGGGGAAGGCCCGCATGGCGGTGAGCCGGCGGGGGCGGTGGCGGGTGAGGCCGTAGCGGGTGTCGAAGAGGGAGGCGCCGACGGCGACGGTGACGGTGAGGTCGTCGGCGGGCAGGTCGGGGCCGAGGGTGCCGCTGTCGGAGGGGGCGGCGGCGGGGCCGAGGTCGGGCGGGGTGCCGCCGGCGGTGAGGAAGCGGATGCGGTCGGTGAGGGTGCGCAGGAGGGTTTCGAGGGCCTTGCGGTCGCGGGCCTTGACGTCGAGGGCGAGGAAGGTGCCGTAGCCGGGGGGCGGGTTGGTGATGCCGGCCTGGTGGAGGCCGTGGAAGTCGATGCGCCGGGTGGCGGTGCGGGGCGCGGCCTGGGCGGGGCGGGCGCCGGTGAGGGTGAGGGCTCCGGCGGTGGTGGCGCCGAGGGCGGTGCGCAGCAGGCCGCGGCGGGTGGCGCGGGGGTGTTCGGAGCCGGTGGAGTGCGGGCTGTCGATCATGGACGGGACGCTAACAAGCGGTCGGGCCCGGTGCTCGGGTGAGCGCCGCGCCCGACCGCCGGTCACCATCCGTCCGGCCTACTCGCGTCACCCGGGCGAGCGTCACCGGGCGCCACGCCCCGACCAACGGGCCGGCCCCGGTTCAGGCGGCGGGCTCGCGGACCAGGTAGACGTCGATCGGGTCCTCGTGGTCGAGGACGAAGCCGTGGCGTTCGTAGAGGCTGCGGGCGGGGCTGCCCTGGAGGACGTCGAGGCGCACGGGCTCGCCGGCGGCGTCGGCCTGGGCGAGGAGGTGGCGCAGGACGGCGGTGCCGAGGCCGCGGCCCTGGTGGGCGGGGGCGAGGTAGAAGTGCTCGATCCAGCGGCCGCCCTGCTCGGCGGGGCGGACGGTGACGGAGCCGGCGAAGGCGCCGTCGACGAGGATGACGGAGCTGTGGCGGCTGGAGAAGCCCGCCCGCAGGCGCCGGCGGACCCGGTCGTCGTCGTAGCGGCCGAGGCGTTCGAGGTCGGCGCGCAGGACGACGGCCTTGAGTTCGGCGACGGGTTCGACGTCGGCGGCGGTGGCGGGGCGCAGGGTCCAGGCGGGGAGGCTGTTCACGGCCCGCAGTGTGGCAGCGGCCGCACCGGCCTGGCCAGCGGGTTTCAGGGGCCGGACGCCGGGGCGGGGCGTGCCGAGGGGGCCGGGCGGTGGCCCGGCCCCCTGCTCCGGTGGGAAGGCGGGAAGGCGGGAAGGCGGGAAGGCGGGAAGGCCTCAGCGGGTGCCGAGGTCCAGGGCGGGGAAGGAGTAGTCGTCCCAGAGGGCGCGTTCGTCGTCGTGCGGGGCGTACTGGACGCTGGGGTTCAGGTCCCAGATCCGGGTGGCCCGCGCGTCGGCGGTGTAGGACGGCCAGCCCGGGTCGCCCTCGCGGGCGAAGGAGGCCCAGGCGTCGGCCATCCGCTCGGACAGCCGGGTGAGTTCGGGCCGCTGGGCGGCGACGGTCTGCGCGCCGCGCGGGATCGCGCCGAGGTCCAGGCCGCCGAAGACGAAGGGCAGTTCCAGGGTGTGCATGGCGCCCAGGTTCTGGGCGGCGGGCAGGCCGGGGACGTAGGGCACGTGCCAGTCGAACTGGTAGACGTGGGTGGGCCGCCAGCGGGACTGGGCCTCGGCCAGGCGCAGGGTGGGGATCCGCTCGGTCTGGTCGGTGAGCATCGCGTTCACCACCCGGCCCTCGGTGGCCCCGGGGGTGTCGCCGCCGCACGGATGGAGTTCCGGGTCTCCACCCGGGGGTGGAGAGAGGAATCCGATGGTCCGTCAGAGGTGGGGGGAGGGTTCAGGACACCGGCCGGGAGTCGCCCCAGGCGCCCTCGAACTCCTCGCGGTAGACCTCCAGCAGGCCCTGTTCGCTGCCGCCGGGCTGCTGGCCGGCGCCGCCGCGCAGCACCAGGGCCGGGGACTCCATGCCCCGGGCGCGGCGCAGGTAGGGCTGGATGACGCCGAGGTCGCGGCTCTGGCGGCGGCCGCCGACCTGGCCGGTCGGGCGGGGGCCCTCGACGAGGTAGGCGGTGAAGCGCGGGGTCTCGTCGAAGACCCGGATCTCGAAGCCGCCCTGGTCGCGCAGCCGGGCCCGCACCCGGCGCACGTGCATGATGTTCATCTCGATGGAGCGCGACAACTCGCCGCGCCCGAGGCCGAGTTCGCGTTCACGGCGGCGGACGGCGCTGCTCGCCGGGTTGAGGAAGAGCAGACGGACCCGGCAGCCGTCGCCGGCCAGGCGCACCAGCCGCTTGCCGGTGTAGTTCTGGCAGAGCATGCCGAGGCCGATGCCGAGCGCGTCCAGGCGCCGGGCGCCGTCCAGCAGGTCCTCGACGGGCAGGTCGCGCTGGAGACGGACGCGGTCGGCGTGCACGGCGACGACGTCCGCGTACCGGCCGGCCACCAGCGACTCGACGACGTCGGCGGGCACGCCGCCGGCGCCGCCGTCGAGGACGGCGAGCAGGCGGGCGGCGGCGCGTTCGGTCTGGGCGAGGACGGTCTGGGTGAGCACCCGGTTGCGGGAGACCACGTGCCGGGCCACTTCCAGTTCGTCCAGGGCGAGTTCGATCTCGCGCCGGTCGGACAGGTAGGGCTCGAAGCAGGGCCAGTGCTGGACCATCAGCTCGCGCAGTTGGGGCAGGGTGAGGAAGACCAGCGGGTCGTCGTCCGCCGGGTCGAGCAGGTAGCCCTTGCGGCGGCTGACCTCGCGGACGGCGCCGGCCCGGTGCGCCCACTCCTCGCCGGCGGGGCCGGCGGCGGCGGTGACCCAGTCCTCGCCGTGGGCGGGGGCGTAGATGGGGTGCAGCACCTCGTCGACGAGGGAGCGCAGCCGCTGCTCGACGAGGTTGAGCCAGACGTAGGCGCGGCCGGACAGGCGGACCCGCTGGTAGGCGTCCTCCCATTCGGCGGCGGACCAGGCGAGGGCGGGGACCTCGACCGGGCCGCCCTGGGCGGGCACCAGGGGACGGCCGGACAGGGTGGGGCGCATGACGACCGTGGGCGCCTCGCTGCGGGCGCCGCCCCGGTCGGGGCCGTCGGGCCCCGGGCCGCGGCCGCCGGCGGGGAACACCATGCGCCACCTCACCTGGTTTGCTGCTCTACGCTCCGCCCCTGCGCGACTGATGGAACGCCACCGGCCCGGGGACGGCCGGACGATCAAGGGTACTGCCCGCCGCGAGCGGTGTGCAGCCGGATGGCCCACGGGGCCCGGCACCACCACCAGGCCCACCCTTCACAGACCCACGCCCGTCGCAGGCCCCGCTCATCGCAGGCCCGCTCGCCACAAGCCCGCCCGCCACCGGCCCGCACTTATCACAGGAATGCCGACTGGACACCCGTTCGGGCGAACCGGCAGCACATGTCCCGGCCGCCGGGGGAAGGCTCGGGGAGTATGCGCACTGTGCCGTGCGTCACGGCGCGCGAGCGCCGCACATGCCCGGCCGCCCGGCCGGGAAGAGAGCGTCCGGGTCCGGGCACGTTATCGGACTACACGTCAGTTTCCGTTGAATGCAAGGAAGTTGAGGACTCATGCAGGTCTGGCCCGGTAAGCCCTACCCCCTCGGCGCCACCTACGACGGGGTCGGCACCAACTTCGCGGTGTTCTCCGAGAGTGCCGACCGGATCGAGCTGTGCCTGATCGACGAGGACGGCTCGGAGACGGCCGTCGAACTGCGCGAGACGGACGCCTTCGTCCGGCACGCCTACCTCCCCGGCGTCCAGCCCGGCCAGCGCTACGGCTTCCGCGTCCACGGCCCGTACAACCCCGGCCTCGGCCAGCGCCACAACAGCGCCAAACTGCTGCTGGACCCGTACGCCAAGGCGATGAGCGGGCACATCGACTGGGACGAGGCCGTCTACGGCTACCACTTCGGCGCGCCCGAGCGCCGCAACGACCTCGACTCCGCCCCGCACACCATGCACTCGGTCGTGATCAACCCGTACTTCGACTGGGGCACCGACCACCCGCCGCGCACCGACTACCACCGCACCGTCATCTACGAGGCGCACGTCAAGGGCCTCACCCGGCTGCACCCCGGCATCCCCGAGGAGATCCGCGGCACCTACGCGGGCCTGGCCCACCCGGCGGTGATCGAGCACCTGGCCAAGCTCGGCGTCACCGCGATCGAGCTGATGCCGGTGCACCAGTTCGTCCGCGACCACCGGCTGCGCGACCTGGGCCTGACCAACTACTGGGGCTACAACACCATCGGCTTCTTCGCCCCGCACTCCTCCTACGCCTCCAGCGGCGACCGGGGCCAGCAGGTGCAGGAGTTCAAGTCGATGGTCAAGGCCCTGCACGCGGCCGGGATCGAGGTGATCCTGGACGTCGTCTACAACCACACCGCCGAGGGCAACCACCTCGGGCCGACGCTCTCCCTGCGCGGGCTGGACAACGTCTCCTACTACCGCCTCGCCCAGGACCAGCGGTTCTACGAGGACACCACCGGCACCGGCAACAGCCTGCTGATGCGCAGCCCGCACGTGCTCCAGCTGATCATGGACTCACTGCGCTACTGGGTCACCGAGATGCACGTCGACGGCTTCCGCTTCGACCTCGCCGCCACCCTGGCCCGGCAGTTCCACGAGGTCGACCGGCTCTCCTCCTTCTTCGACCTCGTCCAGCAGGACCCGGTGGTCTCCCAGGCCAAGCTGATCGCCGAACCCTGGGACCTCGGCGAGGGCGGCTACCAGGTCGGCAACTTCCCGCCGCTGTGGACCGAGTGGAACGGCATGTACCGGGACACCGTGCGCGACCTGTGGCGCGGCGAGACCGCCGCCCTCGCCGAGTTCGGCTCCCGGCTCACCGGCTCCTCCGACCTCTACCAGGACGACGGCCGCCGCCCCATCGCCTCCATCAACTTCGTGACCTGCCACGACGGTTTCACCCTGCGCGACCTCGTCTCCTACAACGACAAGCACAACGAGGCCAACGGCGAGGACAACCGCGACGGCGAGTCCTTCAACCGCTCCTGGAACTGCGGCGTCGAGGGCCCCGGCACCGACCCGGCCGTCGAGGAGCTCAGAGCCCGCCAGCAGCGCAACTTCATCGCCACCCTGATGCTCTCCCAGGGCGTGCCGATGCTCTCCCACGGCGACGAACTCGGCCGCACCCAGCAGGGCAACAACAACGCCTACTGCCAGGACAACGAACTCACCTGGCTGCACTGGCCGGACGGCGACGGGCCCGAGGCGCGGCTGCTGGAGTTCACCCAGGGGATGATCTGGCTGCGCCGCGACCACCCGGTGTTCCGGCGGCGGCGCTTCTTCCACGGGCGGCCGGTCCCCGGTCGCCCCGGGCCGGGGACGCTCGCCGCCGGCGGCCACCTCTCCGGCGGTCACCCCTCGGGCGGCCACCTCTCCGGCGGTCACCCCTCGGGCGGTCACCCCTCGGGCGGTCACCCCTCCGGCGGCCATGACTCGGGCGGCCACGACGACCTCACCGACATCGCCTGGTTCACCCCCGGCGGGGAGGAGATGACCAAGCGCAACTGGGGCGCCAGCTACGCCAAGTCGCTGACCGTCTTCCTCAACGGTTACGCCATCTCCGAGCCGGACCGGCGCGGCGGGCGGATCGTCGACGACTCCTTCCTGCTGATGTTCAACGCGCACTTCGAGCCGCTGGAGTTCACCCTGCCCGCCGACCACGGGCAGGAGTGGCAGGTCGTGGTCGACACCGCACAGGCCCGGCTGCCCGCCCCGGGCACGGGCGCGCGGGTCAAGGCCGGGGACGCGCTGTGGCTCACCGACCGCTCGCTGATGGTGCTCCAGCGGCCGGCCTGACACCCCGCGCTCACCTGTTCGGACCAGCAGCGGGTCTTGGCGGCGGGCTCCCCCGGGTACTCATGGACCTATGACCTCCGCCGCCGAGCCCGCACCGCCCCGCCCGGCCGCCACCTCCCCCTCATCCGCCACCGCTACCGCCCCCACGGCCAGCTACCGCCTCCAGCTGCAACCCGGCTTCACCCTCCACGACGCCGCCGCCGCCGTCCCCTACCTCGCCGCCCTCGGCGTCTCCCACCTGCACCTGTCCCCGCTGCTGGAGGCCGCCCCCGGTTCCACCCACGGCTACGACACCGTCGACCACGGCCGGGTCAGCGAGCAGCTCGGCGGCGAGGGCGCCCTGCGCGCGCTGGCCGACGCCGCCCACCGGCACGGCCTGCGGCTGCTCGTCGACGTGGTGCCCAACCACATGGCGGTGCCCGTCCCCGAGCGGCTCAACCAGCCGCTGTGGCAGGTGCTGCGCGACGGCCCCGACTCGCCGTACGCGCGCTGGTTCGACATCGACTGGGCGGCCCAGCCCGGCCCCGCCGACGCCCCCGCGCGCGGCCGGGTGCTGCTGCCGCTGCTCGGCGACCGGCTCGGCGCCGTGCTGGACCAGCTGGCGGTGGACGGCGAGGTGCTGCGCTACCACGACCACGAGCTGCCGCTGCGGCCCGGCACCTCGGGGCTGCCGCTGGACGAGCTGCTCGCCCGCCAGTGGTACCGGCTCGCCTGGTGGCGGCTGGCCCGCACCGAACTGAACTACCGGCGCTTCTTCACCGTCAACGAGCTGATCGCCGTCCGGGTCGAGGAGCCCGAGGTGTTCGCCGCCACCCACGCCACCCTGCTGCGGCTGCACGCCGACGGCGTCGTCGACGGCTTCCGGATCGACCACCCCGACGGGCTCGCCGACCCGCGCGGCTACCTGCGCCGCCTCGCCGGCGCCACCGGCGGGGCGTACACCGTCGTCGAGAAGATCCTCACCGGCGACGAGCGGCTGCCCGCGGACTGGCCGGTCGCCGGGACCACCGGCTACGACGCGCTGCGCCGCATCGACGGCGTGCTCACCGACCACGCGGGCGCCTGCCGGCTGGCCGGGGCGTACGCGGCGTTCCTGACCGGCTCCGCGCCGGGCGGCGAGCCCTGCGCCGACCCCCACCCGGCGGTCGCCGCCGCCCGGCGCGGGCGGGCCGACATGACCGCGCCGCACGGCGAGCTGGCCGCCGAGGTCGACCGGCTGGTGCGGATCGCGCTGCGGATCGGCGCCGCCGAGCCCGCGCACGCCGACCACGCGCCCTGGCGGCTGCGCGCGGCGCTGCGGCGGCTGTTCACCGGCTACCCGGCGTACCGGCCGTACGCCCGGCCCGGGGAGCCGGTGCCGCCGGCCTCGGCCGAGCAGGTGCGCGCGGCGCTGGGCGGCTCGGCCGACCCGACGGACCGGCTGGTCGCCGCCCTGGCCCTCGGGGAGCTGGGGAGCGGGCCGCACAAGGACGAGTTCTGCGAGCGCTTCGCGCAGACCGCCGCCGCCGTCGCCGCCAAGGGCGTCGAGGACACCGCCTTCTACCGGTGGAACGCGCTGCCCGGCCTCAACGAGGTCGGCGGCGAGCCCGGCCGGCCGGGGCTGTCGTCGGCCCGGTTCCATGACTGGTGCCGCTACCTGGAGCGCGCCTGGCCGCACAGCATGACCGTGCTGTCCACCCACGACACCAAGCGCAGCGCCGACGCCCGCGCCCGGCTCGCCGTGCTCGCCGAGCGGCCCGAGGCCTGGGCCGCCGAGGCCGCCGCCTGGTCCACCGCCGCCGGGCCCGGCCCAGGCTCCGGCCCCGACGGCGAAGGCGACCACGACCACGACCACGACCACGACCACGACCACGGTGCCCGCGACGGCGACTGGCTGCTCTGGCACACCCTCGTCGCCGCCTGGCCGATCGACCCCGACCGACTCGTCGCCGCCCTCCTCAAGGCCGCCCGCGAGGCCAAGCTGCACACCTCCTGGACCACCCCCGACACCCGCTTCGAGCAGGCGCTCACCGCGCGCGCCCGCGCCGTCCACACCAACCCCGGGCTGCTGCCCCGGATCGAGGGCCTGGTGCACGCCCTCGCCCCCTACGCCCGCGCCAACACCCTCGCCGCCGCGCTGCTGCACCTCACCGTCCCGGGCGTGCCCGACCTCTACCAGGGCAGCGAGGAACCGCTGTACACGCTCGTCGACCCGGACAACCGGGGCGTGGTGGACCTCGGCGCGCTCGCCGTCCGGCTCACCGACGCTGCCGCCCCGCGCCCCGGCGACCTCGCCCGCGAGAAGCTGCACCTCACCAGGGCGGCGCTGCACCTGCGGCGCGAGCGCCCGCTCGGGCCCTACCGGCCGCTGAGCGCCGCCGGCCCCGCCGCCGACCACCTGCTGGCCTTCGCCCGCGGCGCCGACGTGGTCACCGCCGTCACCCGGCTCCCGTACGGGCTGGAACGCGCCGGCGGCTGGCGCGGCACCGTCCTGGAGCTGCCCGAGGGCGGGCCCTGGACGGACCTGCTGACGCTGCGGACCCACCCGGCGGGCCCGGTGCCCGTCACGCGGCTGCTGGCGGACCGGCCGGTGGCCCTGCTGACGAGGAGGAGCTGAGCGTGCGGACCTACGAGGTGTGGGCGCCCCTGGCCACCGACCGGGTCGAGGTCGAGGTCGACGGCGCCGCCCATCCGCTGGCCCGGTGCCCGGAGCGCCCGGGCTGGTGGACCGGCGGCGCTCCGGCCGGCGACTACGCCTTCCGCCTCGACGGCGGGCCGCCGCTGCCCGACCCGCGCTCCCCCTGGCAGCCGCACGGCCCCGACGGCCCCAGCCGCCCGGTCGACCACGCCGCGTTCCGCTGGTCGCAGACCGGCTGGCGCGGCCGCGCGTTGCCCGGCGCCGTGCTGTACGAGCTGCACATCGGCACCTTCACCCCCCGCGGCACCTTCGACTCCGCCGCCGAACACCTCGACCACCTCGTCGAGTTGGGCGTCGACTTCGTCGAACTGATGCCGGTCTGCCCGTTCCCCGGCCGACACGGCTGGGGCTACGACGGGGTCTCGCCGTGGGCCGTGCACGAGCCGTACGGCGGGCCCGAGGGGCTGAAGCGCTTCGTCGACGCCGCCCACCGCAAGGGCCTCGGCGTGGTGCTGGACGTCGTCCACAACCACCTCGGCCCCTCCGGCAACTACCTTCCCGCGTACGGCCCGTACTTCACCGACCGGCACCACACGCCGTGGGGGGCGGCGGTCAACCTGGACGCCCCCGGCTCCGACGAGGTGCGCCGCTACCTGACCGGCAGCGCGCTCGGCTGGCTGCGCGACTACCGGATCGACGGCCTGCGGCTGGACGCCGTGCACGCCCTCGCGGACGACCGGGCCGTCCACTTCCTGGAGGAACTGTCCCACGAGGTCGAGAAGTTGGCCGTCGCGACCAACCGCCCGCTGTTCCTGATCGCCGAATCCGACCTCAACACCCCGCACACCACCGCCCCGCGCGCGGCCGGCGGCCAGGGCCTCACCGCGCAGTGGAGCGACGACTTCCACCACGCCCTGCACTGCGCGCTCACCGGCGAATCCCAGGGCTACTACGGCGACTTCGCCCGCCACCCGCTCGCCGCCCTCAGCAAGACGCTCACCCGTGGCTTCTTCCACGACGGCACCTGGTCCGGCTTCCGCGGCCGCGGCCACGGCCGCCCCTTCCCGCCGGACGGCGGACACCGGCTGCTCGGCTACCTCCAGACCCACGACCAGATCGGCAACCGGGCCCTCGGGGACCGCATCTCCACCTGCCTCACCGCCGGCCGGCTCGCCTGCGGCGCCGCGCTGGTGCTCACCTCGCCGTTCACCCCGATGCTGTTCATGGGCGAGGAGTGGGGCGCGGCCACCCCCTGGCAGTACTTCACCGACCACACCGACCCGCAGCTCGCCGAGGCCGTCCGGCAGGGCCGGCGCCGGGAGTTCACCGACCACGGCTGGGCCGCCGAGTCCGTCCCCGACCCGCAGGAGCCCGCCACCGTCCTGCGCTCCGTCCTCGACTGGACCGAGCCCCGGCGCGCCCCGCACGCCGAACTCCTCACCTGGCACCGGACGTTGATCCGGCTGCGCCGCGACCGGCCGGAGCTGTCCGACCCCGACCTCGGCGCGGTGCGGGTGGCGTACGACGAGGCGGCGCGCTGGCTGGTCGTGCACCGGGGGCCGTACCGGATCGCCGTGAACCTCGGCCCCACCGAGGCCGCCCTGCCACTGGACGGGACCGGGCGCGAACTGGTAGCGGCCTTCGGGGCGGCGGCGCTGGACGGGACGGCGGTACGGCTGGGGGCGGACGCGGTGGCGGTGGTCGCGGTGGCGACCGTCGCGCGCTGACCCACCCCGCGCGTCACCACAGGAACGTCACCACAGGAACGTCACCAGAGGAAGGTGCCGATCCGCTCCCGCAGCGAGGCCGCGTCCAAGCCGTAGGCGGTCAGGTGCTCCGGGATCGAGCCGTAGTGCCGGTGCTCCTCGCGCGGCACGCCCAGGCCCAGCACCCGGTGCGGGCGGTCGGCCAGCGCGGCGTGCGCCTCGTTCGCCGAGGTGCCCGCCAGGTACGGCTCCACCAGCACCACGTCCGCCCGCTCCCCCACCGCCGCCCGCAGCCCGGCCGCGTCGAAGGGGCGCACCGTCGCCGCGTACAGCACGGTGGCGTCCAGGCCCTCGGTGGCCGCGAGCACCGCGTCCAGCATCGGCCCGACCGCGATGACCACCCCGCGCGAGCCCTGCCGCACGGTGGTGAACCGGCCCGCCTCGACCGGCAGGGCCTGCGCGTTCCGGTGCTCCGAGAGGCGGACGTAGACGTTGCGGTCGCCGTCCGCGACGGCGTGGCGCAGCAGCCTCTCGGCCTCGTCCGGGTGGCCCGGCACGTGGACCGTCCAGTCCGGCAGGGTGTCCAGCAGGGCGACGTCGCCCGGGGACATGTGGGTGCGGCCCCCGGCCGGCCAGTCGTAGGAGCCGGCCGCGCTCACCAGGACGGCGCCGACGCCCTGGTGGACGAGGTCCAACTTGACCTGCTCGAAG
This sequence comes from Kitasatospora sp. NPDC088264, assembly GCF_040685715.1. Lineage (NCBI taxonomy): Bacteria > Bacillati > Actinomycetota > Actinomycetes > Kitasatosporales > Streptomycetaceae > Kitasatospora > Kitasatospora sp. NPDC088264. The sequence goes on from NZ_JBFBIR010000017.1 coordinate 119,804, forward strand.
GGACGTTCGACGAGGAAGCTGGCGAAGGTGTGGGCGATCGGGCGCATCCCGGTCAGCGCCAGGCCGCCGGCCGCGCCGATCAGCAGTTGCTCGCGGATGCCGACGTTGACCACCCGGTCCGGGTGGCGCTGCTGGGCCGGGGCGAAGGCGGCCGCACTGATGTCGGCGAGCACCACGGCCAGCCGGGGGTCCTCGTCCAGCAGGCGGCTGGTGACGTCGATGAAGCGGTCGCGCATGGTGTCCATCGGTGAAGTGCCTTTCGGTTCATGCTGGTTGGCGCTTGCGTGCTGGTTGGCGCTTGCGTGGGGGTTCTCTGGCTCAGCAGTCCTCGGTCTCAGGAGTCCTTGGGCTCGACCCGGGCGACCACCACGTGCGGGCGGCCCGGGTGCTCGGCGGTGTAGGCGCGGTACAGCGCCTCGTGGTCGCGGCCGTCCACCGTCACGGCGGACCAGCCCTCGGCCGCGAACCGGGCCGCGATCCCGCCGTGCCAGCCGTGCGTGGCCGAGGAGTTGTCGATCACCACCACGTGCAGCCGCTCCAGCCCGTACGCACCGGCGAAGGCCACCGCCTCGTGGTTGGAGCCCTCGTCGAACTCGGCGTCGCCGACCAGCACCCACACCGCCGGGTCGGTCAGGCCCTGCGCCCGCAGCCCGAGCGCCGTGCCGACGCCCAGCGGCAGGCCGTGCCCGAGCGAGCCGGAGGCGATCTCCACCCCGGGGACGAGCATCCGGTCCGGGTGGTGGCCGAGCGGAGAGTCGTAGCCGCCGAAGCTCGGCAGCACCCCGGGGTCGATGAAGCCCTTGGCCGCGAGCACCGCGTAGTACGCCATCGGGCCGTGGCCCTTGGAGAGCAGGAAGCGGTCCCGGTCCTGCGCCTCGACCCGCTCCGGACTCACCCGCAGGACCCGGTCGTACAGCACCCAGAGCGCGTCCAGGGTGGAGGTGGCGGCCGGGCCGTGCTTCTCGTCGCCGGTCATCAGGCCCATCAGCGCCGACAGGTCCTCGAAACGGGCGGTTTCCGCGAGGTCCGCGGTTGCGTTCGTCGTCATGACCACGATGGTGCAACTTAAAGTCGACTTGAGGTCAAGCGGCTAGAGTGGGTGCCCATGACCGCGACCCCGGACCACGGCCGAGCACCCGGCCCGCACCGCGACGACCTGCTCACCATCGGCCAGCTCGGCCGCCGCAGCGGCCTCGCCGCCTCCGCCCTGCGCTACTACGAGAGCCTCGGCCTCATCCACGCCACCCGCACCGCCGGCGGCCAGCGCCGCTACCCCCGCGGCACGCTGCGCCGGATCGCCTTCGTCCGCGCCGCCCAGCGCGTCGGCCTCTCCCTCGACGAGGCCCGCGTCGCCCTCGACCGGCTCCCCGAGCGCCCCGCCCCCAGCGGCGCCGAGTGGGACCGGGTCGCCGAATCCTGGCAGAGCCGCATCGACGAGCAGATCGCCGAACTCCAGCGCCTCAAGGCCAAGCTGACCGGCTGCATCGGCTGCGGCTGCCTCTCCCTCTCCCGCTGCTCCCTCTACAACGCCGCCGACCGCGCCGCCGACACCGGCCCCGGCGCCCGCTACCTCCTCACCCGCGACCCGGCCGGCGGCCCGGAACCCCTCTCCCCCACCGCCACCGACGTCTGCGGGCCCCAGTGAACCGCTCCGGCGCGGGGCGCGGGCCGCTTCCCGCTCCCGGCCCACCCCGGGCGCCGGGGCCGGCCGGCCCCGACCGCTGAAAAGCCTTTGCCGCGGCGACGCCGGTCCGCCTACCGTGCGCCCATGCTGCCGGTGGTGGAGACGGAAGAACAGTGGGACGCGATCGTGCGCGACGAGACGGTGATGCGCCCCGGAGCCGAGGCGCTCTGCGCCGAACTCGGCCTCGCCGGGCTGCCGTTGGCGCGCTTCGCGGAAGGGTCCGTCCCGGTCTACGCGGTGGGCGACGCGCACGTCCTCAAGCTGTTCCCCGCCGCCAGCGCCGAGGACGGCGTCACCGAGGAGCGCGTCCTCACCCGCCTCCAGGGCGCCCTGCCGATCCCCACCCCCGACGTACGGGCCGCCGGCGCCCACGTCAACGGCTGGCGCTACGTGCTGATGTCACGACTGTCCGGCGAGGGCCTGGCCCCCGCCTGGCCGCGGATCCCGCAGGCCGACCGGGAGCGGATCGCCCACGACTGCGGCCGGGCGCTGGCCGCCCTGCACGCCCTCGACCCCGGACCGCTCGCCGACACCCTCGGCCCCGGCGACTGGGGCGCCTTCCTGGACCGGCAGCGGGCCGGGGCGGTGGCCCGCCAGCGCGAACGCGGCCTGCCCGAAGCCTGGTTGGAGCAGATCCCGGACTTCCTGGCCGCCGCGCCGCTGCCCCGGACGCCGCAACGCGCCCTGCTGCACACCGAGTTCATGCGCGAGCACCTGCTCGTCGACCCGGCCGACGGCTGGCGCCTCACCGGCCTGCTCGACTTCGAACCCGCCATGGTCGGCGACCCGGCCTACGACCTCGTCGCCGTCGGCCTGTTCACCACCCGCGCCGACCGCCGCCTGCTCGGCCGCCTCCTCGCGGGGTACGGGCGCGGCTTCGAGCCGCGCCTGCTGATGGCGTACACGCTGCTCCACGTGTACAGCAACCTGCCGTGGTACCTGAGGGAGTTGAAGCCCTCCGCGCGGACGCTGGACGCCCTCGCGGAGGAGTGGTTCGGGGTCGCCTGACGGGTCTTGCGGATCAGGGCCGGGGGTCGGTGCGCAGCAGGCTGTAGAGGACCATGTCCCGCCATTGGCCGTCCCGGAAGCCCCTGCTGCGCTGGACGCCCTCGCGGACGAAGCCGCACTTCTCCAGCGCGCGCTGCTCGGCGAGGTTGGCGTCCTCGGTGTCCGCCTCCAGCCGCATCACCGGGGTGTGGGCGAACAGGTAGTCCACCAGCAGCCGTTGGGCCTGCGTGCCGATGCCCCGGCCGCGCGCCTCCGGGCGGAGCACGATGCCGACGTTCCAGTACGGCGCCACGTCCACCTGGCCCACCTGCCGCCAGGCGACGAACCCGGCGAACTCGTCCCCGGACAGCACCGCGAGCATCGACTGCTCGGGCGCCAGCAGGCCGTGCTCCGCCCAGCGGCGCCGGAACCGCCCGGGGTCGCGCCACCCGTACCACTGGAACGGGCCCACCGCCTGGGGGTCGTTCAGCAGTACTTCGAGCGGGTCGAGGTCGGCTTGGCCGATCGGTCTGAGGGACACCGGTGCATCGTTCATGCAGACCCCAACGGTCCGTGACCTGGCCCGGGTTCCCCGCGGCGCGCGCCTTCAGGCGGTGATCGACCGGGCGAGCCGGAAGCCGACGTCGTCGATCCGCAGGGTGGGGTGGCTGCGGCGGCGGACGGAGGCGCGGCAGCTCCAGTGCTCGTCGAACCAGCCGCCGCCGCGCAGCACGCGGTAGCCGCCGTACACCTCGGCGTCGTACACGTCCCAGCACCACTCCCACACGTTGCCGAGCAGGTCGTACAGGCCGAAGCCGTTGGGGCGCAGACCGCCCACCTGGTGCGGGCGCGCGCCCGAGGTGCCGCGGTGCCAGGCGATCTCGTCGAGCGGCCCGTAGCGGGGGCCGTCCGTCCCGGCGCGGCAGGCGTGCTCCCATTCGGCCTCGGTGGGCAGCCGGTAGCCGTCGGCGGCGCGGTCCCAGGTGACGGACTCGCCGTCCTGGTGGTACGCGGGGGTGAGGCCGTGGCGCCGGGACAGTTCGTTGCAGTAGTCGACGGCGTCGTACCAGGAGACGCTGTCGGCGGGGAGCCGGTCGCCGGCCCCGGCGCCGTACTGCTCGCGGGTGACCGGACAGGCCGCCAGCTCGTAGGGGGCGAGCTCGACGCTCCAACTCCGTTGCGTGCGACGGTCCGACAGCGTGACGCGGCCGGACGGAACGGTGATCATGCCGGTGCTCGCGTCCATGATCCGCGATCCTAGACGGTGGGATGATCGATGTCCCGCCCACGCTTCACACCTGACGAGCCGGAGTCGTGTCGCCATGAGTTCAGTTCCGCCGGACCCTTCGACTCTCCACCCGGTGACCGGGCGGCCCCGCGTGGTGCTCCTCAAGCCGTTGGTGACGTCCCCGCTGATCGACGTCGGCGACTACTCCTACTACGACGACCCGGACGACGCGACCGCGTTCGAGACCCGCAACGTGCTCTACCACTACGGCCCGGAGCGGCTGGTGATCGGGAAGTTCTGCGCGCTGGGTACGGGGGTCCGGTTCATCATGAACGGGGCGAACCACCGCATGGACGGCCCCTCGACCTTCCCGTTCCCCATCATGGGCGGAAGCTGGGCCGAGCACTTCGACCTGATCACCGGCCTCGTCGGCCGCGGGGACACGGTGGTCGGCAACGACGTCTGGATCGGCTACGGCGCCATGGTGATGCCCGGAGTGCGCATCGGCCACGGCGCGATCATCGCCTCCGGCGCCGTCGTCGTCGACGACGTCCCCGACTACGGGATCGTCGGCGGCAACCCGGCCAAGCTCATCCGCACCCGCTACAGCGAGCCGGACATCGCCCGCCTGCTCGCCCTCGCCTGGTGGGACTGGCCGACCGACCACCTCACCCGACACCTGCGCACCGTCATGTCCGGCACCGTCGACGACCTCGAAGCGGCCGCGCCGGACAGGTGACGCCCCGGCGCCGACCGCCAGGCCCCCTGGCGCCTGCCGCGTGGCGGCCCGAGGATGGTGCCCGTCCGTACGGAGGCACGCGAAAGGCGGCAACGACGATGGCAGGCACGAAGGTCAGCACGGTGGTGGAGGCTCCGGCCGAGCGGGTGTGGGAGCTGCTCGGGGACTTCCACAACCTCGGCGGCTGGCACCCGAACCTGCCAGCCAGCAGCCTCGGCAACGAGCTGACGGGCAACGCGATCGGGTCGGTCCGGGTGTTCGAGATCGACGGCGTGGCACTGCACGAGACGCTGCTCGCCTACGACGAGGAGGCCCGCAGCTACACCTACAGCTTCCCCGAAGGGGCATTCGAGCTGTACGGCTACCGGGCGACGCTGCGGGTCACCCCGGTCACCGCGCTCGACGCCAGCTTCGTCGAGTGGAGCGCCACGTACGACGTCGACGCCGAGCACCGCAAGGACTCCGCCGACCGCCTCCACGGGGTGTTCACGGCCGGCCTGGCGGCACTGCGCGAGCGCTTCGCCGCCTGACGGCGGCAAGCGGCCCTCCCGTACGACGGACCGCACTCCCGTACGGCGGGCCGCCTACCGCCCCATCGCCACGTAGAGCGTGACTGGCGACCAGCCCGGCAGCGACAGGACCCCTGGCGCCCCGGGCGTGATGGCCGGCCAGTTGGACAAGCCGCTGCGGTTCAGCCTGGTCCCCAACATCAGGATTCAGATCATGCCGGCCATGGCACCGCCGCATCCCGGAATGACCGGGCCGTTCGCACTCCTGGAATTTCGGCAACGCGATCTCGACCTGGTCCTGCTCAACGGAATGCTCAGCAGCGACTGGGTTGAGGACCCGGACCAAGTCGATGTCTATCGAGCGGCGTTCGACGAAATCATGGCAACCGCCCTGTCCCTCGACGAGTCGCGCAACCTCATCACACAGAAGAGAGACACGTTCAAGTGACCCACTTCCCTGTCGCCTCCGCACTCCCCGTGCAGCGGAAGAAGGCACGCGCCAGCAGGCGCGCGCTTGTCGGCACCACCACCATGACTCCCCCGGGCAGCAAACCTGAACGCGTTCAAATGTAGCGCCCCCGGCCGCGCGCCCGTCAACCGGGGCCTACGCGGGCCACCGACGGTACCTCCCAGCCGCCTCCCAGCGACCTGTCAGCCTCTCATCGACTTCTCATCCGGCACCCCTAGCCTCCGCCAGATGAACGTCTCCCTGCTCGGCGGCTGGTTCCCCTGGACCGTCCAGGCCGCGGCCCTCGTCCTGTTCCTGGCCGCCCTCGGCTGGCGGGACCGGGCCTGGCGGCTGAAGTGGGGCCCGATCGCCCTCGGGACGGCGCTGCTGCTCACCGCCCTCGCCGCCGTCGGGGTGCTCACGCTCGCCGGGATCACCGATCCGATCCCGTTCGGGGTGTGGCTGTGGGGCGGGGTCGCGGTCGCGGCGGTCAGCGTGCTCGGGTTCGGCTGGCGCGGCGCCCGCTGGTGGCGCCGGGCGCTGGCGCCGCCGGCCGCGCTGCTCGCCCTGTTCTGCGCCGCCAACAGCGTGAACATCGCCACCGGCTACTACCCGACCCTCGACGACGCGATCGGCGAACTGGGCGGGCAGCCGCTGCCGGAGCAGATCACGCTCGCCGAACTCGGCTCCCTGCACGGGAAGACGAGGACCGGCCGCATCGTCCAGGTGGACATCCCGAGCACGGCCAGCGGCTTCACCCACCGCCAGGAGCTCGTCTACCTGCCGCCCGCGTGGTTCCGCAGCCAGAACCGGCCGAAGCTGCCGGCGCTGGAGCTGATCGGCGGCGAGTTCGCCGCGCCCGACAACTGGATCCGCTCCGGCAACGCGGTGAAGACCGCGGACGACTTCGCCGCCAAGCACAACGGCTTCGCGCCGATCCTCGTCTTCGTCGACGCGACCGGCGGCTTCCGGATCGACACCGAGTGCGTCGACGGCCCGCACGGCAACTCCGAGAGCCATCTGCTCAAGGACGTCCCGCCGTTCGTCCAGAAGACCTTCAACGCCGCCACCGACCCGCACAGGTGGGGCGTGGCCGGCTGGTCCATGGGCGGCACCTGCGCCGTCGACCTCACCGTCGAACACCCCGACGTCTTCACCCACTTCGGCGACTTCTCCGGCGACAAGGGCCCCGCCACCGGCGACAAGGACCACACCGTCCAGGAGCTGTACGGCGGCGACGCGACCGCCTGGGCCGCCCACGACCCGCTGACCGTCCTCGCCCACCACCCCAAGTACCAGGGCGTCTCCGGCTACTTCGGGCAGGGCGACGAGGAGCACGGCCAGATCGAGTCCGCCAAGGCCCTCAACGACGCCGCTCGGAAGGACGGCATCCGCACCACCACCGCCGTCGGCTCCGGCAAGCACACCTGGCAGACCGGGGCCGCCACCTTCGCCCAGGCCCTCCCCTGGCTCGCCCAGCAGCTCGGCGTCCCCGGCACCCACGCCTGATCCGCCACCGGTCCGGTCCGGGGCCGGGAGCGTGCCGGGGCGTGCCGAGCCAGGCCCGTCACCCGGAGGGAGGGCGGCGGATCCGGTCGGGGGAAAGCCTTGGCATCGGCCGTCCGCCGCGACCGGCCGCGGGCCCGCACGGGCGGGCGGGCCGGGGCTGCGGCCGACCGGCGAACCCCCGCCCGGCAGGGGGAATCCGCGACCGCGCGCCGTCCCGCCGACCGGTCGGGCGCCGAAGGCCCGCCATACCTTCCGACACGCCCGCACACACCTTCACCACCAACGCCCCCGCAACGGCCGGGTAAGGCGGCCTACCCGCCGGTATCCCGCTTTGCTCCCGGCGGCCCGGTGGCATAAGTTTCGACCGCCGTCGACGCAGCCGAGCCCGACCGCCCCTCGGAACAGAGGAGCGCAGCGGGCCGGCGGCCGGGCGGCAGAACGTACGGGGGAAGGGAACAGCCATGCCGAGTGCCCGCATCCGCGAGGCGACCGGGCAGCGGGAACGGGCGGACGGCGCCGCGCACACGCGGCCCGGCACCACCGCGGGCCCGGCCCCGGCCAGCTCGGCCCGCTCGGGCCGCTGACCCGGCGCCGCGCCCCAGCCACCACCACAGAACCACCACAGACGGCCCCGCGCACCGCCGAGGCGGCGCCCGGGGCGGACGGCAGGTCGGCCCGTCCGGCACAGGGGACCGGACGGACCGACCGCCGCACCAGCACGAAGGCCGAAGGCCGAAGGGCCGGAGCGGCAGAGGGTCAGAGGCCGAGGCTGCTGAGCGCGGTGGTCCAGTCGGTCACGATGGCGCTGCGGGCGTCGTCGAGGCCGACCTTGCCCTTGCAGACCGCGTTCTTCAGCTTGGTCTCGACGCCGTCCTTGCCTGTCGCGGTCTGGTCGCCGTAACGGGGCTCGGGCCAGAGGTTGCGCGGGTCGCGCGGGGCGCCGCCGAGCTCCAGCGGGACGAAGTGGTCCTCCTCGTAGTCGGACAGGTTGGTGTCCGCGTAGCCGTACTGCGCGATCTGCTGCGCCTTCAGCGCGTTGGTGTAGCTGGTCGGCGGGCGGACGGTGGAGGTCCAGCCGGAGACGCAGATGGTCTGGCCGATGGTGGCCTGGGTGACGTCCGGGTTGTAGGCGCCCGGAGTGCAGGACGGGTCGGGCAGCGGCAGGTAGGCCTGCGAACAACTCGCGGCGAGCGGACGGATCTTGACGGGCGAGCCCTTGGCGGGGGCGGCCTGCGCGGTGCCGGCCGCGAGCCCGGCGGCGGCGAGGACGGCCGCCGCGGCGACGACGGTGAGACGCTGACGGAGCATCATGTGGGGGATCTCCTGGGCCTTGCCCGGCCTCGCGCCGGGCGACTGTGCCCATGACAGCACCACCAATGCGACCACCGTCAGTCCCAGGACGTGAACGCCCGGTGATCGCGCCTCCACAATCACCGCGGGCGCCCGGCGCGATCCGGGGAGCGGGCTCAGGGCGTGCCCGACAGCAGCCGTGCCAGCAGCGCGGCCGACCCCTCCGGCAGGCTGCCGTGCACCAGTTCGGTGCGGTGCACCAGCCGCGGGGCGGCGATCGGCGCGGACGCGACGCCGGGCGCCCCGGTGAGGACGGACGCCGGGAGCAGGCTGAGCCCGTGCCCGGTGGCGACCAGGGCGAGCAGCCCGTGCACGTCGGTGCCCCGGTAGCGGGTGGCGGGGCGGAAGCCGTCGACGCCGGCGGCGGCGCGCAGCCGGGCGGCGGTCGGGGTGAGGTCGGGGGCGTCGAGCCAGCGGGCGGCGGAGAGGTCGGCGAGCGCGACGCCGGTGCGGCCCGCGAGGGGGTGGCCGACCGGGAGGGCGACGGCGACGGGCTGCTCGTCGACGGCGACGGTGGTGAGCGGGCCGACGTCGGGCAGCGGCAGCGGGTCGCTGGGGGCGGCGAGGCCGTCGATCAGGGCGAGGTCGACCTCGCCGGTGGCGACCTGGGCGGGCAGCGCGTCCTGGGCGAGGATCCGGACGACGAGGTCGGCCGCCGGGTGGGCCCGGCGCACCTCGCCGAGTGCGCGCCCCAGGGTCGCTCCGACTGCCAGCGGAGTGGCACCGAGCACCAGCCGGGCACTCGGGGCACCGGCCAGGCGTGCGACGTCGGCGCGCGCCGCCTCCAGCCGGACCAGCAGGGGCGCCGCGTGCTCCAGCAGCCGCAGGCCGGCCTCGGTCGGGCCGACCGGGCGGCGGCTGAGCAGGCCGGTCCCGAGGTCGGCCTCCAGGGCGGCGATCTGCTGGGAGACCGCGGACTGGGTGTAGCCGAGTTCCCGCGCGGCCTCGGAGAAGGAGCCGAGGCGGGTGACGGTGACGAAGGTGCGCAGCTGCTGCGGATCCACGGCAGTCATCAACTCTTCTGATCGAGGGGTAAGAAATCATCGTTGGCGCTGATCTCGGGTGCGGGGCCAGGATAGCCCCATGACCTACCTCACCCCGCGGATCGCCCTGGTCGGCGACCGCTCCCCCGCCGTCCGCTCGCACGCCCGCATCCCCGGCCTGCTCGACGCCCTCGCCGAACGCGAGCAGCTCGTCCTGGACGCCTACTGGATCCCCACCGAGGACGCCGGGGCGCCCGGCGCCCTGGACGGCTTCGACGCCGTCTGGCTGCTCCCCGGCAGCCCCTACCGCAGCGAGGCGGGCGCGCTGGCCGCCGTCCGGACGGCCCGCGAGCGCGGCATCCCCTTCCTCGGCACCTGCGCCGGGTTCCAGCACGCGGTGCTGGAGTACGCCCGCAACGTCTGCGGCCTCGGCGGGGCCGTCCACGGCGAGGAGCACCCGGAGCGGGACGAGCAGGTGATCGTGCCGCTGGCCTGCTCCCTGGTCGGCCACGAGGGGGCGGTCGCGATCACCCCCGGCACGCTCGCCGAGCGCGTCCTCGGCACCACCCGCACCCTGGAGCGCTACCACTGCGCGTACGGCCTCAACGCCGACTACCTGGACCGACTGCGCGCGCACGGGCTGCGGTTCAGCGGCGCGGACGGCGCGGGCGAGGTGCGCGTCCTGGAACTGCCGGACCACCCGTTCTTCCTCGCCTCGCTCTTCCAGCCGGAGCTGTCCGGCGACGGCACCCGGGCGCACGCCATGATCCGCGCGCTGGCCGGCGCCGCCGTCGCCCACGCGGCGGGCTCGCCGACCGCGACCGACCTGACCGACCCGACCCCTGCCGACCGAACCGCCGCCGTACCGACCGCCGCCGTGCCGGGCACCGACCCGAGCACCACCGCCCTGGAGGCCACCGCATGACCGCCACCGAGATCGCCGGGGTGCGGATCCCCGACAGCCGCCTCGCCGCCGAGGCCACCGAGCTGGTCCGGGACGCCACCACCGAGCTGCTGTACCACCACTCCCGCCGGGTCTACCTGTTCGGCGCCCTCCAGGGCCGCCGCCGGGGGCTCGACTTCGATCCCGAACTCCTGTACCTGGCCGCGATGTTCCACGATCTCGGCCTGGGCCCCGAGCACCACGCCTCCGGTCGGCGCTTCGAGGTGGACGGCGCCGAGGCCGCCGCCGCGTTCCTGCGCGGGCACGGGGTGGACGAGCGGCGGGTGCGCCTGGTGTGGGAGGCGATCGCCCTGCACACCACGCCCGGCATCCCGGAGTTCCTGGAGCCGGAGACCGCGCTGACCACCGCCGGCGTGGAGTTGGACGTACTCGGCATCGGGTACGCGGACCTCGCCGCCGCCGACCGGGACGCCGTGGTCGCCGCCCATCCGCGCCCGGACTTCAAGCGCGGCATCCTGCGCGCCTTCCACGACGGCGTCGCGCCCAAGCCGGAGACCGCCTTCGGCAACGTCAAGGCGGACGTCCTCGCCCACTTCGACCCGGACTTCGAGCGGACCGACTTCGTCGCCGTGATCGAGAACTCCGCCTGGCCGGAGTGACCCCGCCCAGAACCCGCCCCCGCCCCCCCATCCCCACAGGGCACGTCACATCGGCAGCGAGCGCAACCGCACCGGCCCCTCCGGCCACCCGGCGCCCTCCGCCAACGGCGCCCACATGGTGCGCAGCGGCATCACCGCCAACCGCCCCTCGGGCTGCTCCACCGTCACCTCCTCCGCGACCTCGCGGAATCCGAGCCCCCGGTAGAACGTGGCCAGCGGCGGGCGGCAGAACAGCAGCGCGTGGCGGTGGCCGAGGGTGCGGGCGTGGCCGAGGGCGGCCCGGACCACGGCCCGCGCGAGGCCGGCGCCGCGCCGGTCGGGGGCGACGGCGACGCCGCCGACGCCGATCGCCGCCAGGTCGGTGCCGCCGACGGTGAGCGGGAGCGGCACCAGGCCGGTGTGCGCGACGAGCCGGCCGTCGGCGGCCCGGATGCCGAAGTGGATGTCCTTGGGCAGCCAGGTCAGTCCGGTGTAGGCGACGCCGTACGGGTCGTCGCCGGGGCCGAGGATCTCGTCATGGTCGGCGCGGGTGTACTGCGGCAGCCGGACGACGGTCGGCGGCTCGGGAGAGAAACGATCATCCATCCGACCATGATCCCTTCCCGGGAAGGCGAATTCCAGGCTGTTCCCGGCCACTGCGGCCCGCTCGCCACCCCGGGCCGGACGGGGTGTGCGAGCATGCCCCCATGCGCCAGCCCACCCAGCAGCGGCCCCGACTCCGGCGCCCCACCGGCCGGTTGGACCCCACCCGTCACCAGCACCACCCGTCCACCGACCAGCCCGACGCCGCCCACCACGCCGACGCCGCCCACCAGCCCCACGCCACCCACCACGCCGGCGCGGCCCACCGGACCCACCCCGCCGACCAGTTGGACTCCGCCCTCGCCGCGGTACCGCTGCCGGGCCCGCCGCTGCGCCTGCCCGGCCCGGTCGTCGCGCTCGGGCCGACCGTCCTGGTGCTGCTGGTGCTCGTCCCGCTCGCCGCGGGCGACCCCGACATCGGGCCGACCACCTCGGCACCGGTCAACGCGGGCCTGGTGGCGGCCGGCGCGCTCGCCCTCGCCGTCCGCCTGCGGTACCCGGCGGCCGTCGCCGCCGTCACCCTGCTGGGCGGCCAACTCCCGCTCGCCGTCGCCCTCTACGGGCTGGCCACGCGGCGCGGCGCCACCCGGGTGCCGGCCGCCCTGGCCGTGCTGGCCGGGGTGCGCCTGCTCCTCCCCATGGACCTCGGGGACGTCAGCAGCCTCTCCGCCCTCGCCAACCTGGCCGAGGACCCGCTGGTCTTCGGCGCCGTCCCGCTCGCCCTCGGCCTCACCGCCCACCATCGCGCCCGCGCCGTCGCCGCGCTCGCCGAACGCAACCGGCTGCTGGAGGCGGCCCGCCGGTACGCCGAGGAGCGCGCCGCCGCCGCCGAACGCGCCCGGCTCGCCCGGGAGATGCACGACGTGGTCTCCAACCGCGTCTCCCTCATCACCCTGCACGCCGGCGCCTGCCAGGTCGCGGCCGCCGACGACCCGACCGCCGTCCGGGAGACCCTCGGCCTGATCCGCGCTCTCGGCCTCCAGGCCCTCACCGAGCTGCGCGGCCTGCTCGGCGTCCTCACCCCGGCCTCCGACCAGGGCCCCTCACTGCACGGACTGCCCGCCCTGGTCGAGGAGTCCCGCCAGGCCGGACTCGCCGTCGACCTCACCCTCACCGGCCCCGCCGAAGGACTGCCCGCACCCGGACCGGCCGTGCAGTACGCCACCTACCGGATCGTCCAGGAAGCCCTGACCAACGCCCACAAGCACGCCCCGGCCGCCGAGGTCGCCGTCACCGTCGAGGTCCACCCGGACGGGCTGCGCCTCGACATCGTCAACTCCCCCGCCACGGCGGCCGACCCGGACGGACTCCGGCTGCCCTCCGGCGGCCACGGCCTGGACGGCATGCGCACCCGCGCCGACGACCTCGGCGGCACCCTGCACGCCGGCCCCACCACCGAGGGCGGCTTCGCCGTCCGGGCCCGTCTGCCGCTGACCGCCGCCTGAACCTCAGGCAGCGGCGGCGCGCTTCACCAGCTCCGCCCACACCTCGTCGACCCGCGCCACGAGCGCCTCCAGCGGCCCGCCGTTGTCGATCACCACGTCGGCGATCGCCAGCCGGTCCGCCCGCGAGGCCTGCGCGGCCATCCGGGCCCGGGCCTCGTCCTCGGCCATCCCGCGCAGCCGCACCAGCCGCTCCACCCGCACGTCGTCGGCCGCGTCGACCACCACGACCAGGTCGTACAGCGGGGCGAGGCCGTTCTCCGCGAGCAGCGGCACGTCGTGCACCACCACCGCGTCCGGCGCGGCCGCGGCCTCCAGTTCGGCGGACCGGGCGCGCACCAGCGGGTGGACGATCGCGTTCAGCGCCTGGAGCCGCGCCGGGTCGGCGAACACGATCGCGCCGAGGGCCGGGCGGTCGAGCGCGCCGTCCTCGCGCAGCACCTGCGGCCCGAACTCGGCGGCCACGGCCGCCAGACCGTCCGTCCCGGGCGCGACCACCTCGCGGGCGATCACGTCGGAGTCCACGATCACCGCGCCGTGGGCGGCGAAGAGCCGGGACACCTCGCTCTTGCCGGCGCCGATGCCACCCGTCAGTCCGATCTTCAGCATGGCGTCAGGCTACCGGCGCCCGGACCGCCGGGACCAGCGGCCGACCATCGCGCAACCAGCACCGGTCCGGCCCCGCCTCCCGGCACCGTCAGCCCAGCTCCAGGCTCTCGCCCTCCCCGAGCACGGTCAGCTCCGCGCCCGTGCCCGGCCCGTCCGGCCCGAGCAGCCGGGTGGCGATCATGTGCCCGATCGGGCTCAGCGTCGCCTCGTGCACCGGCACCGCCACCCGCGGGGCGGCCTCCCGGACGTAGTCGACGACCTCACCGGCCTTGCTCCACGGCGCCGCGAGCGGCAGCAGCAGGGTGTCCACCGAGTGCGGCGGCACGGTGAACGCGTCGCCGGGGTGGAACAGCCGGCCGTCGAAGAGGAAGCCGATGTTCTTCACCCGCGGGATGTCCCGGTGGATGACCGCGTGCCACTCGCCGTGCACGCTCACCCCGACCCCGCCGACCTCGAAGGCGTCGCCCTCGCCGACCACGGCGACGCGCTGCGCCACGCCGTCCAGTTGGGCGGCGACCGCGCTGTTGGTCCACACCCGCAGGGCCGGGTCGGCCTCCAGGGCTGCGCGCAGCCGGGCCTCCTCGAAGTGGTCCATGTGCTCGTGGGTGATCAGGACGGCGTCGGCCCCGGTCAGCGCGGCGGGGTCGGTGAACGCCCCGGGGTCGACGACGACGGTCGTCCCGTCGTGCTCCAGGCGTACGCAGGCGTGTCCGAACTTGGTGATCCTCATGCGGCAGACCATACAGCAGGACTGTACAGTTTTGCTGTGGAGGTTCCCGGTAGGCTTCTCCCATGAACAGTCCGGCTCCCGAAACCCTCGAACTCGCCGCCGAGCTGCGCGCCGCCATCGGCGACCTGGTCCGCTCCCTGCGCCCGGACGACGAGCTGCCGCAGAACCAGGCCGGCGTCCTCGGCGTCCTCGTCCGCGACGAACGCGCCTGCACCGTCGCCGAACTCGCCGAGCACCAGCGCGTCCGCCACCAGTCGATGGCCCGCACCGTCGCCCTGCTGACCGAGGCCGGGCTCGTCACCCAGCAGCCTCACCCCACCGACGGCCGGAAACTGCTGGTCACCGCGACCGGAGCGGGCCGCGCCGCCCTGCTGGAGCAGCGCGCCCGCCGGGAGCAGCGGATCGCCACCGCCATCGAGGCCCGCCTCACCCCGGAGGAGCGGCTGACCCTGAGGGCGGGCGTCGACCTACTGCGCCGACTGCGCTGAACCCACCAGGTCCCTGGCCTCCGGCCGCGGAGCCGGAACGGCCGTCGCGCCGACGGTCGGCAGTTCGACGTGCTCGCTCAGCCCGAAGCGCCGGTGCAGGCGCCGCAGCGGGGCGGGCGCCCACCAGTTGAACTCGCCGAACAGGCTCATCGCGGCGGGCACCAGCAGGCAGCGCACCAGGGTGGCGTCCACCGCGACGGCGACGGCCAGCGCGATGCCCATCTGCTTGACCATGAGCATGTCCCCGAGGGCGAACCCGGCGAACACGATCACCATCAGCAGCGCCGCCGAGGTGATGATCCGGCCACTGCGCTGGACCCCGAGCTCCACCGCCCTGGTGCAGCTGTGCCCCTTGTCCCGCAGTTCCTTGATCCGGGCGAGCAGGAACACCTCGTAGTCCATGGACAGCCCGAACGCGAAGGCGAAGACCAGCACCGGGATGAAGGTCTCCAGCCCGCCGGTGGGGCTGAAGCCGAGCAGCCCGCTGAAGTACCCGTCCTGGAACACCAGGGTGAGCGCGCCGAGCGAGGCGCCCAGCGACAGCAGGTTCATCAGCAGCGCCTTGACCGGCATCACCACCGAGCCGGTCATCAGGAAGAGCAGCACCAGCGTGCCGACCGCGACCAGTCCGAGTGCCCAGGGGCCCCGCGACATCAGCTCGTCCTTGAAGTCGACGACCGAGGCCGCGCCGCCGGTGACGTAGGTCTTCAGCCCGCCGCGGTCGGCCCGCAGCTCCTGGACGACCTGCTTGGCCTGGTGGCCCTGCGGGTCGCCGTGGACGAGCACGTCGACGGTGGACACCGAGTCGCTCACCGGGGTCACCGCCCGCACCCCGGCGACCCCGGGCAACTTGGCGACGACGTCGTCCGCGTACGCCTGGGCGACGGGCGCGCCGCCCTCGACGACGACGGTGATCGGCGCGGCCGCGGCCTGCGGGAAGCGCTGGTCGACGGCGTCGGCGACCTGCCGCCCGGCCGAGGAGGCGGGCAGCACGGCGGCGCCGGAGTTGCGCATGTCGGCGTGCAGGAAGGGCGCGCCGGCGGCCATCAGCAGGGCGACGCAGGCGAGCGCGACCGGCACCGCCCGCTTGCCGACCCGGCGGACGGTCCGGCTGAAGAAGCCCTCGTCGGGGACGGGCGCGGCGGGCGCCTTGATCCGGGAGCCGGCGAAGCCGAGCAGCGCGGGGATCAGGGTCAGCGCGGCGGCGACCGCGATCACCACCACGCTCACCCCGGCGGCGGCGACCGCGCCGAGCACCGGGCTGGTGAAGACGAACAGGCCGGAGAGCGCGACGGCGACGGTGAGGCCGGAGAAGGCGACGGTGCGCCCGGCGGTCGCGGCGGTGCGTTCGACGGCGGCGGCGATGCCCGCGCCGTGCCCGCGTTCCTCCCGGAAGCGGTTCACCATGAGCAGCGCGTAGTCGATCGAGAGCCCGAGCCCGAGCACGGTGGCGATCGGCAGCACGCTGGTGTCGATGTCCATGATCCGGCTGAAACCGAACATGGCCAGCAGCGCGCCGCCCACCGAGGCGACCGCGCCGATCACCGGCAGGCTGGCCGCGGCGAGGCCGCCGAAGACCAGCACCATGACGATCAGGGTGAGCGGCAGCGTCACCATCTCGCCGAAGCGGGTGTCCTGTTCGGTCTGCTTCTTGACCTCGTCCTGGAGCACCAGGTCCCCGCCGACGGTGACGTGGGCGCCGGCCTCGCCGTTCAGCGCGGCGAGGCGCTGGGTGACGGCGTCGGTCTGGGCGGAGGTGCTGGTGTCGGCCATCCGTACGGTGACCAGGCTCGCGGTGCCGTCGGCGGAGCGCAGTGCGGCGGGCGCCGGGCCGGTGCCGTAGGCGTCGAGCGCGGAGGAGACGCCGGGGAGGGCGGCGAGGTCGGCGGTGGCCTTGGTGACGGCGGCCCGTACGGCCGGGTCGTCGACCGGCTTCCCGTCCACGACGGCGGTGACGGTGCCGCGGGCCGGGTCGGTCGCGGCGACCACCGCGTTGCCCCGGTCGGCTTCGGCGGTGGCGGAGGAGGCACCGGCCACTGTTCCTTCGAAGACCCGGCCGCCGATCAGCACGCCCACGACCAGGACGGCGGCCCAGAGGCCGAGCACCCAGCGGCGGTGGCGGAAGCAGAACCGGCCGAGGGCGGCGAGCCGCCCGGGGACCGCGGGGTCGCCGGCAGCGGTGGGAGCGTTGCGCATCAAGGAGGCCTTTCGGGCAGCTCCCCTCAATGTAGGTGCAACCCGATGTTCGACCTATAGACGGACAATGAGCCACATCTCACAAAATTCCTTCACATAAACCACAAATAAGTGAAGGCGAAAAACGAAAGAACGTGAAGTAAAAGACCCCGACCAAAGGCGGAAAACGAAATGGGCCCCACCCGGATTTCTCCGGGTGGGGCCCACCGTTCAGCTATGCGCCAGGCACTGGCAGCGGGTCAGAGCTTCAGCTCTGGCCGCCCGCCAGCTTCTCGCGCAGGGCCGCCAGGGCCTCGTCCGAGGCGAGAGCGCCGGAGCCCTCGTCGCTGCTGGACGAGTAGGAGCCACCGGCAGCGGCGGCGACGGCGTCGCCACCCTCGGCAGCGGCCTCGGCGTCGGCCTCACGGCTCTTGATGACCTGGGCCTGGTGCTGCTCGAAGCGGGACTGCGCCTCGGCGTACTGGCGCTCCCACTCCTCACGCTGCTTCTCGAAGCCGGCCAGCCAGTCGTTCGCCTCGGGGTCGAAGCCCTCCGGGTAGATGTAGTTGCCCTGGTCGTCGTACGAGGCGGCCATGCCGTACAGGGTCGGGTCGAACTCGACCTCGGCCGGGTTGGCACCCAGCGCCTCGTTGGCCTGCTTGAGCGACAGGCTGATGCGGCGACGCTCGAGGTCGATGTCGATGACCTTGACGAAGATCTCGTCGCCGACCTGGACGACCTGCTCCGGGATCTCCACGTGGCGCTCGGCCAGCTCGGAGATGTGGACCAGACCCTCGATGCCCTCGTCCACGCGGACGAACGCACCGAACGGAACCAGCTTGGTGACCTTACCCGGAACGACCTGGCCGATCTGGTGGGTACGGGCGAACTGCTGCCACGGGTCCTCCTGGGTCGCCTTCAGCGACAGGGAGACGCGCTCGCGGTCCATGTCAACGTCGAGAACCTCGACGGTGACCTCCTGGCCGACCTCGACAACCTCGGACGGGTGGTCGATGTGCTTCCAGGACAGCTCGGAGACGTGCACCAGGCCGTCGACGCCACCCAGGTCCACGAAGGCACCGAAGTTGACGATCGAGGAGACGACGCCGGAGCGCACCTGGCCCTTCTGCAGGGTGGTGAGGAAGGTCTGGCGGACCTCGCTCTGGGTCTGCTCCAGCCAGGCACGGCGGGACAGGACCACGTTGTTGCGGTTCTTGTCCAGCTCGATGATCTTGGCCTCGAGCTCCTTGCCCACGTAGGGCTGGAGGTCGCGGACGCGGCGCATCTCGACGAGCGAGGCCGGCAGGAAGCCACGGAGGCCGATGTCGAGGATGAGACCACCCTTGACGACCTCGATGACGGTACCGGTGACGATGCCGTCCTCTTCCTTGATCTTCTCGATCGTGCCCCAGGCACGCTCGTACTGAGCGCGCTTCTTGGACAGGATGAGACGACCCTCCTTGTCCTCCTTCTGGAGAACCAGGGCCTCGATGTTGTCACCGACGGCGACGACCTCGTGCGGGTCGACGTCGTGCTTGATCGAGAGCTCGCGGGACGGGATGACGCCCTCGGTCTTGTAACCGATGTCGAGGAGGACCTCGTCACGGTCGACCTTCACGATGACGCCCTCGACGATGTCGCCATCGTTGAAGTACTTGATGGTCTCGTCGATGGCGGCGAGGAACGCCTCGGCGTCGCCGATGTCGTTGACCGCGACCTGCGGGGTGGTGCTGAGGGAGGAGTCGGTGGGGCTCGTCATTAGGAAAAGGGCTCCGGTACGGACATGAAAGTCGTAGGTAATGCCACGCGGAGGGCCCGTATCGCTCCCACCGAAAGCCGGACAGCCAAGAGCACGGCGCACCGGCATTCCCGCACAGCGAGAAATCCGGCGTCCGTCTTGCGACCGTGGGGTCTTCGACAGATGCGAGCGCGACCTGCTCCGTCTGAGGCGCGCAGGCCCGCAGCGCAACTTGTAGCATACGGGGACGGCCAGGCACGGTCAACGCCAAGAGCGGCAAGACGGTGGAGCCCGGTGTGGATCAGGCCATATCCTCCGATTGCGCACCTTGCGGTGGCGCCCGAAGGGGGCCCTTCCCCGGATGCCACCACCAGGATCGGGTCCTTGACGGGCCCGGTCTCGGCAGCGGCGCTTCCGCACTCCACACCCTACGCGATGGGCATTATCACCGTGGCCACCACCCCCCAGTCCGACCTGCATGATCTTGACGGCGACGGCGACGACGCGGTACGGCGCGCGGCCGGCACCGGGGAGAGCAGCCGGGCCAGCCGGCACTGGTGGGACCGCAACGCCGACGAGTACCAGGACGAGCACGGGGAGTTCCTCGGCGACGACCGCTTCACCTGGTGCCCCGAAGGCCTCGACGAGGCCGACGCCCACCTCCTCGGCGAGGTCGCGGACAAGGACGTGCTGGAGATCGGCGCCGGCGCCGCCCAGTGCTCGCGCTGGCTGGCCGGCCGCGGCGCCCGCCCCGTCGCCCTGGACATCTCCCACCGCCAACTCCAGCACTCCCGCCGGATCGACCTCGGCCGCGGCGCCACCCCCGTCGCCGTCGTCCAGGCCGACGCCGCCGTCCTGCCCTTCGCCGACGCCTCCTTCGACCTCGCCTGCTCCGCCTACGGCGCCGTCCCGTTCAGCGCCGACACCGCCGCCCTGATGCGCGAGGTGCACCGGGTGCTGCGCCCCGGCGGCCGCTGGGTGTTCTCCGTCACCCACCCGATCCGCTGGGCCTTCCCCGACGAGCCCGGCGTCGAGGGCCTCACCGCCGCCTCCTCCTACTTCGACCGCACCCCCTACGTCGAGGAGGACGAGCACGGCCGTGCCAGCTACGTCGAGCACCACCGCACCATCGGCGACCGGGTCCGCGAACTCGTCGGCGCCGGCTTCCGGTTGACCGACCTGGTCGAGCCCGAGTGGCCGGTCGGCCTGGAGCAGGAGTGGGGCGGCTGGTCCCCGCTGCGCGGGCGGCTGATCCCCGGCACCGCGATCTTCGTCGCCGAGCGGGGCTGACGCCTTGCCGAACGCCGCCTTGCCCAACCCCGCCTCGCCGAACCCCGCCTTGCCCAACCCCGCCTGGCGCGAACTGCCCGTCCGCAGCGCCCTGCCCGCACTGCACGACGCGCTGGACGGGCCGGGCACCGCCGTCCTCGCCGCCCCGCCCGGCACCGGCAAGACGACGCTGGTGCCGCTCGCGCTCGCCGGTCTGCTCGATCCCGAGCGTCCGACGCTTCGCGTGCTGGTCGCCGAACCGCGCCGGCTCGCCGTCCGGGCCGCTGCCCGGCGGATGGCCTGGTTGCTGGGCGAGGCGGTCGGCGGGCGGGTCGGCTACACCGTGCGCGGGGACCGTCGCGTCGGCCCGGAGACGGTGGTCGAGGTGGTCACCACCGGGGTGCTGCTGCAACGGCTCCAGCGCGACCAGGAGTTGCCCGGCGTCGACGTGGTCGTCCTGGACGAGTGCCACGAACGGCACCTGGACGCCGACACCGCGCTCGCGTTCCTCCTCGACGTCCGGGCGGCACTGCGGCCCGAACTGCGGCTGGTCTGCGCCTCGGCCACCTCCGACACCGCGGCCTGGGCCGAACTCCTCGGCGGCGCGCCGGTGGTGGAGGCGCACGGAGTCTCCCACCCGGTCGAGACGGTGTGGGCACCGCCGCCGCGCGCCGTCCGGCCCGCCCACGGCACCCGGGTCGACCCGGCGCTGCTCGACCACGTCGCCGCCACCGTCCGGCGGGCGCTCGCCGAGCAGGCGGGCGACGTGCTCTGCTTCCTGCCCGGCGTCGGCGAGATCAGCCGTGTCGCCGGGCAGTTGTCCACCGTGGCGGCGGACGTACTACAACTCCACGGCCGCGCCCCGCAGGCCGTCCAGGACGCCGCCCTCACCCCCTCGGACGGCCGCCGCGTCGTGCTCGCCACCGCCGTCGCCGAGTCCTCGCTCACCGTGCCCGGCGTCCGCGTCGTCATCGACGCCGGGCTCGCCCGCGAACCCCGCACCGACCACGCCCGCGGCCTGGCCGGCCTGGTCACCGTCCGCGCCTCGCTCGCCGCCGCCCGCCAGCGCGCCGGCCGTGCGGGCCGCGAGGCCCCCGGCACCGTGTACCGCTGCTGGAACGAGGTCGAGGACGCCCTCGCCACCCGCTTCCCCACCCCCGAGATCGCCCTCGCCGACCTCACCACGTTCGCTCTCCAGGCCGCCTGCTGGGGCGACCCGGACGCCACCGGCCTCGCCCTGCCCGACGCCCCGCCCGCCGGGGCGATGGCCGCCGCCCGGCAGACCCTCCAGGCCCTCGGCGCCGTCGACGCCGACGGCCGGGCGACTCCGCGCGGCGTGCGCCTCGCCCGCACCGGGCTGCACCCCCGGCTGGGGCGGGCGCTCGTGGACGGCGCCTCTGCCGTCGGCGCCCGTCGGGCCGCCGAGGTGGTCGCCCTGCTCTCCGAGGAACCGCCGCGCGCCCTCGGCGACGACCTCGGCGCGGTCTGGCGGGCGGTCCGCTCCTCCAACGACCCCTACGCCGGCCGCTGGCGCGAGGAAGTCCGCCGCCTGCTGCGCGCCGCCGGCTCCGAAGCCGCCACTCAGCTACCCGACACGACCGCCGCCGGCCTCGTCGTCGCCCTCGCCTTCCCCGAACGCATCGCCCGCGCCCGGGTCGAACGCCCCGCCCCCGGCGAGCGCAGCCCGTACCTGATGGCCTCCGGGACGGCGGCCGAACTCGCGCCCGGCACCGCGCTCGGCGCACTGCCGTGGCTCGCCATCGCAGTCGCCGACCGCCCGGCCGGTTCCCCGTCCGCCCGGATCCTGCACGCTGCGGCACTGGACGAGGACACCGCCCGGCTTGCCGGTGCCTCGCTGCTCGAATCCCGCGAGGAAGTCCACTGGGACACCCGCCGCGACGAGGTCGTCTCCCGCCGGGTCGAGTCGTTGGGCGCGATCGAACTCGCCGAGAAGCCGCTCAGCCGCCCCGACCGGGCCCTCGTCCGCACCGCCATCCTCGAAGGCCTGGCCCGCGAGGGCATCAGCACCCTGCTGACATTCCCCTCCGGCCTGCGCGAACGCCTCGCCTTCCTGCACGCGGCGATCGGCGCCCCCTGGCCGGACGTCTCGGACGAAGCACTGCTGGAACGCGCCGACGAGTGGCTGGAGCCCGAACTCTCCCGCGCCCGTCGCCGCGCCGACCTCGCCCGCATCGATACGACTGCCGCCCTGCAACGCCTGCTCCCCTGGGCCACCGGCGAGGCAGGCCGCCTGGACGAGCTGGCCCCCGAACGCATCACCGTGCCGTCCGGCTCGAAGATACGCGTCGACTACAGCACCGAACGCCCGTTCCTGGCCGTCAAGTTGCAGGAACTCTTCGGCTGGACCAAGACCCCTGCCCTGGCCGCCGGCCGCGTCCCGCTGACCATTCACCTGCTCTCCCCCGCCGGTCGCCCCGCCGCCGTCACCGGCGACCTGGAGAGCTTCTGGCAGAACGGCTACCGCGCCGTCCGCGCAGAGCTGAGAGGCCGCTACCCCCGCCACCCCTGGCCCGAAGACCCGTCGACGGCGGAGCCCACCCGCCGCCTCAACCCGCGGAACTGACACTCCTCCTCGGCGGGGGCGGGATTCCCGGCTCGCGCTGCCGTCAGGAGATCGAGAAGCCCAGCTGGTTCACCACCGGCGTCATCGGCACGTAGAGCACCTGCGCGTAGCAGGTCGTCGAGTGTGCCGTCGATCCAGCCGGGCAACCGACCTCCGACCTTCCGGCCACGATCACGCCGCGAGCCTCCATGTCACCGTTCGCGCCGGACGGGTTGGCGAGTGCGGGGCCGCCGCTGTCGCCCTTCGCGCCGATCGCCCGTCGGTCACCACCCTTCAACTCCGCGATGTCCACCGGCTTGATCTTCGTCCCCTCGTCGTTCGTCGTCTCGACATCGACCTTCTTGACCTCCACGTCGCACTTCCACCCCGACCGGGCGCCGCTGAGGCAGACGAGGTCCCCCACGTTGTTGCGTCCGATCCCGTACGTGCGTCGCGACGAACCGCTGCTGTCCGACCAGGCACCGTCGTAGAACCGGCCGGTGCCGTTGCCGTTGATCGCGATCATGCCGACGTCCAAACCGTCGCCGATCGCGTACAGGTCGCCGATGTAGCCGCCGGTGCCGTTGTAGTACCGGCCGCCGCCGCAGTGTGCGGCGGTCAGCAGCACCCTCGTCCTGTCCTTCCAACCGCTGAACGCGGTCGAGCAGAACGAGGCCTTGCCGGTGTTGACCTCGGCGCCCGCGTAGTACGGCGCGCTGTCGGAGTGCCGGCTGCCGGACAGCGCTGCAGGGATGCCCTCGACGGTGGCCGTCACCGGCATCCCGGCGATCTCGGCGGCCGTCCGGGAGTACGCCTGCTCGGTCGTGGCGCCGCCGGTCGGCCGGGTCGCCTTCGTCGGCACGTACGTGATCGCGATGGCGGTGCCGTCCTCCTGCGGGCCGATCGACGTCCATACCTCGGGCGCCACAGCGGCGGTGAACCGGTCGATCGCGGCGCGCATCTCCGCGCGGGAGTAAGGGCTTTGGTGAACGTCGACGGTGTAGCCGGGGCCGGCGTTCGCGTCGAGCAGCGCCCGGACCTCGGTCGGGGCCTCGCCCTTCCAGTAGATGTCGGCGTGCTGGTTCGACGCGTCGATCACGGTCCCGGCGTAGCCGTCCGCCGCCGGAGCGCCGGACTCCACCCAGTCCTGCACCGGGTCCGTCATGCGGTGGAGCCTCTGCTGGGCTTGCGGGTCGCGGAGCACCGGCAGGCTGACCGACGGGACCGGCCCGTCCGGCGCGGCGTCGGCGGCGACGAGGGCGGAGGCGGTCACGGCGGACAGGGCCAGGAACAGCATGAGGCGGGAGCGGCGCATACGCGGTCCTTCGACGGGGCTGGCGGGCCGACACCCAGCGTAGGGACCGATCCGCGTTTCACCTGGTCAGAAGGCGCGTTTCAGACTGCGGCAGGCGCACGCGGAAGACGATGCGCCCCCGGCGGCGGGTCACCGCTCCGGGAAGTCACCGGCCTGGACGGAGGAGAGGAAGGACGTCCAGGCCGAGGCCGGGAAGACGAGCACCGGCCCGTGCGGGTCCTTGGAGTCACGCACCGGGACGCCGCCCGGAAGGGATCCGAGGGCCACCTCGATGCACTCGCCCCCATCGTCCCCGCTATAGCTGCTCTTGCGCCACGCGAGGGCCACCTCGATGCACTGTCCGCCGTTGCTGCTGTAGCTGCTCTTCCGCCAGACGGCTCTGGCGAGCTCGTTTCGCGTCATCCTTGTACCCTTCCAGCGCATCACGAATCAGCGTAGGCGAGTTACTCACCGGGAGTATCTCACTGCGAAGCCGACCATAGACGCGCCGGTGTGCAGCGACGACTTCCGAATCATTGCTCGGATGCGCTCGATCCAAGCTCTCCGAGGAGACATAGTTCTGCCCATTGGGCATCTCCAGCCCGATCAGGCCGCCTTCGCCATCGGCCGGGCACGGTCGTACAAGTCGCGCGCGTACCGGTTGCCCTGGTGGGGCTTGATCATGGCCATCATCGAGCGGAAGCGGTCGTCGGCCCGACCGGACTGGACAGCCGGGTAGTCATCGAGAGCTCGATGCCAGTCCGCACAGGCTTCTTCGAGGCGGCCGGCCTGCAACTTCCACTCTGCGAGCATGCCGGTCATCCGCACCCGATTGCGCACGTACACCGAGTACCGCAGGCGGTCGGACGCCTCCATCGCGGTGATGGCGCCAGGTTTGTCGCCGAGCTCCCAGCGGACCTTGGCTTCGTGGTAGGCGAGGGAGGACGGATCGTAGGAGCCGAACGCCTTCGCCTTGGACTCGGCCTGCTCCATCGCGACTTCCGCCATCCGCAGGTGGTACAAGGCTCCGGCCCTGTCTCCGGTCTGGGCGGTGGCGTGGGCCTGTTGGCCCGCGAGGAAGGCCCTCATCCGGGGGCCGGCCTGCGGGGAGGCAGCCGAGGCGGCATCCGCGAACCGCGTGGCGGCACTGCCATGGCCGAGGTCGACGGCCTGCACACTCATGCCGCGCAGAGTGGTGCAGTACGTGAGGTGATCGCCCGCATGCCCTGCCAGTTCCAGAGCCTTCATGTAGTAGCGCTGGGCCAGGGCATCGTGACGCTCGTCCATCGCCATGTAGCCGGTCAGGTAGCAGTGGTCGGCGGCGGCCGACAGCATCGCCTCGCGAACGTCCTCGGTGGCGTCCGCCTGTAGGTACGGGGCAATCGTGTTGACCAGGAACGAGGCGGCCATCGGTCGTGCCATCCGGCCACCGAACTGGTCGTCCAGGTCGCTGATCCGTTCGGTCATGGCGGCGACCGACTGGACCTCTGCCATGCCGATCCGCAGGTGCGGGTTGGTCCGCAGTTTCTCGAAACGGCCTACCAGGTCGGGCCAACCCGGAATGGTGAGAGCCACCGAGTACAAGCTGGCTGTGAGAACTCCGCGCCGGGATGGGTCCATATCGAGGCTCCCCAGATCGATCAGCCCTGACACCGTATCCGTCGACTCGTCAACGGTGGTAGGCCTGTCGCGAAATCCGGCCTCGAAAGCGGTGATCGGCCGCTTGAGTCTCCGTGCCAGCGCTTCCAAGACCACCGGCAGGGCCTTCGCCGCAGGCGAAGTGCCGCCGAGCCAGTGAGAAACAGCCGAGGCATCGTACTTGAGCCGCTGCCCAGCCTCGGTACCGGTCCGGTTGACGGCCCGCGCCAATTCGCCGTTGCCCCAGGCGGCTTCGGTCATCAACGAAGCGAGCTTTCGGTTCGGTTCGCGGTCGGTTCGCACGACAGTTCCCCCCTGCAGACGGGTTTCAAGGGTTTCAACTTCCCGGCTCGGCTCGGCCATAGCCGACCACAGGACAGGACGGTTGACTGTTCGTCATCAGTCAATCACCAGCAGTGGTGAAGTTAACCCCATTCCGCCCCTGAGGTGCACAACCATGCTCGTTTCCCGTCGGCCCCGCACGTTCGCCGCCCGCCTCGACTCGCGGACCGAATCCACCCCCGTCGCCCGGCAGTTGCTCCGCGCCTACCTCGCCGCCCTCCCCACCGGCGACCGCTACCGCGACACCGCCGAACTCCTCCTCGGCGAACTCTTCGCCAACGCCGTCCAGCACACCGACGCCCCCACCGACCGCCTCATCGAAATCCGCTTCTCCCTCACCGCCGACCGCCTGCGCCTCGAAGTCCACGACGCCGGCACCGGCCGCCCCTCCCTCCACACCCCCACCCCCGACGACGAACACGGACGCGGCGTCCTCCTCATCAACGAACTCGCCGAGAAGTGGGGCTGCTGCCCCCGCGCCGGCGGCGTCGGCAAGTTCGTCTGGGC
>NZ_JBFBIR010000018.1:0-143732 GCF_040685715.1 Kitasatospora sp. NPDC088264
CCAGGTACGACAAACGCGTGTACGTCTTTCTCGGCACAGTCACGGTCGCCGCACTGGCCATCTGGCTCCGCTCATGATCGCGCGGACAGAACCTAACCCACCCGCGTGCCGCAGCACCGGCCGCCCCGGCCTGGCGCCGGCGCTACGGCGTGCGGCGGGCCCGGACCACGGCGCGCCCGGCGAGCGCGCCGCCGTAGACGGTGTAGCCGACGCCGATCAGCCAGGACTGGACGATCAGCACCGTCCCGACCGTCCCGTAGGAGACCGCGTTGGACACCAGCAGCGGCGCGAAGACCAGCCGCGAGAAGAGCCGCAGGCCCGCCAGCGCCACCATGGTCGCGACGGCTCCGGGCAGCAGCTGCCTCGGCGGGACGCGTCCGGCGAGCAGCAGGTGCTGGAGCCACCAGAACAGCAGGAGGCCGCCGACGGTCGTGACGGCGATGCGGAAGGAGGGCTGGACGGCCGAGTGGCGCCAGGGCGCGCCGCTGGAGGCGGCCAGCACGATGTACCCGGTCAGCCCGGCCAGGCCGAGGGTCTGGCGCCAGACCGCGTGCCACGGGCCGCGGTCGAGCTCCCACACCCGCTCGTAGACGCCCTGGACAGACGCCATCAACGAGACCCCGAAGACCGCCAGCGCGGCCAGGCCGAAGCCCGTGGTCGTGCTGAGCACCTGGCCCCGGGAGGCGAAGAGCCGGTGGACGGCGTCGGCGCCCGGCCCGCTCAGGCCGAGGCCGTCGGTGATCCACTCGGAGATCCCGCTGCCGCGCGCGGGGAAGGCCGCCGCAATGACGATCAGCAGCGGCACGAGGGTCACGAAGAAGAGCGCCGCGAAGGCCATCGAGCGCTGGAGCAGTTCGATGGTGCGGCCGTGTTCCCACACGCCGACGACGGCCGCCCGCAGGACCTGCCACCAGCTGCGGGCGATCGCCGTCAACCGGCCGCGGCGGCGCACGCCGCTCAACCCAGGACGCCGCACAGCGACGGCGGCGACGGCGACGGCGACGGGGACGGGGACGGGGACGGGGACGGCGGCGACGGCGACGGGGACGACGACGGCGGCGACGGGGACGACGACGGTCGGTTCACGGCCACTGGATCCTCGCTGTGTTCGACGCCCACGGACGGACCTGCCCCGTCAGGATGCCACCGCGCGGGGCGCGTCCGGCGCTCCGGCGTCGCGACCGGCGTCCGGCGCCGCCGGGTGGCCGCGCACGGACACCGCTCCTCCCGGACGCAGAACACCCGCCCGGCAGGCGCCGGGCGGGCCGTCAGCTCGCGGGCAGCCGTAGGTCACACCACACCGTCTTGCCCGGCCCCGACGGGTGCCAGCCCCAGCGCAGGGTGAGCCGGCTCAGCAGGAACAGGCCGAGGCCTCCCGGTTCGTCCGGGGGGTGCGGGGGCCGGGGCAGCGGCGGGCGCGGGCTGGCGTCGCTGACCTCGATCCGCAGCCGGCCGGTGGCGCGGATCAGGAGCAGCGTCCCGGGCTCGCCGCCGTGGCGCAGGGCGTTGCCGACGAGTTCGGAGACCAGCAGGACGGCGTCGGCGACCAGCAGCGGGTCGGCGACGTCGGCCAGGAACTCGGCGGTGAAGGCCCGGGCGTCGGCGGCCGCCCTGAGGTCGGCCTGGAGCGGCAGCCGCTGCGCCCACGGCCTCGTGGGGAACGGGCGTCCGAGGGAAGGCCGTGGTCCGGTCATGCGGTCGCGTCCTTCCCGGCCCGGTGAGGGGCCCGTGGTCGTCGGAGGATCGGCTCCGGGGGGCGTCGCGGCGCCTCAGTGGCCGAACAGGTGGCGGGTCCGGCCGCCGCGTGGGGGCTCGGCCGGTAGGCCGACGTCCCGGCCGCCCTGCTGGGCGGGGCGTTCCTCCGGCGGCGCGGGCTGCTCGCCCTCGTCGGGCGGGAGGGATCGTTCGGGCGGGAGGGATCGTTCGGGCGGGTCCGGCCGCACCACCGGTTGGGACCGCTGGTGGGCCGCCCGGTGCGCGGACAGCCGGACGGGGCGTCGGGTCCGCCGGGCCCGCCGGGCCGTCAGGACCATCAGGGCCAGGCCCAGGCAGAAGAGCAGGGCGAGGGCCAGCCCGGCGAGGAAGATGCCCAGGCTGTCGAGCGCCGGCAGGCGGATGCCCAGCACCGTCGCCTGGTAGTCGGGCCCGCCGGAGAGGTTGTCCGCGATCAGCAGTCCGGCGAAGGCACCGGCCGCCGCCATCAGCAGGAGTCCTAGCAGCAACATGGGGAGTCCTCTCCGTCGTTCGGTTCCGGTCGCCCCCGCAGGGCCGCGCCTACCCGGGCGGGCCCGGGCCTAACGCCGCGCTTCGCAGGCCCGCTCAGGACGAGGGGACCGGGGTTCACGCGGCAGAGGGCTACCGGCTCTGGACGGCGATCAGGCAGGTGTCGTCGTCGGTGTCGGCGGGGCTGAGCTCCAGCAGCCGGTCGAGGTAGCGCTCCAGGTCGGGGCCGGGGGCTCCGGCGACGCGGATCAGCTGGTCGACGGACTCCTCGACCGGGCGGTCCCGGCGTTCGACCAGGCCGTCGGTGTAGAGGACCAGGACGTCGCCCGGCGGCAGGTGAGCGGTGTGCTCCTCGTACCGGGCGTCGTCCAGGGCGCCGAGGAGCACGCCGTGCGGCAGCGGCAGCACGTGGGCGCCGTCCGCTCCGACCAGGATCGGGGGCAGGTGCCCGGCCCGCGCCCAGCGCAGTTCGCCGCCGGCCGGGTCGACGAGCACGCAGACGGCCGTCGCGGTGATCTGGCCGGGTTCGCGCAGGGCGACGATGTTGGCCCACTCCAGCATCCGGGCCGGGCCGGCCCCGGTGACGGCGAGAGCACGCAGCGCGTGCCGCAGGGCGACCATGCCGGTGGCCGCGCCGACGCCGTGCCCGGCGACGTCCCCGACGGTGAGCAGCACCCGCTTGTCGGGCAGCAGCAGCACGTCGTACCAGTCGCCGCCGACCCGGTCGTGCTGGGCGGCGGGGCGGTAGCGGACGGCGGCCCGCAGGCCGGCCGGGCCGAGCGGGGGCGGAGCGGCGGGCAGGATGGCCTGCTGGAGCCGCAGTGCCAGTCGCTCGCTGTCGGCGGTCTCCTGCTCGCTGTCGGCGAGGCGTGCCCGGGTGGCACCGAGTGCGACCTCCGTGCGGTGCTGGGCGGACACGTCGTGGAAGGCGCCGCGCACACCGGTGAGCCGCCCGTGGTCGTCGAGGACGGGCTCGGCGATCACCCGGGTGTACCCGTGGGTGCCGTCCTGGTGGACCAGGCGGACGACGGCGGAGGCCGTCCGGTGCCGGCGCTGGACGGTGTCCAGCAGGCGCCGGATCGCGGGCTCGTCGTCGGGGTGGGCGTGCCGGGCGAGCTGGGCCAGCGGCACCGGGTCGGTGTCGGGCGGCAGCCCGTAGATCTCGTGCAGGCCGTCGCTCCAGCGGATCCGGCCCTCGGCTGGGTGCTCCTCGAACCCGGCCACCCGGGCCAGCCGCTGGGCCTGGCGCAGCAGGGCACTCTGCTCGGCCTCACCGGCCCGCGCGGTCTCCGTCTGCCAGCCGACCAGCACGCGGCCGCCGACGGGGGCCGCCGCGAGCAGGACGGTGGTGGGAAGCGCGAGTCCGCCCTGCTGGAAGACCAGCCGGACCCGCTCGCCGGGCAACGGGACCCCGGTCTCGTGCACCCGGATCAGCCGTTCGAAGAGGCCGGTGGCGCACGCGGTGGGGTAGACCTCCAGGAGCGAGGTGCCCTCCAGCGTGTCCCGGGGGCGGCCCAGCGGATCGCGGAAGTGCGCGTTGGTCCGCAGGAGCGTGAAGTCGGCGATCTCTCCTCGGCGGACGACCGGCTCCAGCAGCAGGGCCGGGATGGGCAGGCCCTCCAGGAGCGCGGTGTCGTCGCCGGGCGGGGCGGGAGCGGGAGCGGGAGCGGGAGCGGGAGCGGGAGCGGGAGCGGGAGCGGGAGCGGGAGTGCGGACGTCGGCCAGGAGGGTCGCGCAGAGGTCGGCGAGGGCGTGGAGCCGGCGGCGTTGGGGCGCGCCGAGCGCGGGGGCGGGGCCGGGTGCGGGCCACAGGACCTCCAGCGCGCCCCGGCGGCGGCCCGCGTCGATCAGCGGGAGGACGGCCCGGGCCGAGCCGGCTCCCACCGACGGGCCTGCGGCCTCCGGATCGCCGGGCCACAGCTCCACGCCGCCGACCACGACGTGCTGGGCCGGGGTGGGGACGCCGGGTGGCACCCGGCTCCAGGCGTCGGCCTCGGCGGCGGGCAGCCCGGCGTGCGCGGCGAGGGCGAGCACACCGCCCGGCAGCCGCAGCCACAGCGCGACGGCGTGCGCGCCGAGCGCGTCCGCCGTCTGCTCCAGGACGGCTTCGGCGGCGCCTTGCAGATCGGGGACGGCGGCCAGAGCGGGCGTCACGGGGTCGGGCGACGCAGGGTCGGCTGTGCCCGCGAGCGGTCCGGGTGCCTGGCCGGGTGCCTGGCCGGGTGCCTGCCCGGACACCCCGGCGATGTCGGCGGCCAGGGCCGCCACGGGCACGGCGGCCTCCCGGGCGAGCCCGGCGAGGCAGGCGGCGGCTTCGGCGGGAAGCAGGCCGAGGCGTTCGGCCAGGATCCCGGTGGCCAGGTCGACGACGGCGCGGGCGCGGGCGTCGGCTTGCACCCGGGCGGCGGCGCTCTGGAGCCGGCGCACGGTCTCGGCGAGGGCCCGGGCCGTGGTGTCCGAGGGCTCGTGCCCGGCGGTCATGGCGTGTCCAGCCAGTACTGCATCCGGCCGAGCAGGTGGCGGGTGTCGACGGGTTCGGTGACGTGGTCGTCGGCGCCGCCGGCGAGGCTCTTGTCCTGGTCCCCCGGCATGGCCTTGGCGGTGACGGCGATGACCGGCAGGCGGGCGAAGCGCTCCTCGGCGCGGCCGGCGGCGATCGCGGCGTAGCCGTCGAGGCCGGGCATCATCACGTCCATCAGCACGAGGTCGGTCTCGGGGTGGGTGCGCAGCAGGTCGAGTCCGGCGCGGCCGTCGGGGGCGTGCAGCACGGTCACTCCCTGCCCGGTCACTCCCTGCCCGGTGACGCCCTTGACGGTGATCTGGCCGCCCAGGTTGCCGGCGGTGCCGACCTCGCGGGCGCCCCTGGGCACCTCACCGGCGAACGCGGACAGCTGGTCGACCATGCTGTTGAAGACCGTCGCGATCTCCCCGAGCATGCCGGGCTGCTCGGGCGCGAGCCGGGTGGCGAAGTCCCCGTCGCGCACGGTGGTCAGCCCGGCGAGCAGGTGCCGCGGGGCCTGCTCGGCCGGGTCGGCGTCGGGGGCCGGCCGCTCGTCCATCCGTTCCACCGCCCGGGTCCGCCGCACGGCCGGGGTGCCCGACCGGACGCCCCGACCCCGGGGCGGCGGGCCGCCGCCCTGTTTCCACTGTGCCACCGGAGGGCGACAGGCAGGACAGGTGTCGGTCCGGCGGGGAGGGGCCCAGGGCCCGGGGCCCGCGCCCGCGCGGCCCGGGGCGGCAGGCCGCGCGTTCACTCCGGTGGCACGTCCCGCAGCGCGAAGACCTCGACGGCCCCGGTCAGTTCGAGCATCCGCAGGACCAGCGGGCGGGGGCGGGCCAGTTCGATCCGGCTGCCCTCGGCGGCCGCGCGGGCGTGGGCCCGGAGCATCGAGTTGAGCCCCGTGGAGTCGCAGAACTCCAGGTCGGCGCAGTCGAGCACGATGACGGTGAGGGGCGCGGCCAGGGCCGCGTCGAGGGCCGTGTGCAGGGCGCCGACCGAGTCGAGGTCGAGTTCGCCGTACAGCGCGAGGACGGTGCCGCCGGCCCACGGCCGGGCCCGTGCGGTGAACCCGCCCGGCCCCGGGGCACGGCCGGTCGGTGGTCG
The DNA here is from genome assembly GCF_040685715.1 of Kitasatospora sp. NPDC088264. Lineage (NCBI taxonomy): Bacteria > Bacillati > Actinomycetota > Actinomycetes > Kitasatosporales > Streptomycetaceae > Kitasatospora > Kitasatospora sp. NPDC088264. The sequence goes on from NZ_JBFBIR010000018.1 coordinate 5,828, forward strand.
GCGGGTCATGGTGTCGGCTCCTTCCGTCACCGGCCGGCCGGTCGGTTCACGCCGTGCGCTACGCATCCGCTCGGGCGGGTGCGAGGCGCAGCCCGTGGCCGGGGGCGCCGTCCGCGCCGGGGGTGACGGTGCCGCCCGCCGGATCGCGGGTGCCGTCGAAGAGCGGCCGCTCGATCCGGACGTGGTCGGAAACCTTCGGGGACACGGTGTTCCTCCTTCGTCACGCTTCATCACGCTTCGTCCAGGACGCCCCCCCCGCAGCGCGGCTATCCGCTGCGGGGGGCCGGAAACGCCCGGGAGGGAAAGAAATCAGCGTGGCGCCTCGGGTTCGGCGGCTCCCTGGTCGGTCATTCCGCCGTCGTCCGCTCTCCCGTCCTCCGCTCCCCCGTCCTCCGCTCCCCTGGGTTCGGCCGGACCTGCGGGTTCGTCCGCCCAGCCGGGGGCGTCGCGGTCCTCCAGCTGCTCGCGCAGGCTGGTGAGGGTGGCGGTGAGCAGGCGGGAGACGTGCATCTGGGAGACGCCGATGCGCTCGGCGATCTGGGACTGGGTCCAGCCGTCCCAGAAGCGCAGCTTGAGCACCGTCTGATCGCGGCACGACAGCCGGGCGAGCAGGGGGCGCACGGCGGTGCGGAAATCCGCGAGTTCGATGCCGGGGTCACAGGCCCCCATGCGGTCCAGCATGGCGCTGCCGCTCTCGTCGAGGTCCTGCTCGCGCGCAGCGTCCAGCGAGTCGGGCCGGTAGACGCGGCCTGCGACTAAGCCCTCGGCGGCCTGCTCGACGGTGATGTGGAGGTCCTCGGCGATCTCGTCGGGGTGCGGGAGGCGGCCGAGTTCCTGCTCCAGCCGGTCGGATCCGCGGGCGACGGTCAGGTACAGCTCCTGCATGCCGCGCGGGACCCGGACCGGCCAGGAGGTGTCACGGAAGAAGCGCTTGATCTCACCGGCGATGGTGGGGATGGCGTAGGTGACGAACTCGACGCCGCGGTGCGGGTCGTAGCCGTCGACCGCCTTGATCAGGCCGATCGTGCCGACCTGGAGGATATCGTCCATGTCCTCGGCGCGGTGGCGGAAGCGGGCGGCGATGAAGCGCACCAGCGGCATGTTGAGTTCGATGATCGTGCCGCGCACGTAGCTGTACGCATGCGTTTCGCGGGCGAGTGCGGCCAGGCGCTCGAACAGCGCGTCGCTGAGTTCGCGTGCCTCGTACTTGCCCATCGCGCGCAGTTGCGCGTCCGTCGGGCGGGGTGGCACGTCGGGCGGAAGGCCGGACGGCGGGGCGGCCGTCCGGTCGGTGGGGCGACCGGTTTCCAGCGTGGTGGACACGGTGGCTCTCTCCTGGGGCATCGGGGCGAACGCCCGGCGCCGCGAGCGGCTCGCGCCGAACGCGACGGGGCTGCTTTTCCGGAGGACCTGGGCCCGGTGTCGTCGGGCGACGGTCCCGGTGGCACCCGGTGAGGGTGCGGACGCGACTGGCTGCGATCCACGGCCGCGTCATGCGTTCTCTACCCGACACACGACTTCCGATTCATGTTTTGGGCGGTTTATTACCTTGCCTACGGGTACACGCGCTCGGGCAACGCCCTGCCGTCACGAAAAGGAGCGCCGCCATGCCCCGAGGATCCAGCCCCAAACGGGAGCGCCAGTACGAGCACATCAAGGAGAGCGCGCTCGATCGGGGCGAGACAGAGAAGCGGGCCGAGGAGATCGCCGCCCGCACGGTGAACAAGGAACGCGCCCGGCACGGCGAGTCGAAGACCGCGAGCCGCAGTTCGCTCCACGACATCTCCTCCGGCCGCCGCGGCGGGCAGCGCTCGCACACGGGGGCCCGGGGCCCGACCTACGACCAGCTCTACAACGAGGCCAGGCAGCGCGGCGTCAAGGGCCGTTCGAAGATGAACAAGCGCGAGCTGTCGCACGCGCTGGGCCGTTGAGGAGGGCGTCATGACGACCACGCCGGTCAGAACCACCACGCCGGTCAGGATGACCATGCCGCTGATGACAACCACGCCGGTGATGATGACCGTCCCGGCTCCCCCCGGCCCGGACACCGAGCCGGTCCCCCACCCGAACCCCGCCCCGAAGCCGGGCGAGGACCCCGACCCGGCACCGCCGCCGATCCCGCCCTTCCCCACTCCCGACCCGTTCCCGGGCCCCGGTTCCGACCCCGATCCGGCACCGCCGCCCCAGCCGCACCCCGGTCAGGCCTGAGACCCCGCTCAGCCCTGGAGGGCACCAGGGTCCACCGGGGACGCGACCTCCAGCCAGACCAGCTTCCCCTCGCCCTCGGGCAGGCAGCCCCAGTCGCGCGCCAGCCGGTCCACCACCCGCAGGCCGTGGCCGCCGGGACGGCCCGGGTCCGCGAACGGGCGCAGCCGCGGCGCGGCCGGGCTGGCGTCCGAGACCTCCACCCGCAGCCGCTCGCCGTCCCAGCCCAGCCGCAGCTCCCGGGGGCCGCCGGGCGCGTGCAGGCACGCATTGGTGACCAGCTCCGACACCATCAGCAGGACGTCCTCGGCCGCCGCCAGCCGCCCGGCATCCGGCGCGGGCAGCCAGTGCCAGGCGAGCAGCGCCGCACGGCTGAAGTCCCGGGACCGCTGGACCGCGCTCTCACTGCCGACCAGCACGAGCCGCCTGGTCCGGTCGGAGCCACTCGGCCGCCGGCCGGAAGCCGTCGCCCTCCGGCCGGAGTCCTTCGGCAACGCTCCCTCCCCGGGGCTCTTCATGCCGGGTTCTCCTCACTCCACGTCGTCGCAGCCGCGCTGCGGCGGGTCCGCGGTCTTCAGAGCGGCGTCGAGGTCGGGGTGGATGCGCAGCGCCGTGTCGGCTTCCGTGATCGCGAACAGCCTCGCCACCACGGGCCCCGGACCGGCGAGTCCCAGCCGCAGGCCGGCCGCCTCGGCGTCCAGGCGTGAGCGCAGCAGCAGGTTCAGCCCGGTGGAGTCGCAGAACCGCAGGCCGGTGAGGTCGACGACGATCCGTTCCTCGCCCCCGGCCACCGGACGGGACAGCGCCGTCCACAGACCGTTCGCGCTGCCGTGGTCCAGTTCACCTCCGAGGGAGACCACCCGCGCGCGGCCCTCCCGGCGCACCGCGACGCGCAGGCCGCCGACTTGCTGCTCCCCCTCACCCCCGCCGGGCTGCTCGGCCGGCCGTGACACGGCGGGCTCCCGGTCCGTTCGCGGCGGAGTCCTGCCGTCCCGGCCGCCGTCCCGCGCGGCGGTTCGGGTCGCGCGGACGACCTGGGCCGGACGGACCGCCGCCCCGGGCAGGACCGCCGCCCCGGGCAGGGCCGGGCTCACCACCCGCTCCTCATCCATGCCCCGCGTGTGCCCGCAGCCACGGTGGCTACACGTGTGCCGGCGTTCTCCACCGTCGGGCACGTCGGCCTGTTCCTGACCGCCGCGGCGGTGTACGTGGCGGGCCACGCAGCGCGCTGCTGGTCGCGCTCACGGCGCAGCTGTGGACGCGAGCGTTTCCGGCCCGCCGACCGCTTCTGGCCCGTCGATCGTTTCCGGACCCTCTCCCGTTTCCGGACCCTCTCCCGTTTCCGGACCCTCTCCCGTTTCCGGCCCGTCGGCCCGGGTAGCCGCGCGACGCCGGACGAAGCCCGGCAGACGCCAGGGAGGCCGCCCGTGCGAGTGAACGGCGCGAGACCGGCCCGGCGGCGCCACCCGACCCGGGTGGTCCTGCCCCGGGCGCGCCCCGTCGTGTCCGACGGGTCCGGAGGCCGCGTGCCGGCCGGGCTGCGGACCGCCGCCGGGTACACCTGGCGGCTGCTCCTGCTCGGGGTGGCCGCCTACCTGGCCGTCTCCGTCCTCGGCCGGCTCCAGTTGCCGGTCATCGCCGTGTTCCTGGCGCTGGTCATCACCTCGGTCCTGCGGCCGCTCGTCGACCTGCTGGCACGGGCGCTGCCCCGCTCGATCGCCGTCCTGCTGGTCCTCGTGTGCGCCATCGTGGTCGTGGGCGGCGTTCTCGCCCTGGTGGGGACGACCGTCGTCGGCGAGTGGGGCCGGCTGGGCACCGAACTGCGCGGCGGCCTCGGGCGGATCGACCGCCTGCTCACCGGCGCCCCCTTCCACCTGCGGGCCGGCACCGTCACCGACCTGCGCGCGAAGCTCGGCGAGTTCGTCACCGCCCACCGCTCGGCGCTGCTCAGCACCGCGCTCAGCGGGGCGAGCCGGGTCGTCGAAATGCTCACCGGGCTGGCGCTCGCGGTGTTCTGCTCGGTGTTCTTCCTCCACTCCGGCGACCGGATGTGGTGCTGGGCGCAGCACCAGCTCCCGGCCCGGTCACGATCTGCCTGGGACCGCGCGGGGCACGCCGCGTGGCGCACCTTCGCCGGCTACACCCGGGGTGTGCTGATCGTGGCGGCGACCAACGCTGTGCTGGTCGGCGTCGCGCTGGCCGCCCTACGGGTGCCGCTAGTGCTGCCACTGATCATGCTGGAGTTCGTCGCGGCGCTCGTCCCGCTGATCGGCTCCCCCATCGCGCTGGCCGTCGCCGCGCTGGTCGCCCTGGCGGCCCGCGGCCCGGTGGTCGCGCTGCTGGTGCTCGGGCTGATCGTGGTCATCGGCCAGATCGAGGGCCATCTGCTGCACCCGCTGGTCATGGGCTGGTCCGTCCGGATCCACCCGGTGGCGGTCGCGCTGTCGGTGATCGGCGGCGCCGTGCTGGCCGGTGTCCTCGGCGCAGTGGTCGCGGTGCCGGTGGTGTCGGTCGCCTGGGCGGTGATCTGCGAACTCCGCGACCACGACCCACCACCCCGCCCGGGCCCACGAACCAGCCCCCCGACGGCACACCACGGGCAGCCGCACCGCCAACGCGACGAACGCCGACCCCCGCACCGACCCGCCCCCGGCCGCGGCACCCGGTGACCGGACTGATCACACCATGACGGCCCGAAGGGTCGGATCTGCGCCGGAATTTCGCGCGGCCCGTTCCCTTCCGGGCCGGGCGTCGTTGAGCAGGTGATTGGTGTGATCCGGCCCGGACGGTCCGCGCATTGCCAGGTGACCCGCCCAGGGCTCGACCCATTGGCATGACGAGGGAGACTGACGATGAAGCTGAGTGTTCGACGCGGACTGCTGGCGGCGGCCGCCACGGTCGGTCTGATCCTGGCGGCGGCCGCGCCGCAGGCCACGGCGGCCGGCCCGCAGCACCCCGCCTCCACGACCCGTACCGAGCAGGCGGGCGGGCAGCGGGTGGCGCCGGGGGACCCGGTCCGCGACGGGAGCCCGGACTCCGCGGTCGACCGGGTCGCCGACTTCTACGGCGCCTACATCGACGCCGTCTCCGACGGCACCGACAACCTGTCGGACGGCCTGCGCGCCCACTACCTCACGGAGGACTTCCAGCAGCGACTGGCCGCCTGGGAGCAGGCCAACCACGCCGACGGCGTCCTCCGCGCCCAGGACGTGCCCACCCACTGGGAGGTGCGGTACCACGACTCCGGAGCCGGCCACCTGTTCACCACCGTCACGCTCACCTGGGGCACCGGCCCCAACGCCACGCACACCAAGCTGGCCGTGCAGAGCGACCTGAGCACCAAGCTCATCTCGGACATCGAGGACGCCCCGGCCGGATACTGACACGAGTCTGGAACGGATGACGGAGCGGACGGTGCAAGCGCGGGCGGCCGACGACGTCGCGTGAGACGAACCCGCCGATCCGCCTCCCGCCGACCGCGGTCCGTGGTGGGACCGGCCCCCGAGCCGGTCCCACCACGGCCATCGCCGCATCGTCCGAGGCACACCCGCGCCGTTCTGCCGCCGGCGAAAAACCGGCCCGCCCGGGCTCGACGCTCACTACAGTCCGGTCCCATGACGACGGTTACCACGCACACGGTCGAGTACCCGGCCGACGGCCTCACGATGATCGGGCACCTCGCGCTCCCGGCCGGTACCGGCCGCCGACCCGCGGTCCTGGTCGGGCCCGAGGGGCCCGGGCTCAACGACTTCCAGCGCCGCCGGGCCGACGCCCTCGCCGAACTCGGCTACGTGGCAATGGCCTTCGACATCAACGGCGGGCGCTGGTTCACCGACCCGCAGGAGATGCTGGCGCACGTCACTCCCCTGCTCGCCGACCCCGACCGGATGCGGGGCATCGGCCACGCGGCGCTCGACGTACTGCGCGCCGAACCGCGGACCGACCCCGACCGGATCGCCGCCATCGGCTACGGCACCGGCGGCGCGATCGCACTGGAACTCGGGCGCGACGGCGTCGACCTGCGGGCGATCGGGACGGTCAACGCCCTGACCACGGGCCGACCCGGCGAGGCGGCGCGCATCCGCTGCCCGGTGTGGGCCGGGGTCGGATCGGAAGACCCGATCATGCCGCCCGCACAACGGGACGCGTTCGCCGCCGAGATGCAGGCCGCGGGCGTCGACTGGCGCCTCGTGGTCTACGGCGGCGCCTTGCACGCCTTCCACCACCCGACGGTCGGCCACACCGTGCTCCCCGGCGTCGGCCACCACCCCCGGCACGCTCAGCGCGCCTGGCGCGACATCGTCGGCCTGCTCACCGAATGCCTGCCCGTAACGGAGTGACCCGGCCGTACCGGAGCGACCCGGTCGGCGGACCCGACCTGCCCGGCGAGTCAAGCGTCGGGCTCTGCGATCTGACGCACCATGTGATCGCCCTCGAACCAGCGGCTCAACAGCTGGTGAACCGGGTCCGGACTCCCCGCCCGGTCTCCACGGCCCCAGCCCCAGCCGGCTCCCTGGGCGGGCCGCGTGCCGCCGGTCATCGCCGCCAAACGGATCAGCGCCGTCTCGGCAGCGCTCGCGTCCTCCTTCCCGAGGGCCCACATGAACACCTGCGGATCCGCGGCGGCCGCCGGGACCGGGGAGAGCCCGCAGCCGGCCGAGTACCACGACCCTCGGGCACGGGGGCACGGTGGAAGTGTGCTCGCCGGGCGCGCGCGGTGTCCGGCTGACACCGCTCCCGTCTCCGGCTCGGCGGCTCGGCGGTTCGGCGGTTCGGCGGTTCGGCGGTTCGGCGGTTCGAGTCAGTCGGCCCGGAGCAGGGTGCGCAGCTCGGCGGTGTCGATGATGTGGGCCCGCGAGGGGAGGACCTTCTGGAGCAGGACGTCATGGACTTCGGTGTCCGGGTCGGCGACGCCGTCGGACAGGACGTAGAGCCGGTAGTCGCGGTCGGCCGCGTCGAGGACGGTGGACAGGACGACGCCGCTGGTGCTGATGCCGGAGACGACCAGCGTGGTGATGCCGCGCTCGCGCAGCTGCCGGTCGAGGTCGGTGGTGGACATGCCGCCGTAGCGGGTCTTGCGCACGACGAGGTCGCCGTCCCGGGGGGCCAGGCGCTCGTGGACGGCCGTGGCAGGGTCCTCGTGGTGCATGACGCGGTGTCGGGCCAGCGGGGCGAAGGACTTGTTGGTGGCCGGGATCGCGTCCCAGTCGGCCTCGGTGAAGCCGACGCGTACGTGGGCGACGGTGGCGCCGCTGGTGCGGACGTCGGCGATCGCCGCTTCCACGCGGTCGAGCAGGGCTTCCCGGCCCCCGCCCTCGGGCAGAACGGCCAGGATCGCGGGCTGGCAGTCCAGGACGAGCAGAGCGGTGTGCTCGGGGTCAAGCGCGGGGTCAAGCGCGGGGGCAGACGCAGGGGCAGTACTCACGCGAGTTCTCTCCTTACTTGGCGGCACCCGGTCGGCGCGGGGAGACGATTCGGCGGACCGACGGCCGCTCCCATCCGCACAACCGATCAGCGATCGGAAGCATCAAAGCGCGCCTCATCCTCAGGGATCAAACAACCACAGGACCGCCAAGCCACAACCACCAGTTGTACCTATAGAGTGCCGCCATGGACCTCGACACCGTTCGGACCTTCGTCGCCGCCGCCGACGCCGGGCAGTTCCAGGAGGCCGCCGCCGAGCTGGCCGTCACCCAGCAGGCCGTCTCCAAGCGCATCGCCGCGCTGGAACGCAACCTCGGCGTGCGGTTGTTCACCCGCACCGCACGCGGGGCCGAGCTCACCATCGACGGGCAGGCCTTCCTGCCCCACGCGCGCGAGCTGCTGCGCGCCGCCGAGCGCGCGGTCGAGTCCGTGCGCCCCGGCCGCCGTCCGCTGCGCATCGACGTGATCAACCTTCGCGGCTCGGCGTCTGGCCTGATGCGCGGCTTCCACCGCGCGCACCCCGAGATCGATCTCGACGTGATGATGCTGTTCGAGATCGAGACGGCCGTCAACGCCATCCGCTCCGGTGCGATCGACGCGTCCTTCCGCGCCGTCGTCGCGCCCGGCCGGCCCCTTCCCGAGGACATCGAGTCCGTCCGGGTGATCGACGAACCGCTCCAGCTCCTCACCGGTCCCGCCCACGCGCTGGCGGGCGCCCGGTCGGTGACCGTCGCCCAGCTCGCCGGGCACCGGATCTGGATGCCCGGCATCGTCCCTGGTACCGAGTGGGGCGCCTACTACGACGACCTCGTCGCCGAGTTCGGCCTCACCATCGAGGCGACCGGCCCCAACTTCGGCTCCGACGCGCTCCTCGACACCATCGCCGACACTCCGGCCCTGGCCACCTTCATGGGCGAGCACACCCGCCTCGTCTGGCCCGCCGACCACGGCCTGCGCCGCATCCCGGTGACCGACCCGACGCCCGTCTACCCGCACTCACTCCTCTGGCACCGCGACAACCCCCACCCAGCACTGGCCACCCTCCGCGCCCACCTCGCCGCCACCACGACCGGCCACGACGCCCCCGGCACCTGGACACCGGACTGGGTCCTTCCACGCTGAACGCCACCGCGCGCCCGCAATCAGCTTGGTCCTCGGCCTCTGGCCTGGGATTGGCCTGGCCCCACGCGCGGAGCTCGGCCCTGCCGTGGCCGGACGTGTCGTTCACCGTGGTCACAGCGCTCGACCACCTGCCTCAGCTGAACGCAGGCAGGGCCCGGCGGAAGGGACAAGCGGTCAAACTCCAGCAGACCCGGACGACGGCCACAACCACGAACCCGGCACCGAAGTTGGTTCCCACGTGCGGCGTCGGGCGGTGCGGTGGCCGCTCGGGAGCGGGCACCGCACCGCCCGACGGCGGGGGCCGTAGGCCGTGGGTCAGCGCACGGTGACGGTGAACACGGGGGAGGCGACGTCTCCGCTGACGATGCGCAGCTCGTTCAGGCCCTTGATGCCGAGCTTCACGCCGAGCGAGTAGGAGCCGTTGTGGTTGGTGCGGACGGAGGCCGGCAGGGTGACCCACTTGCCGTGCTGCTTCTGCTGCAGGGTCACCTCGGTGCCCGCCTTGAGCCCGGTGGTGGTGCCGGTGACCCGGAACAGCTGCCAGGCCTGGACGGTCGTGACGGACGGCTTGGCGGTGATGCCGGCGTGCGCGGCGGCCTGCTGCGCCGCGGCCTGCTGCGTGGTGGACGTGGGGTAGGCGGCCGGGGCGGCCGCCATGGCGGCGGTGCCCGCCAGCCCGAGGGAGAGCACGGCGACGGTGGTCACGGCGGCCAGGCGCAGGGAGTTCCGCTTGGAGACGATCACGGGTGCACCCCTTTCAAGGGGAGGTGATTGCTCGGCCCGAAGAGCACGGTCGGCGCGATTCGGGCTCTGTCATCTGTAGGGACGCCACGCTCCACGCTTCGGTTGTGAGCGGATCGTCACCGCCTTGTAACGGTCGGCGATGCCCCGGAGTTCCCAACACCCAAGCACACGGGCGGAATTGGCGCTTCCTGTTCTACGGACACGACAGTCGGACCCGACGGTCCCCCTCAACGGCCAGCGAGGGCACGGCGCCTCCGGACCCGGTACGTTCGGGGGGCGCGGAAGACCGTCGAGCACCCGGACCGGTCGAACGTACGGGTCCGGAAGCGCAGGGCGGCCTGCCAGCGTGTCAGGTCGTCGGCGACGGTGACCTGGTAGTCCCGGCCGCCCTGGAGGATCAGCATTGGGCGCGCGAGTGCGGTCGCCGTGGCCACCGGGTCGTACGCGCGCAGGTCGAGCCAGTAGGCGGCGGAGAGTCCGAACGGCAGCAGCTCCGACGGCGTGTCGGGCATGAGTTCGGGGCCGGCCACCAGCGCGGCCTGCCGGACCAGCGCCGCCACCGCATCCCCGAAGCCTCCAAGACCACCGTCTACCGGCACATCGACCTACTCGTCGCCGGCGGAATCCTGGAGGTCACCGAGGAACGGCGGGTGAGGGGCGCGGTAGAACGGCACTACCGGCTGCGCCAGGACCGAGCCGTGGTCGGCTCCGAGATGGTCCGCTCGCTCACCCCTGAAGATCACCGGCAGGCCTTCGCCACCGCGATGACCGCCCTGCTGGCCGAGTTCAACGCCTACCTCGACCGCGAGCAGGCCGACCCGATGGCCGACCAGGTGGGCTACCGGCAGCACGCACTCTGGCTCAGCCCGGAGGAACTGACCGAGCTGATCGGCGAGCTGCGCACGGCCATCGTGCCCAGACTGGCCAACCGGCCGAGCCCCGAGCGGGCGCAGCACCTGCTGAGTCCGATCCACTTCCCGGTGGAGGCCCCGCCGGGGTAGGCCCCGCCGGGGTAGGTCGAGCCGGGGTCCGTGGCGAAAGTGCCGGCGCTGTCTGCTGCCCGGCCGCAATTCGGTAGCGGACCGAGCGGTGCTTCGGGCAGGCTCGCGCGCATGGTCTCGGTGTTGCAGAACGTGGCGATCGACTGTGCGGATGCCTACGGGCTGGCTCGGTTCTGGAGTGAGGTGCTCGGTCGTCCGCTGCACCCGGAGGACGGCCCGGGTGATCCGGAGACTGCGGTGATGCTGCCGGAGGGCCAGCTGCTGTACTTCCACCAGGTGCCGGAACCGAAGACGATCAAGAACAGGGTCCACCTGTGCCTGCGTCCGGAGACCACCCGCGAGGCGGAGGTCGAGCGGCTGCTGAACCTCGGGGCCACCCTCGTCGACGACCGCCGGGAACCCGATGGTGCCGGCTGGGCCGTCCTCGCGGACCCTGAGGGCAATGAATTCTGTGTTCTCCGCAGTGCGGCCGACCGCGCGGCGATGTCCTCCTGCGGCTCCCCCGCGCAACGGCCGGCTGCCCCGCAGTAGCTGGTCACAGCCGTTCGTTGATGGCCGGGACGATGCGCCGGTCTCCGGGCGGCGACGCGAAGTGCGCTGCGCTCCGGCCTCGTTGAGCGGGAATACGGCGCTGAACAGACGCATTGCACGGGGTATGAAGGCCATTGGTGTCTACGACTTCGGCGGTCCGGACGTGCTGCGCGTCCTGCGGTTGCCCGAACCTCAGGCGGGCCCCGGCGAGGTCCGTATCCGGGTGCACGCGGCGGCCGTGAACCCGACCGACATCATGCTGCGGAGCGGCGGTCACGCCTCGCGCATGCCCGGGCGCCGGCCCCCGTTCGTGCCCGGCATGGACGCCGCAGGCGTGATCGACCAGCTCGGCCCCGGGGCCGACGAACGGCTTGCCGTGGGCCAACGGGTGGTCGCCATCGTGCTGTTCACCAGCGCGCACGGCGGAGCCTACGCCGAGCAGATTGTCGTACCCGCCGCCTCGGTGGTGCCGGCCCCCGAGGGGGTGGACCTCGCTGCCGCGTCCACCCTGCTCATGAACGCCATGACCGCGCGCCTCGCCCTGGACGCGCTGGCCGTACCGCCGGACGGAACCGTCGCCGTGACCGGCGCGGCCGGTGCCGTCGGCGGATACGCGGTCGAACTGGCCAAGGCCGACGGGCTGACCGTCATCGCGGACGCCGCCCCGCACGACACCGACCGGGTGCGCGGGTTCGGCGCTGACCACGTCGTCGAACGCGGACCCGAGGTCGCCGCCCGCATCCGCGCACTGGTACCCGAGGGAGTTCCCGGTCTGGTGGACGGCTCGATACAGACCACCGAGACGGTGCCCGCCATCGCCGACGGCGGAACGCTGGCCGAACTGCGGGGCTGGTCCGGCCCCGCCGAACGCGGCATCCGCGTACGCCCGGTGATGGTGACGGACGGCATCACCGACACCGAGCGGCTGAACACGCTGCGCCGCCAGGTCGAGGACGGCACCCTGACCCTGCACGTCGCCGACGTGCTGCCGGCCGAGAAGGCGGCCCAGGCCCACCGTCTGCTGGAGGCCGGCGGCCTGCGCGGCCGGCTGGTACTGGACTTCTCCTGACGGCATCGCGGGGATCGCACCCGCGGCGGCGATCACAGAACGGGCGTTGACGGGTGCGTTGACGGGTGCGTTGACGGGGGGTCCCGGCGGTTCTCACGTCCGGTTCAGCGCAGCGTGGCGGCGAGCGGTCCGACGGCTTCCAGCACGTGGCGGCGGAGCCACCGGGACGCGGGATCGTCGTCGAGTCGGCGGTGCCAGCGCAGTTCGATGTCAGCCGCCGGCATTTCCAGTGGCACCTTGTGCCACCGGAGGGGCACCTGTCGCTCGACGAGGTGCTCCACCACCACCCGGGGGCCGAGGCAGATGACGTCTCCCTCCAGCGCCATCAAGGCTGCCACGGCGAAGGAGGGCACCACCGCGACGACGCGGCGGGAGCGGCCCAGGCGGTGCAAGGCCTCGTCCAGCGGCCCGTGCGCGAGGCCCCGGCGGGAGGCGGAGATGTGCGGGTGGGCGCACAGGTCGTCCACCGTCAGCCGTGCGGCCTTTCCCAGATCGGAGTGTGCCGCCACCACGGCGACGAAGTGGTCGGAGAACAGCGTTCGCGCGCGCACGTCCGGAGGGGGCGGGTCGGCGACGCCGATGTCGAGGTCGAGCGAGCCGTCGCGTAGCCGATCGGGTTCCTTGGAGTCCTGGGCGACGAACCGCAGGCGGACCTCGGGTGCCTCGGCGGCGATCCGGTGGGTGAGGCGGGGCGCGAGGACGGGGCTGAGTCCGTCGTTGACCCGGATGGCGAAGGTACGCCGCCACGATCGCGGGTCGCTTCCCGCTGCGTCCACCCGGAGTTCGGCCGCGGCCTCCAGCAGCGCCTTGACCCTGGCGGCCGACCGCTGGGCGAACGGGGTGGGTACGAGGCCCCGGCCGGCGCGCACCAGGATCTGGTCGTTCATCGCCCGTCGCAGCCGGCCCAGGGCCCTGCTGGTGGCCGGAATGGACAGATGAAGACGCATCGCGGCCGCGGACACGCTGCCGGTGTCCATCAACGCGTCGAACACGCGCAAGAGGTTGAGGTCCAACTGGTCGGCCACGGACGCCCCCTTCGTTTGCGTCTGACGCAAACTCCCTGTGCAAAGCATGCATTAGACATCGCGTCAGGAGCGTTCGAGACTGACGTCGTGGCCACCACACCCTCCGTCCCACCCCTGAGGAGCTGCGGACATGCCGAACGACAGGCACCCTGAGAACCGGACGCCGTCCCCTACCGAAGTCACCGCATTCACCGAAGCCGCCGAAGCCGCCGAAATCGCCGTAGTCGGCTGCGGGCCGGTCGGCATGACGCTCGCGGCCCTGCTGGGCAAGGCCGGGCACTCGGTCGTGGTGCTCGAACGCTACCCCGGCCTGTACGGCCTCCCGCGGGCCGCCAGCTTCGACGGCGAGATCATGCGCGCGCTCCAAGGGCTCGGACTCGTCGACGAACTGGCGCCCACCCTGCGCACACAGGACGCGTACGAGTGGCGCAACGGAGCGGGTGACCTCCTCATCCGACAGGTGTTCCGCAACGTCGGCGCCAGCGGTTGGGCCGACCTCTACCAGTTCCACCAGCCCGACCTGGAGACGGCGCTGCACTCGTTGTGCACCTCGCTGCCGAACGTCGACCTCCGTTTCGGCACGACGGTCACCGGCCTGTCCCAGGACCGTGACCAGGTCACCCTGAACACGTCGGACGGTGCGACCCTCGCGGCACGCTACGTGATCGGCTGCGACGGCGGGAACAGCTTCGTGCGGAACGCCCTCGGCATCGAACAGGACGACCTCGGCTTCTCCGAACCCTGGCTGGTCTGCGACTTCGCCCTCCGGCGCCCCGCGGCCGACCTGGGGCTGCCGTCGATGCTGCAGATCGGCGATCCCGAGGGACCGACCACCGTCATCACCACCGGTGCCGAACGGCAGCGGTTCTGCTTCCTGCTCGACGATGACGACGACTTCGGGCGGGAACGTGCGGCGGACGGCGTGTGGTCCCGCGTGGGCCGCTACCTGTCCCGCGACGACGCCGACATCGCCCGTACTGCCACCTACACCTTCCAGTCGCTGGTCGCGAGGCGCTGGCGGGACGGCCGGGTCCTGCTCGCGGGAGACGCCGCACACCAGATGCCGCCCTTTCTGGGGCAAGGCCTCTGCTCGGGGATACGGGACGCACTCAACACCGCCTTCAAGATGGATCTCGTGCTGCGCGGCATCCGGGGCGCCGAGGTGCTCGACACCTACCAGAGCGAGCGGGAGCCGCATGTGCGCGGCGTGACGGCCACGAGCATGGAACTCGGCCGCCAGCACACCCTGCGGGACCCGGTGCTCGCCCGCGAGCGCGACCGCACGCTGATGGCCCACCGACGCGCGCTCCGGGAGCCGGACCGGATCCGGCTGCCCGACCTCGGCCCCGGCCTGTTCGCCTCCGGCGGAGGCCGACTGTCCGTCCAGGGCCGGGTGAGCGACGGCCGACGGACGGGCCTGCTCGACGACATCGTCGGCGGAGGCTTCCGGCTGCTGGTCGCCGAACAGGCCCTCCCCCGGCTGAACCTGGCCCGGCTCAGCGACCTGGGCGTCACTGTCGTCGGCTTCGGCCCCACCCCCACAGGCGCTGCCGCCGGAGCCGTCGTCGCCGACCCGGACGGCACCCACCGTCGCTGGCTGTCCGACCTCGGCGCCGCCGCTGCCGCCGTGCGCCCCGACAACTACGTCTACGCGGCCGGGCCGGACGCGGACGCGGTGGCGAACCAGCTACTGGCCCTCCTCACCCCCGGCGCCTGAGCCCGGAACCGGCTCAGCCGACCCCCAACGCCGTGCTCCGCGCCCGGAACCGCGCCCAAGCCCACGAACCCGCGCCTACCAGCAGGGCCGCCCCCAGCGCGTACACCGGCAGCCAACGCGTCGTCGTCACCGCCAGGGCTGCGCCCACTCACAGGCTCTCCTCGTCCGCCAACGGGGCACCAGCCTCCCGCCACCGCCTACCGCCACGGCTTGTCACCACACCGGTGGGCCCTCGGACGCCACCCGCCCAGCCCAGCCCGGGCCTACGGACGGGTCAGTGCCCTCACCGCTCCCAGTAGTCGACGTCGGGCAGCCGTATCCAGCTGTCGGCGGGGCCGGTGACGGCGCGGGCGTCGGCGGGGCGCAGGCCCGCGAAGGCGCAGGCCTGGGCGACGGCGTGGTGGTGGTAGAGGTAACCGGTCAGGACCTCGTCCGGGGTGTGGTTCGGGAGGGGGGCGCCACCGGGGTGGAGGTCCCAGGCTTCGACGGTGCCGTCGCGGACGATGCTGCCCTGGTTGCCGCTCTTGGGGTTGGCGTACAGGCCGTAGCCGACCGTGCCGGCGGTCAGCCGGGCCATCGCTCCCGGGGTGGACGGCGTGTAGCCCCAGGGCTGGGTGACGACGCATCCACCGGGCACGGTCGTGACACCGGCGATGAGCAGGCCCTCGTCCATGTCGTACTCGTTCGGGTCGTCGAGGAAGTCCTCCATGAACTCCTCGTCCAACGGAGTCGCGTCCAGCCGACGGACCGCTTCGGCGGCGTCGATGGCGGCGACGCAGGCGAGGCCGGTGCCCTCGAAGGGGAAACGGCCCAGGCCCTGGACGAGTTGCCGCCCGCGCTGGACGGTGGCCTGCTCGGTCGCTGTCAGGCCGGCTTGTCCGTCCGGCACGGGGAACAGATCGGGGACTGGCCCGGCCAGAGCTATGCGGCCGGGCGACCAGCCTCCGAGCTGGGGCCGCCACGGGTCGGCGCCTGCGGCCACGAGGGCCCGGGCGTTGTCCGGCCGGTTCTCCATGACGGCCTCCCACAGGGCCGTCGTCCCGTTCTCCAGCGCGTCCACGTCCGACACCCGGCGCGTCAGTTCGGCCACCACCTCGGACGAGCCGAACCCCGCGGCCTGGTGCAGGGGGCGGAGACCCCCGCCCCACACGTCCGGGTCGGCTCCTGCGTCGAGCCGCGCACGGATGTCGTCGTGGTCCCGCCAGCTGTTCCAGGTCACACCGTCCCAGCCCGTCATCGCGGCCCCCCGTTCGTTCGTCGTCAGCGCGGCCTGGCCCTCCGCGAGCGCCACCCGTCCACACACGATTGCATGCCGGTCTGACAGTCGCTGTCCGGTGCCTTCGGTAGCTGCTGGGGCCGTGCCCTCGATGACCGCCACTCGTCACCGGACAGCGCCGCGGGGCTCCCCCGGCTGCCCGACCGTCGTGCTCCGGAAACGCGGACCGCAGGACCGTGCCGGGAGCCCGGCGCCTTCCAGATGCCGGCTGACCGGTCGTCGACCGGGGTCAGCGGTACCAGGTGCGGACGGCGTCCGCCGTCTCGCGGACGTCCGCGTCCCCGGCGCGGATGCGGGCGGCCAGGTCGGCGGCCTGCTTGGGCTCCGCGGTGACGATGACCCCGGAGGCGCTGAGGTAGGAGGCGGTCACGACAGCGGCGAAGTGCTCGTTGGCGAACTCCAGGGCCGGGACGCGGATCAGCTGGTGCATGAGGGCCGCGGCCCGCTGGTGCACCTCGCCGTACACCGGCACGTCCATGACCTCGTCGAGGTGGCGGGCGACCGCGGCGGCCAGGGTGCCGTAGTCGGTGACGTCCGGATCGGCGGGCAGGAACTGGTGGGCGATGTCAAGCAGCCACGCCCGGTCTATCTGGAGGATCACGCGGCGTCCGCCGCGGCGCCACGGGTGCTCTGCGGGTAGGGCCCGAACTCGGCCTCGAACGTCGGCGCCCACGTCGGCGCGAAGTGCGCCGCGGCTGTCAGGAACCGTTCGCGCCGCTCGTCCGCCTCCTCGGCCAGCACCTTGCGCGCATAGTCCGTCAGGCTCAGCCCGGCGGCCTCCGCCCGCTGCTCCAGCGCCTCGTGCACGGCGTCGTCCAGTCGCACGTTCAGCTGCTTCATACCGGCGAATCGTAGTTCGGCGTACACCCCGCTACAAGTCTGAGGACGGCGTGTCGGGCAACACGGACCGCCCCGGCGGACTCCAAGCACGTCCTCAGCAACGAACTCGGCCGTCCGCCGACGGAACCGCGGGCCCGTTGCTTTCTCCACCAAGTCGGGAACTCGGTCGCTTGGGTCGCTTCAGTAGCTGCCCTGCCGGGTCACATCCTGGGGCTACGGGCCCTCCGCCGGCTCAGGCCCCCAGCGACCGAACCGGATCCGGTGCCACAAACAGGCCGTGCGTACCGGGACAGCAGGGCAACGGCACTGTCCTCGGAGGGCAGGGGCGACCCAAGCGACTCAGCGACTCGGTGCTGGAGGTGTTCAGGCACTGATCGCTCCTGCGGACATAGTCCCAGGTCACAGCATCGAAGCGACTCTCCCGGCCCTGCGGCGGAGCTACTGAAGCGACCCAAGCGACCCAAGTTGGGGACTTCCACGAGAACCTGGTCCGGCGACACGCCGGGGACCAGTGCCCGAGAGACTCAGTCGCTTTCAGTCGCTGGGGTTCAGTCGCTGGGAAAAACCCCAGGTCAGGGCAGGTTCACCCACCCCGTCAGCGACCGAAGCGACTCAAGGTCAGGTATATGAAGACATTCCCCTGTGCGTGTGCGCGTTATAGACCCGGGCTACAGTCGCTTCAGTCGCTGTTTGCTGTTAAAAGCGGCTTTGACCTGCGAAAATGCCGGGAGACCGAAACCAGCGACTGAACGGGGTCGGTCGCTGACCCGGGTTTCGGTAGCTGAGTTTCGCCGCAGACTCCGGCAGTTCGCGTCCCCACGTCCTCGCTCGGATAGTCTGTGTGAGCTATCTTCTGGACTTCGGTCGCTTCAGTCGCTGATCCGGCGCCCACCAGTGCCCTGACCTGGCTATTTGCCCTCAGCGACTGAACGAGCGACTCAAGTCCGAGCAGCTACCAACCATGGGGAGAGGGACCAGCGTGACGGCGCCTAAGGCCGTGGGGAGCGACCGAGCGTTTCGCCAGCCGGATGCGCTGGCCGTCGCGCGCTGGTGCGCCGTCCAGGGTTGGCCCGTCCACCCGCTCGCACCAGGTCGCAAGACCCCGCCTGCCAACTGCCAACCCTGCCAGGAGCCGGCTCACAGTCCCGCCGACTGCCCGTGCCCTGCGGCCGGTCGCTGGTGCCACGGCTTCCACGCGGCCACTCTCGACCAGGACGTCCTCACCGCTTGGTGGCGCGTCAACCCGGACTTCGGTACCGGGGTCGCCTGTGGCCCGGCGGGTCTCGTCGTCATCGACGTCGACAGCCACCCCAGCACCGTCCCCGCCCGGGACCGGATCCTGCCCGGGATTCCGATCCACGAGAACGTCAACCTCGACGGCCTCGAGAACGGCTACCACACCCTCGCTCTGCTCGCGGCCCTGCGCCAGGCTCCTGACCCTGCGACGGACACGGAGACCCTGCGCGTGCGCACCCCCTCCGGTGGGCTGCACATCTGGTACCAGGAGGACTCCCCCCGCAGGTTCGCCTGCTCCACCGGCTCCTCCAACGGCCGGGCCCTGGCCTGGCAGGTCGACGTGCGCGCCCACGGCGGATACATCGTCGCCCCCGGCACCGTGACCACCGCCGGTACCTACACCGCGCTCCCCGGGGCAAGGACCCCCGCGCCCCTGCCCCAGTGGCTCAGCGACGAACTCGTCCGCACCGGCCACCTCAAGGACCAGCCCAGTACCCCGCGCCCCTCCCAGCCGTCCGTCCCCGACCGCGGCCGCGCGGCCGTCGTCGCGGCAGGCGGCGGCAAGCGCGGGGCCGAGCGAGTCCTCGACACCGTCCTCCAGGACGTCACCGACTGCGCCACCACCCCCGAGGGGGCCGGTTTCACCGGCAAACTCAACCGCGCCGCCTACACGATGGGAGGCCTGGTCTCCGCCGGTCACCTGACCCACACCGCCGCCGAGCGGCTCCTGCTGGACGCGGCCCGCACCGCCCGCCCCAGCCAGGACAGGCAAAGCTCCGCCGTCATCCGCTCCGGCCTCGCCGCCGGCGCCCGACAGCCCCTGCACGTCGGGAAGGCACGCGGATGAACGACAGCACCCGCAAGAGGACGGTCTTCGATCCCGTGGCCACGGCCCAGCAGATCCTGGAGTACCCGCCGGTCCCCGGCCCAGCCTCCCCGCCCCCCTGGCACGGCACCCCCGTCCAGGAGAGCCTTCTCGACACCCCGTCCGCCGAACCTGCGCCGGCCCCCGAGCCTGTTCAGGAGAGCAAGCAGGCCCCGGCGGGGCCGGAGGCGAGCGCGCACGGTCTCCTGCCCGACTCGCTGTCCGACCGGGGCAACGCCAAGCTCTTCGTCCACCTCTACGGAGGCGACTACCGCCACGTCCCCGGCCTCGGCTGGTATCGCTGGGCGGCGCACCGCTGGCAGCTCGACGAGGACGACACCGTCCTGTGGGCCGCCGGCGAGATGGCCGAGAGCATCGCCACCCACGACTCCCGCGGCGTCTACACCAACACCGATCTGCGTCGGCACCGCCGCCGGGCCCTCTCCACCTCGGGCATGAACGCCATGCTCGCCCAGGCGAAGTCCGCTCCGGGCATGGTCCTCAACGCCGCTCTCCTGGACGCCGACGCCTACGCCCTGTGCACCCCCGGCGGCGTGGTCGACCTGCGCACCGGCGCCATCGTCCCGCCCGACCCGAAGGTCCACCACCACTCCCGCTCCACCACCCTGGCCCCCGCCCGGATGCGGACCCCGCGCTGGGACCGCTTCCTCACCGACACCTTCGGCGACGACAAGGAAGGCCGGCAGACCCGCGACTTCCTCCACCTGCTGCTCGGCTACTCGATCAGCGGCGATGTCGGCGCCCAGGTCATGCCGTTCCTCTACGGCCAGGGCAAGAACGGCAAGAGCGTCCTGCTGGACGTCATGATCCAGCTCCTCGGCGACTACGCGGACGCCGCCCCGCCCGGCTTCCTGATGGCCAAGACCTTCGATGGGCACCCCACCGACCTCGCCGAACTCCACGGCCGACGCATCATCGTCTGCTCCGAGCTCAAGCCCGGCGACCGCTTCGACGAGGCCCGGGTGAAGCTCCTCACCGGCGGCGACAAGATCAAGGCCCGCCGGATGCGCCAGGACTTCTTCTCCTTCGAACCGACCCACAAGCTCTGGCTGCTCGGCAACCACCGCCCCGAGGTCGGCACCGGCGGCTTCGCCTTCTGGCGCCGCATGCGCCTGATCCCGTTCGAACGGGTCGTCCCCGAGGAACGTAAGATCGACAACCTGGCCCACGTCCTCGTCGCCGAGGAGGGCCCCGGCATCCTCGCCTGGCTCATCGACGGCGCCCGCCGCTACTTCGCCGGCGAGAAGGACCTCGCCGGCCCCCAGCGCGTCCAGGTCGCCACCACCGCCTACGCCGAGACCGAGGATCACGTGGGCCGCTTCCTCAAGGAGGCCTGCATCACAGGCGAGGGCATGCGCGCCGAACAGTCCCAGCTCTTCGGCGCGTACACCCGCTGGTGCGGATTCGAAGGCGCCAATCCCGTATCCGGTCGTGCGTTCGCTGCACGAGTTCGCGAGACACTGGGTATGACCTCCCCCAAGGAGATGGTCCTGTCCAACAGTCGCAAGTACTACCCGGGCATCGGCCTGATCACCGACGACACAGAGGAGCAGAACGCGTGAGCGCGCTGATCGACCCGGCCGAGCTCGCCCACGAAACCGATCTCGTCTGGCTTGAGGACACCACCGACCTCGACTACGTGCGCCAGTCCCTGGACCGCCTCACCACCCGCCGCGGCCGCCCCGCCTACCACCGCGACGGCCGCATGGTCGGCTATGCCATCCTCGGTCCCGACGCCAGGTCCTCCCGGGCCTCCGGCACCTTCCGCCGCCGCGTCTTCTGGCTCCTGCCGCACGACCGCGACCAGGACCCCGAGGGCCTCTACTCCACCGGCGCCCCCTCCGAGGCCGTCGACCCGCGCACCGTCGCCCCCGGCGTCAAGGGGTACAAGACCGAGCGCTCCGAGGGCGGCCCGGCCTCGCCGGCGATGCTCGAACTGGGGATAACGCTTCCGAAGGCGTGACCGTATCGGCGTGGGTGCACTCGCACCCACGCCGTTCTGCTCAGACGGCTGCTTTTCGTCCGGCGGTTACGGCTCGGCGTCCGGGCGGCGCTTCTCCTCGAAGAGGGCCGACTGCCCCGCCAGGAGGCTGTCCAGGAACCGGCCGTGCTGCGGGGGCGTGCGGTCCGGGTGTTCCAGGGCTGGGGTGAGGGCCTGCGGAACCTCGGTCTGCGGGTCTTCGGCCCGGGGCTTTTCGGCTTGCAGCGTTTGGATCCGTAGGGTTTCGCTCTGGAGGACTCGGGCCCGGAGGACTTGGGTCTGCGGGACTTCGACCTGGCGGACCCGTCCGGCGCCCAGGACACCGAGTGCCTCGGCGAGGCAGGTCATCGCCTGACCGGGCTCGGCCTCCCTCTCCCCCGGCCTCTCCCCCGTGCCGGTCTCGTCCTCCCCCTGGGCGCGGCCGCGCGGCGACGTACGCGCCTTCGCGGCTCTCGCTGCCTTCGCACCGCCCCGGCCGGCCATCGCCGCCCCCGTGCGCGACGCGGCGGACTCCTTCCGAAGCCGGTCGACCTCCGTCTCCAGTGCCGCCAGGCGCATCCGCAGGTCGTCGAGCTCGCTCATGCTCCCCCTCGTTCAGGACCGTCCCCGGCCTCCCACGGCCGTTGACGTGCCGCTTCAGCCTAACCGGGCGCTCCCGGGCCGTCGCCTCCGGCTACGGACTTGGCCACGGGCACGCCAGTTCGTTCGACGACCACACGTTCGTCAAGGCGACGGCACGTAGTTCGGACGCTGCCGCGATGCTGTTGCTCCGTCTCCTGGGCATCGGGAGCGGCCGCTGAAACCTCGCGGCCGTCGGGGCCTCACCGGGTTGCGGCTCCGGGCAGTCCGCAGAGGTCGAGCAACTCGTGGAGGCGGTCAGCTGCCAGGTTCGGGTTGGCTGCGGCTCCTTCCGCGTGCTCCGGATCGTTCAGCAGAGCCGAGAGCAGGTCGAGAGGAAGGCGCGGATTGGCTGCCGCGGCTTGACGGACGCGGGGTTCGGGGTCGGCGAGCAGATGGACGGGCAGCTGGTCCAGGCCGGCGTCGGAGGCGGCCAGGGCGCGGACGTCCGGGTCGTCGTGGTCGAGCAGGTGGTCCAGGCCGGTGCGGGGCAGGCGGGGCAGCGTGAGCAGATAGGGCCGCTGGCGCGGTGCGGCGATGAAGGCGTCGAGAACGAGTGCGGGCGGTGCCAGCGGGTGGTTGAAGGACAGCAGGTGGCGCACGTCCGCGTCGGGGTCCTCGGCCAGACGGTGCACCAGCTCCGCCGACAGCAGGGGGCAGGTCGCGGCGACTCGGCGCAGCCGAGGATCCGCAGACGCGGCGCACGCCTCGTACCAGCTCGTCCCCGGCTCGACGAACATCTCGCCGACAGCGCCGATGTCCTCGACGGCGTGCCCGAAGACCCGGTCGATGGCGGCGCGCTGCGGCCAGGTCCGCGGCAACGGGTGCAGCAGGGCCCGGGCCCGTACGGCGCTGTCCGGGTCCTGGGCCAGTTCCGTCAGGAGCGGCGGGTCCAGGTCGGCTCTGGCGGCCACCTGCTTGCGCACGTCCGGATCGGGGTCGTGGGCGAGGCGGGCGACGATGTCGCCGGGCGTATGGGGGTTGCGGGCAAGCGACCACAGGTCGCGCCGTTCGGCGAGGCACTGCTCGGCCACGGCGTGGGAGACGGCGTAGCTGATGAGCAGAAGATTCCGGGAGTGACAGGCGCGTTCCGGCAGCTCCGCTTCCATCGCCGCCGGGTCCAGGATCCGGCGGCGGTCACGGGCGGTCTCCGAGACGGTGGGATCCGGGTCGGCCAGGAGCGCGTCGCGCTGGCCGGGAGTCAGCCACAGCCACAGGCTGGCGGCCTGGGCCCGAAGCACGGGGTTCGGGTGGTCGAGCATCCTACGGCGGAACGATGCACGGATCTGCCCGGAGAACGCCAGCTCCTGCCGGATCTCGTCCGCGCTGAGCAACTGCTCCCGGCGGTGTTCGTCGCGGGTGGTCAGCAGGATTTCCAGGACGTCGTCGGGCAGCGGCTCGGCCCTGTTCAGACGTGGGCGCGGACCTGCGGCAAGGCTTGCGCGGACGAAGGCATCGGGGTCGTCGACCAGTCGGCCGCGCTGTTCGGGAACGGCGTGCCGGTTGCGGGCGAAGGCGCGGCGGACCGTCTGCTCAGGGTGTGCGAGCACCGCCTCGACGACCTCGGGGGGAAGAGCGCGTTCCTGGCAGAGGGCCGTCCAGGCAACGCGCCCCTGCGGGGCCAGTAGACGCAGCAGAACCTCGGACGGCGCAGCCCGGTTGGCCGCGACGCCTCGCAGCCACGGTTCCGCGAGAAGAGAGGAGGACATCGGGACATCGTGGCAGTGGATACGACGCCGCGTCGACAGGGTTCGTCGAACCTGACGGCCCACCGAACCGAAGCTGCCGACTTTGATCGACCATTTGCTGCCTCCTGAATTTTCTGCGGAAAATTCAGGAGGCAGTGAGCGAGTGGGGCCGACGCGTCATCTGGATCGGGCTGCCGCTCCCCCGCTGGCTCAGCTATCCCTCTGAATTTTCCGCAGAAAATTCTGCGCCTTCGGACTGGGCGCTGCGGAAGCGGCGGCCCGCTGGCGGACCTTCGGTCGTGCTTGGGCCGCAGTGGATCAGGTCGACTGACACGGCCTGGGGCGGTCGTTCTCGACGTCGCGGGCGAGGCGGGGGCTCGCGGTGAGCCGGGTTCTCCGCGACTCCCCCGCGATCCTCCCCCGGTTCGGGCCGCGCTGTGCCGTCGCTTGCTACCGGCGCAGGCGGTATGTCAGCTGAGCAACCGGCGGGCCGTCCCGGTGTGCTTTCTGAGGGCCATCGAATTTTCTGCGGAAAATTTCGCGGCGTGGTTCAGCACTCCGGCTGTCTGGTCCATGGCGGTCTGAAGGGATCGTCACTCAGCCGACTGGCGAACGATCCTGCGGGCGAGCTCGGGCAGAACGCGTCGGTCCATTCCGGCTGAGGGCTCCAGCATCGGCTTGCGGTTGTGGTGGGGCTCAGCGGTGGGTGGGGGAGCTGTCGAAGCTGTCGGTTTGGCGGGGGGGAGGAAGCGGGATTCTGTCCCGACCTGGACGGGCGTGGTTGAGGATGGATGGTCGTCATCCTGGCAGCGCCCGCCGTCGTCGCCTACCAGAACCAGTGCGGTGGGCGCTCCTGTGTTCGGCACGGGCACAATGGTGTCCCGGCCAAGGGACCGCGGCTGAGCGATTTTCCGCAGAAAATTCTCCACGCGCAGGACAGCTATGGGGCAGCAGCGTCTGCCACTTCTTGCCGCGCCGGGGGATGGTCGGCAGTGCAGCTGTGTGCGCTGGCTGGCATCGGGCTCATGGATTCGCGCGATCTGCCGCTGGCACAGCATGGCGAACGCACGCCGTTGGAGCGGGTCCGGACGGCGTGTGACGTCATCTAGGGGAGCCGATCAATCCCCCGAGCCGTCCCGGTGTTCCCTTGAGGCCCCCGAATTTTCTGCGGAAAATTTCGCGACTCGGTTCAGCAGCCTGGCTTCCTGGTCCACCGCGATCCGAAGAGAGCGGCACTCGGCCGGCTGGCGAACGACCCTGTGGGCTTGCCCGGCCGGACCGTGGGGGCGGGCCAGCGGAGCCGCATCATTGGCCTGCGGTTGTGACGGGAGCTCAGTTTTATGTGGGGGAGCCGTTGAGGTGGCTGATCCAGCATGGAGGAAACGGCGCGTCTACCTCGGACTGGATGGGTGTGGCCCACGATGAATGTTCGTCATCGTGGCAGTGTCCATCGGCGTCGCCTACCAGAACCGGTGCGGTGGGCGCTCCTGCGACCGGCATAAGCAGATGGGTAGTCGTCGCGCGGTGAGCTCCGGACAGCACGACTGCGTCCGGGGCCAGGGGGCGCGGCCCGGCGATTTTCCGCAGAAAATTCGTCGGCGGTCGGGCAGGGGCAAAGCCGCTGTTGGTCTTCGCCTCGGTGACGGATGACCGCGTACGCGTCCTGTCACGGCCCGCGTCGACAGGCTCTGTGGCTCCCGGGCGAACCGCGCCTACCTGTGTAGGCGCGGCATCCGTCGCACCATCCTGGAGGAGACCTACCGGATCTGTAGCCGAACGAAGCTCGGCGCCGGCGACGGACGTCGCCCAGGTCCGACGAGGATGATTACCGCGCTCAAGCAACACCGCGTGCGGTGGCGACGGGGTACCACGAGTCGGCTGTCCGCTACGAGGCAACCGTGGTGATCGCCGCCTCATACGAGTAGCTGCGAAACGCCACCCGCTGCGATCATGTGGCGGTGAACGATGGACTGCCGGACGGCTGGACGATCGAGCGAGTGTGTTCCGCATCAGGGGATCCTGAAGCCGCCCTGCTCACCCTCGAACGACTGGTCGTGGTGGAGGAGCACGGCCGCGCGGACTACGTCTCACTCCGGCCCGACGTCATCCTGGCCTTCCACGGCCTGTGTCTCGTACGAGCGGACGACGACTGGTACATGGGCGAGCTCGACTTCGACGGCTCGGTCATCTGTTGGGCCGCCTACGGTTCCGACTTGGGCGAAGCCATCCAGGGGTTGTGACGTATCAGGCGATCGGCTTGATCACTTTCACAGCGTGCCTCAGTGGGGGAGAGGACCCCCACTTGTCGTGATAGGCGCTCCCCCGTAGGAGGCCGCAGGGGAGTCGAAGCCGTCGGCAATTCCTGTGTCGCGAGGGTGGGCCGATTGCTGGGAACCGGGACACAGCGATCGCGGAGCCCGATCTGTCTACCGCTCAGTCGAGGAATTTTCCGCAGAAAATGCGAGGGCTTCGATGGGGGAGCAGCATCAGCATCCGGACCAGCCGACTGGCAAGCGCACGCTCACGCGCTGCACAGCCACGGCTCGGACTCGGGTTCCGGCTCATTCAAGGGGCTTCCGTACCACTGACCCATGCCGTCCGGGTTGGCTCTCTCCGAGCTTCTCCGCGGAGGCCGGTCAGAGTTCTCGACGGACATCCATCGTGCCCACGGCAACGGCAATGGACGATGCCAGCAACGGACGATGCAGGGGACGGCCGATCCGTGGGCTTCGTCGAGGGACTCTGAATTTTCCGCGGAAAATCCGATGCGCCATCGGCCAAAGCGATGCTCTGGACATCCACAGCGGCGTCGAGTTCGCCATCACTACGTCCGCCGCTTGACCTGCTTTACGGCGCCTCTGCTTTCACGATCGAACCAGCAGCTCGTATCCGACCGGACCGATGGCCCCCCGAAAGTGCTCACCGGGGCAGGACCGCCACCTCCCGATCTCGACCGTACGGCTCATACCTCGGAGAGGACCCGGCCAGTGGGGCGGCATGCCACAGCTGATGTCGGTCCTCCAACGCATCGGGGTCAAGGGCTCCGGTGTGGTCGTTCGCGCACACCTCGGACTGCCTTGGCGGCGCCAAGGGCGTACGGCTTCCGCCGCAACTGTCGTTACCTGCGAAGGCGCCAGATTCAAGCACACCGTCCCGGAGGAGAAGGATCAGCGGGCCAACCGTCGGCGACGAGTCAGCCGAGGAGGCCGGCCTGCGGGCTCCGACATGAAGATGTACAAGCGTCGGAACGAGGTCGAGCGCGCGGTCAAATCGGCTCGGCGTCCTCGATCCGACTGCGGCCCAGGTCGTGGGTCGGTTCGATTCCCGGGCGCCGCCTCGTCCGGTCAGGTTCGTCTCGACGTCGTCCCAATCCGGGCCGTGCAGCCACAGGTTCTGTACCGCCTTCCCGCATCAGTGCCGGCTCGCCCGGTCGTGGCAGAGGCACGAGCCGGTACGCCAGGCTCCGTATCTGCATCGGCAGGCAGCCCCGTCAGCTGGCCGCGGGCACAGCGCCCTCAGCATGGCGAGGATCGCATCCGCATCGGCGAAGGTCAGCTCCTCGACGAAGTAGTGCTCGTCATCGTCGTAGTCGCTGAAGCGATGTCTCGTGACGGGCTTTCCGACGGCGGCCGCAGCCGCGGTCAGTCTGGCGGTGGCGCCGACGGTCGGTACCTCGGCGCTGCCACGAACCCGGGCCGACCATGAGGCAGAGGACCGGAGGGGAAGGGGAGCGGCGGGTGAAGGTCCAACTTGCCAAGCGGCCGCAGCGAGCTGCGGTACGCCTGAGGTCGAGCTGGCCGGCCAGGAGGTGGCGGAGCCGGGGACGAGCTTCCGGCGGAAGGAGAAGCGGGTGCGATGTTCGGCACCCGTCCGGCGTGGGTGTGAGCGCGAGTGGCTTCTTCGAGGCCTCGGGAGCCGACTCCTCAGCGGTCAGAGGCGATTTGCACGTCGCAGGCCACTTCACGTTCAAGGGACTGAACACAAAAGACATCGGAAGACCAGTAATAAACAAATCTCGGTACGGCGCTGTTTTCGGATGACGTGGTGCTGGGCACGTCCCCCCGTAGCCTTCCCGCAGCGGCCGGGCCCTTCGGTATTTAGTTCGTATGAATAAGAGATGAGGCGGTTCGGATTCGGTGGCCGAGGTGAGCCACGTCGACGGTCGAGCCTTCGCGACGTGTCGGGTGATCGACCCGAAGTTCCGGATGTGGGGGAGAGGGCGGGACGTGGCCTGGGGGCGTAGCGGAGCGTCGTCCACCAGAGCTGGGCGCCTCGCGGGGAGGGGAGCCCGGTGCGCGGGGATGACTCCCGCCCGCCGTGGTGGCATGAGACTCTGGGATTCGGTGACCGAGCCCTGGAACCTCATTGACGTCTGGCCGGCGAAGAACGCATCGGCCAGCCTGGCCGAGCGTCACCCGCCCGCATCGCCCGAAGCCGTCGGGCGCACCGAGGAGCGGCTCGGGTTCGAGATCCCCGCTGATCTGTGCGAGTCGCTGCTGTGCCATGGCGGAGACGACGCCTACCTCGCTGTCCTTCCGCGCGGCCCCCTGTACTCCACGGAAAGGATCGTCGAGATCCGCACCATGCGGATGAGGATCTGGGACGCCGATGATCCGGACCAGCGGGACGCCCCGTGGTGGGGAGCGCGGTGGGCCCCGTTCGCCGGCCGTTACGGCGACGAGCACTTCATCGACGCCGGGCCCGGCCTGTGGCACAACCACCTCGGGAGGGCTGCCCATGACGGCTCGGCCTACTCCGCCGGCTGGCCGAGCCTGGCCACCCTGGCTCCATGCCGTCGCCCAGGCGATGCTGCACCACGGTGGCCGCGACCACGTCGAGCCGGCTAAGTCGCCAATTCGCTTTTGTGTCAAGGTAGTTGAATGATAGATCTCACCGAAAGAGCGGAACTCGGTTGAGTGGCAAGCCCTTTGCGGGAGTCCTGTTCGGGCATCGGGGACGCAACACCTGAACTGGGCAGGCTGGTCTTCGGTGTTGCCCATGATCTGGTTGAAGAGCCCCGATGCGGTGTGTCATCACATCTCGCACGAGGCCCGCCGTGACGGCCAGTTGCGGGTGTCTGGGCATCGGGCGCGACACGACAGTGGCGTCAGGGGCGGAAGGGGAAGCCGTAGAGGTGCACGGACACGTGCTCGCGGCCCTCGGTGTCGCCGTCTGCCTTGGCGGCCTTGCCGCGCTTCCGCCAGCGTCGTCCCAGCGCCTCGAGTTCGCCGTTCAGCTCGGCGAGTTCGGCCGGGGTCGGGTCGATCATCCCACTCGGAGCTGAACGTGGAGTCCGTCCACACCTTGCCCCAGGCGGCGCCCTGGTCCAGGTACGCGCGGTACGGGGAGGTCCGGGTCTCGACGATGCCGCGGGTGACCGCGCCGACTGCGGCGGCCCCCTCGGGCGTGCCCGCGAAGTCCGAGTCCCCAAAGCCCCAGCCCTCCTCGGAAGCCATCTGCCACCACGGCTCGCGGCCGTCCGCACTGCGGCCGCTCGCCTCGGACACGAAGCCGTGCTCGGCCAGCTTGCGCAGGTGGTAGCTGACCAACGACGGGGCCGCGTCGACCTGTTCGGCGAGCTGGAGGCGGTCGCGGCGCCCGCGGCGTACAGCAGCCGGTAGAGCATGCGGCGATGTCGTAGTGGAAGCGCCGCGCGGCCTGGATCCGGACGCTCTCGATCCGGCCGACGCGGACGGGGGCGGGGGGTGGTGCAGGGCACCGGCTTGGTTCAGATCGCGCCGCTGTCATCGACGGTGTCCGCTATCGGCTGCCAGCGGACGTCCGGGTGTTACGGGCCGTCGGCTGCGGCACGGGCCCGGGTACGGGCACGGGTACCGGTGCGGTTGGGGGAGGGGCCGGGGACGGCTCGGTCAGGCCAGCCAGCGCAGCACGGTCCAGGGGCCGGCGGGCAACGGTGAGAAGACGAGCGTGGGCACCAGGAGCAGTCCGGCACTCACCCACCAGTAACGGCGGCCCCGTAGGCCGGCCAGCTTGCGGAGCCCGAGGTTGACCAGCCACCACAGCAGGCCGAAGACCGTCCAGACGACGACGCCGGCCACCACCCACACCATCGGGCCGTCGTTCTCGGTGGGTTCGCGCTGCCCGAGCCCGAGCCAGACCAGCGGGTAGTTGAGGAAGAACACCAGCGTGAACATCAGCGGGACCATGGCGGCGAACCCCAGCGCGACGTTGACCAGCACCGGGGCCGCCCACGCCGCCCACACCGCCTGCCTCGTCCGGGCCTCAGGCGTTGCGCAGGGGTGCATGGTGCTTCTCCAATGCCCGGTAGAGCTCGGTCAGTTCGACGTCGTGCTTGCCTGCGGTCCGGTCCGTGCCCGGGCCGTCGTAGCGTCGGGAAGTCGATGGCGGGGTGGCTGTTGCATTCGTCCTGCGCGCTCGTCAGTCGCGGGTGAGGTCCTCGGGCACTGCCCGGGCGAGGGTGTCGGCCACCGTTGTGCAGGCGAGCCGGGCCACGGAGCGCAGCTCGGCGTCGGAGGTGCCGGCCCGGCTCAGTACGGCCAGCGACTGGTTGACGGCGACGACGAATACGGCGAGCTCGTCGAGCGTCCGGATGTCGGCCGAGGAGTCCGCCAGGGCCGTGCGTACCCGTTGACGCTGTACGTCGAGCAGGCCGCGCACCTGTGCGCCGTTCTCCTCCTTGAGCGTCGGCGACTGCGCGGCGGACTGGGCGATGAGGCACCCGGAGGGGACCGACGGGTCGGCGATGCGGCCCAGGACGACGCCGAAGAACGCCTCGACCGCGCGCACCGGATCACCGGGGTGCGCCGCGAGCGCCTGCTCGTACTGCGTGCCGTAGATCGACGCGTAGCGGTCGAGGCACTGGCCGAACAGGGCGTCCTTGTTGCCGAAGGCGCCGTAGAGGGAGCCGCGGCCCAGGCCGGTGGCCGAACCGAGGGCATCGAGTGAGGCGTCGGCGTACCCGCGCTGCCAGAACACCTGCATGGCCTGGTCCAGTGCCGCGTTGATGTCGAACTGCTTCCGGCCGGACACGGTGTGCACCTCTCCTGCTTCTCCGCTGTCCCACGTCGTCGCGACGAGCCTACCCGCATCTTGGACCGATCGGTCAGTCATCTTTGACTGATCAGTCCAAGATGGCTAGCGTGCAGGCAGGCGGTTCCCGGATCCGAAGACTTGCCGGGGCCAGCCGCTGGCCACCGGCCGTCAGCCGCCGGCCGGACCGGGCGGTTCCCGCCGTCTCGGCGAACCCGTCAACCCCGTGCCTCCGAAGGATGATCATGAGTCTGTCGCCGACCCGCCCGCCCACGCCCGAAGGCCGCGGTTCCGTCTCCCAGGTGCCGAACCTCCCGGCCGGCTTCGCCGACACCTTCACCAGCCGCTACGTCGACACCGGCGAACTGCGCCTGCACGCCGTCACCGGCGGCGAAGGGCCTGCGCTGCTGCTGGTCGCCGGCTGGCCCCAGACGTGGTACGCCTGGCGCCTCCTGATGCCGGCGCTGGCACAGGACTTCCGGGTCGTCGCGGTCGACCCGCGCGGCGTCGGACTGTCCGACAAACCCCCGGGCGGGTACGACACCGGCACGCTCGCCCGCGACCTGGTGGCGCTGATGGACGCGCTCGGGCACCGGCGGTTCGCCCTGGTCGGCCACGACGTCGGGATGTGGACCGGTTACGCCCTGGCTGCGGACCATCCTGACCGGCTCGACCGCCTGGCCGTCGCCGAGGCCGCGATCCCGGGGTTGTCGCCCTCGCTGCCTCTCCTCGGCAGCCGGGAGGCCAACGACCGCCTCTGGCACTTCGCCTTCAACCGCCTCACCGACGTCAACGAACAGTTGGTCAGCGGACGCGAACACCTCTACTTCGGCCACCAGTTCGCCACGAAGTCCGCGAAGGCACTGCCCGACTACGCCGTCCAGCACTACGTCGACACCCTCGCCGCCGAGCCGGAAGCCCTGCGAGCCGGCTTCGAGTTCTACCGCGCACTCGACACGACCATCGCCCAGAACCAGGAGCGCAGGACTCGACGGCTGACCCTGCCCGTCCTGGCGATCGGAGGAGCGGAGAACCTGGGCGCCTCCGTCAGCGAGACGATGGAGCTCGCCGCCGACGACGTGCAGGGCCTCGTCCTCCCCGACTGCGGCCACTACCCGGCCGAGGAGGCCCCGCAGGCGATGCTGACCGCCCTGACCGCGTTCCTGGCCCCGTACCGGGACGGGGCGGGCGCCCAGGGCGCCCCCACGGCACGCGTCGGCCCCACCACCCCCACCGGTGAGGTCGACGCCGCGTACACGGCCATGACGATCGATGCCCGGCCCGTCTCGAACGCCCGTCGGCAGGCGTCGGATGCTGACCGCTGTGACCACTGACCGCTCTCTTCCGACTGACCCCGTGCTTGCGGGGGAGGAGCTTCTTTCCGGCCCGCGGCGGAGCGGTGATGCCCTTTGCCGTTTCTTGACCAGGGCCCGCGGTGCCGGATAGTGAACTGCGGTGATCTGTTGAACTGTCAGGAAACGGCGGCGCGGTGTTCCAATGCGCCAGGGCTGCGCGTGGGCGCACGGCTGTTCGGGGCGGCCGGTGAAGGCGAATGCGTCCCCGGCAGCGGCGCAGTCCCGATGCCGCTGTCCGTGCGTCACGCTCTCTTGAGATGGCGGGATTCGGGGCCGGGTCGCCGGGGATATCCGGGAGGTTCTCGGAAATCAGGGGCTCAGCGAAACGGACATTGTGCTTCATGACACGCGGGTCGTGTCGGCATCAGGCCTGATCATCTGGAATGCTGTTCCAGTCCGCCGTCACCGGCTTTGATCGGCGGGCATCCGCAGTACCGGGCAAGCGGCCCGGGAAGCCCACGGAGAGAACGGAACATCATGAAGCCATCTGTACTTGTCGTGTCCACTGACCCTCAGGGATCGGCCGTCGTCTGGGCGGAGCGGGTGGGGGACAACCTGCCCTTCGATTTCATGGCGGCGCACGACCAGGCCGATCAGCTGCTCCACCTCAAGAAGACCGGTGCCAAGGTCCACGTCATCGCCAACCAGAAGGGCGGCGTCGGCAAGACCACGACCACGGTGAACCTCGCGGCGTGCACCTTCGACGTCCTCGGCGAGAAGGACGAGTACGAGCACATCTTCATCGACACGCCGGGCACCCTGGCCGACGAGGAGATCCTGCGCAGTGCTCTGGAGATAGCGGATGACGTCCTGGTCCCGATGATCACCGAGCCGTTGTGCTTCGACCCGACGGCGCGGACGATCCAGAAGGTCATCGAGCCGATGGACATCCCCTTCCGGGTCGTCATCAACAACTGGGACCCCCGGGACGGCCGCGCCGACCTGGAGGACACCGAGGCGTACATCGCCGCGAAGGGGTGGCCGCGGGCCAAGACGGTCCTGAGGCGTTACAAGATCCACTCCCGGGCGGTGGCCGAGGGAACGGTCGTCACCCAGTACAAGGAGAGCGGCACCGCCTACCGGGCCCGCGAGGACTTCTTCCGGCTGTCCCTCGAACTCGGGTACGGGGGTCGCTGATGGCCGGCCGTCGTGTTTCCTTCGCCTCGATGGCGGCCGACCCGGTCGTCGACGCCCCCGGGGTGGTCAGCAACCAGGAGACCCCGGCCCGGTGGGTCCCCACGGGGCCGGACTCTCCGGCCCGGTGGGTCCCCACCGCCAACTGCCTCCCCAACCCGCGCAACCCGCGCGATGACCTGGGCGACCTGTCGGACCTGGCGAGCATCAAGGACCGCCAGCTGCAGAGCTGCCTCGCCGTCACCCCGGACGCGTACCTCCGGCTCTGGCCGGAGGACGAGGGCCTGCTCGGTGCGGGCCCTCAGGACGTGGTGATCGTCAACGGCAACCGGCGCCGGGCCGCTGCCGCGCTGTACGGGCGCGAGCAACTGCTCGTCGTCGTCGACGACTCGGTGGCGGACTCCAAGGCGACCCTGCTGCGCGCGGCGCTCGACGAGAACATGGCGCGCAAGGACTTCGACCCGATCGAGGAGGCCAACGCGGTCCTGCTCATCGTGGCGCAGTACGCCACCGCCAAGGAGGCCGCCGAGTCGGAGGGCTGGTCCCAGAGCTGGATCTCGCACCGCAAGAACCTGCTGAAGCTCCACCCCGAGCTACAGCGGCAGGTGCGGGCCAAGGCGCGGGGCGAGGAGGGCATCTCCATCAACGTCGCCCGCCGTCTGGGATCGGTCAAGGGCATCGAGGCGATGGCCCTGGCCGAGCAGACGGAGCAGCTGGAGCAGCTGCTCCAGGCCGACGCCGACGCCGTCGCGGCCAAGCGGGCGGCGAAGCTGGGGGCCCGAGCGGCGGCGGTTCAGGCCTCCGCTGACGGGGTGACTCCTCAGGCCGCGCCGCAGCGACCCGTCGCATCCGCGAGTGGGCCTGCGGAGAGCGCGACCACGGCTGCGTCCACGGCTGCGTCCACGGCCACCGTCACGCCGTCGCCGGTGGAACCGTCGCCGGTGGATCCGTCGCCGGTGGAACCGTCGGCTTCGGCTACCCGGTCGAAGCCCGCCAGTGCCGGCACGGGGGAGAGCACCGAGTCCGCTCCGAGCACCGAGCCCGCTCCGAGTGCGGAGTCCGCTCCGAGCGCCGAGCGATTTTCCGCGGAAAATTCCGAGCCTCTTCCGATGCCGGAACAGCGAGCCGAGGCCTCCCCGGCCGAGCAGCCGTCGGCCACGCCGTCCGCGGAGCTCGGCGATGTCGACTGGCATGACGTCGAGGAACTCGCCGACGCCATCTGCCGCACCCTCTCGGCCGACGAGGCCTACCGCCTCGCCGACGCCCTGGCCAACCGTCTGCTGACGACCAACAGCTGACGCGACCTCCGGTGCCCGCCCCGTCGTTCGCACGGGGCGGGCACCGGATCGGCATCCCTCGCCGGTGCGTGCGGGAGGGAGACGTGGACCTCCCCGGCCGTCCGAACGGCGTCGCTCATAGTCCGGCTTCGTACGTCCCGGGCGGCACAGGCGTCCCGTCGTACGGGAGATAGCACCTCATGCGGTACGACAGCAGGTGCTGTACGAGGTCGCTCGCCAGGAACGGCTTCGCCCACTCCCACTGGGTGCCACCGCGGCAGGCGGTGCAGGCGGCGTCCCGGTGGCTGCGGCACACCGTGCCGCGGGCAACGTGCTGGGTGCGCATCTTGAGTCGACCGGACAGCCAGATCTCCGTATGGGCCCTCGCCTTCTGCGGCTTGCAGCGCATCAGAACGCAAACCTCTTCGACGCTGAGCACCCGCAGGGCGACGCCCAGGCGGGCGTGCCGGCTGACCTGTGAGGTCGCCAGACCGGGCAGGAGTTGCTCGGTCAGGCTCGGCTCGAGCCGCTTGATGAGTTGGTAGCTCGCTCTCTTGCTGTCATCTCCCTGGGGGAGATCGTGGATCAGCCAGATGAGCGGGCTGTACACCACGCTGGTCGCTTTCCGGTTCGCCCGCAGGAGGCGCGCGGCGTCCTTGAAGTCCTGGCAGGACTTCTCGTCCTCAAGGTGCTCCAGGAGGTTGCGACGTGCCTCGGCGTACGTTCCGAACGGACGGTATCCGTAGTCGACGACCTTGATCTTCGTCTCGGGAGTCGTCACCAGCTTCGCTGCTATCCAGGCCCACTCCGTCAGCATGGGACCGACCATAACCCACGACGGTGCTCCCGGAGGAGGCCTCGTCGCGGACTCGGGTGGTGACGGAGAATGGTTTCGGCCGCCCGAAAGTTCGCATGGGGAAGGCGATTTGACGATGTGTCGGCTGGTGCGTTCCGCCGTGGCGTGCGGTCAGGTCTGTTCGTTCCCGGTCCACGCGCGGAGTTTCCGGGTCGCGGACGGCCCAGATGCGGCTGACGCGGCCGCCGCTGGTCTCGAACACGGCCACGGTCACGGTGACGTCCACCGAGCTTCGAGGGCCCCGAGCCGTACCGTCAGCGATCCGTCCGCGGGCTCGGGCCAGGGCACCGCAGTGTCGGTGGTGTCTGATACGAAGGCCCTGTGACGGAGGACGAGATCATCAAGCGGCTCATCGAGCAGAATGCCGGAGGGCGTCCTTCGCCTGCGCTTCCGGAGGCTGTGTCCGGGCTCGAAGCAGTTGTGGGGCACCCCATGCCGCCTTTGCTCAGACGGATCTATCTCGAGGTCGCCGATGGCGGGTTCAGCCGCTGGGGCGGTGCCCTGTCCCTCACCGAGTACCGTGACGAACCGCCCGTACTGCAGGCGTACCTCGGGTGGCGCGAAGGCTATGGCGCGGACTGTCCGACACCGGTGGTACCGCTACTGCCCTGGGGCTGCGCTAACTGGTCGCTCCCGGCATGGCTGTATGGCTATTGCCTGAGGTGAATGATTGCTCGGGAGCAATGGTTCACCCTGAAATCGGCAGATCGGGTGGCGGCTCGTCACACACGGTTTCTTGGGGGATTCTTGACCAGGAAATCGAAGCAGGCGGCTGCCGATTTGGACAATCCGGAAAAATCATCAAATTTTCACATTTAGCGCACTCGATGCTTGTGCATTGCGGAGGTGAGGATGACGATGGAGCGAGGGGGACTTCGAAAGAAGGTTGCTCATGTCATTCCTCGGACAGTTCCAGTCCTTCGGTCGGTTCCGTGACGACTGGGGCGGCGGTGGTCGCGGTGGCGACTACGGCGACTTCGGTGACGACCGTGGCGGCTACGACGACTTCCGTGACGACTTCGGCGGCGACCGTGGCGGCTACGGCGGCTACGGAGGCGACCGCGGCGGCTACGGAGGCGGCTACGGAGGCCGGTGGTAAGGATCGCTTCCCTGTGAGAGCGGGCCGGGCACGTGTGCCCGGCTTTGCCGTGTCGGCCGGGAGCGACCCCACGCGGGCCCGCGCCGGCCGTGCGTGTGGAGACCTTCCATTCCCGGAGCAGGGCCTCTTTGATCGGGAGTTCCTCTCAATCCGGAAGTGATCTGGGCTCGGGGACGAGCGAGAAGACCGTGAGATGACGAGGAAACACAGCCTTCGGTCGGCTCTGCGACGCTTGCTCACGGTCGCCGAGACCTCCGATGTGGTCGCCGCGGCACCGCCGGTCCCGCTCATGGCGATCTTCCGGCGCTTCTGGCCCTACACCAAGGGTGGCCGCCGGTGGCTGGTGGTGCTGCTGGCCCTGGTCGCGGTGGGCCCGGCGATCGAGGCGATGGAGATCTGGCTGTTCAAGATCGTCATCGACGACATGCTCATTCCGCACCGGCTGAACCTGTTCCTGCCGATCGCCCTCGCCTATGCGGGGCTGACCCTGCTCTCCGGAGTACTGGGCTTCGCCCGCCGGGTGATCTCCACCTGGGTCAGCGAACGCTTCCTGCTCATCCTGCGGTCGGACGTGTTCCGGCACATCCAGGGCCTGTCGCTGGGCTTCTTCGAGCGCCGGCGGCTCGGCGACGTGCTGTCCCGGGTGACCGGCGACGTGGACGCGGTCGAGACCTTCCTGCTCTCCGGCATCGTCAACGCGCTCGGCCAGGTGGCGCGGCTCGGCATCTACGTCGGCCTGCTGCTGGTGCTGCGCTGGGACCTGACCCTGGTCGCGCTGGTCGCCGCGCCGCTGTTCTTCCTCACCGCCCGCCGCTTCGCGAAGCTGATCCGGGCGGCCTCGCGCGAACGCCGCCGGCGCAGCGGCTCGATCAGCGCGGTCGCCGAGGAGTCGCTCGGCAACATCGCGCTCGTCCAGGCGTACAACCGCCAGGACTGGGAGCACGCCCGATTCCAGCGCGAGAGCATCGGCCGGTACCACGCGGCGATGGCCTCGACCAGGATCGGAGCGCTCTACGGGCCGACGGTCGACTTCGTCGAACTGCTCGGCGGCCTGGTGGTGATGGGCCTCGGGGCCTGGGAACTCGTGCACGGCCGGCTCACCTTCGGTGGCCTCATCGTCTTCCTCACCCTGCTGAGCAGGCTCTACGGCCCGATCCAGAGCATGTCCGGGCTCGGCAACACCTTCTACGCGGCCTCCGCCGCCGCCGAGCGGATCATCGAACTGCTCGACCAGCGTCCACAGGTGACCGATCCCGCCACCCCCCGGCCGCTCGGCCGCGCCCGGGGCGGGATCGAGTTCGACGACGTCACCTTCCGTTACCCGGACGTGGAGGCGCCCGCACTGTCGGAGGTGTCCTTCGAGGTGGCGCCGGGGGAGACGCTGGCCCTGGTCGGCGCCAGCGGCGCGGGCAAGTCCACCGTCGCCAAGCTGCTGTTGCGCTTCTACGACCCGGACGACGGCGCGGTGCGGCTCGACGGCCTCGACCTGCGCGACCTCGCCCTCACCGACCTGCGCGAGAACGTCGCGGTGGTGCTCCAGGAGACCCTGGTCTTCCACGGCACCGTCCGGGAGAACATCGCCTACGGGCGCCCCGAGGCGAGTGAGGCCGAGATCCTGGCGGCGGCCCGGGCGGCGGACGCCCACGAGTTCATCACCCGGCTCCCGGACGGCTACGACACCCTGGTCGGCCAGCGCGGCCGGCTGCTCTCCGGCGGCCAGCGTCAGCGCCTCGCGATCGCCCGCGCGATGGTCCGGGACGCCCCCGTCCTCATCCTCGACGAGCCCACCACGGCCCTGGACGCGGAGTCGAGCCAACGGATCATGGGCCCGTTGCGCCTGCTCATGGCCGATCGCACGACGATCATCATTTCGCACAATCTGCTGACCGTCCGCGACGCCGACCAGATCGTCCTGCTCGACCAGGGCCGGATCGTCGCCCACGGCACCCACACCGAGCTCCTCCTCCGCAGCTCCGCCTACGCCGGCCTGCACCGGTTGCACCACCCGCCGGGCGAGTCCGTGG
Source organism: Kitasatospora sp. NPDC088264 (assembly GCF_040685715.1). NCBI lineage: Bacteria > Bacillati > Actinomycetota > Actinomycetes > Kitasatosporales > Streptomycetaceae > Kitasatospora > Kitasatospora sp. NPDC088264. The sequence continues at coordinate 43,947 of NZ_JBFBIR010000018.1, forward strand.
AGGCCGTCCCCTGAGGCGTGCCCGGGCGTACCGATCTCGGCCACGGCCCTGCGGGCCTGTTGGTAGATTCCTCGCGTGAGCGAGCAACTGCCCGGCGGTGGGATCGAGCTGTCGGCCGACGAGGTCGCGGCCCTCGACGACAGGTGGTCGTCGTGCTGGAGGCCGGACGAGGTCGCGCGGCGGTTGGCGGGGGTCGGCACGCCGTGGTGTGTGGCCGCGGGATGGGCGCTGGACCTCTTCCGGGGCGGGCAGGCGCGTGCGCACGGGGACATCGAGATCGCGATTCCGGCCGCGAGCCTTCCCGAGGTCCGCAGTCGCTTCCCCGGGTACGTCTTCGACGCGGCGGGCAGCGGCCGGATCTGGGAGGACGCCGCACCGGGGGTGCTGGCCGCCACCCATCAGACCTGGCTGCGCGATCCGGCCACCGGTGACTACCTGCTCGATGTGTTCCGCGAACCGCACGACGGCGACGTCTGGATCTGCCGGCGCGATGAGAGGATCCGCTTTCCCTACGGCGACATCATCCGCCACACGGCAGGCGGCATCCCGTACCTGGCGCCCGAGCTGGTCCTGCTGTTCAAGGCCAAGCACCTCCGCCGGAAGGACCAGGCGGACTTCGACACGACCGTTCCGCTGATGACCCCGGCCCAGCGCGGGACCCTGGCCGAACTGCTCGCCTGCGTACACCCGGGGCATCCCTGGCTCGCGGACCTGTAGCCCCCGCGCAGTCGTTGGCGCGAGGGCTTTCCGGGTCTGCGGGGAACGTCAGCGGACGACGTCGAAGACCTGCTTCTGCAGACCGTTGGGGTAGACCTCGTGCTCGACGAGCGTCAGCTTCTGGGTGTCCTTGTCCGTGGTGCTGAACAGGCGCTTGCCCGCGCCGAGCAGGAGCGGGAAGACGAGCAGGTGGTAGCGGTCGACCAGACCGGCGTCGGAGAGGGCCTGGTTCAGGGTCGCACTGCCGTGCACGATGATCGGGCCGCCCTCGGTCCGCTTCAGCGCGGCAACCTCGTCGAGTGAGCGCAGGATCGTGGTCTCGCCCCAGTTCGACACCAGGTCGTCCTCGGTGAGGGTGCTGGAGACGACGTACTTCGGCATCACCTTGTAGTCGGCGAAGTCCGCCATGTCGGGCCACACCTGGCTGAACGCCTCGTAGCTGACCCGCCCCAGCAGCATCGCGGTGGCCTCCTGCTGCTCCCGCCCCTTGATCTCGAAGGCCTCGGGAAGGAACTCGATGTCCTTGAAGGTCCAGCCGGAGTTCCGGTAGCCGGGCTCCCCGCCCGGGCCTTCCACAACGCCGTCGAGCGAGATGAAGGCGGTGCTGATCAGGGTACGCATCTCTGGTTCCTCGGTGTCTCGGATCTGGATTCTTCCGGGCTCGCCGACCTGGTCGGCATCGGACGCCCTGCTGTCGGCCGCCGATGTGATCAAGGTAGCCGTGCCGGCCGGACGAGGCCGCCAGCCGGGGCCGCTGTGCGTTGCCGTCAGCCCCTGGGGAATTCGCCGCCGTCCACGACGAGGTTGCTCCCCGTCAGCCAGCTCGCCCGGCCGGACAGGAGGAACAGGACCGCGTGGGCGATGTCGTCGGGTCGGCCGTCGCGTCCCAGCGGGGGAGTCGTGGTGTCCTGGCCCGGCCCCGCGTCCAGGCGTGCCCACTGCTCGCGCGTCGCTTCGCCGCCGGGGGTGGCGGTTCGGCCGGGAGACACGGTGTTGACCCGGATCCCGTGCGGGGCCAGCTCGGCGGCCAGCCCCCGGCTGTAGGCCTCCAGCGCCGCCTTCGCGGCCACGTAGTGCAGGAACGGCGGTGCCACGGTGGGGACGGCGGCCGAGGAGACGTGCACGATCGCCCCCGAACGCCGTTCCCGCATCCCCGGTGCCAGCAGCGCGTCCAGCCGCACCGACGCCAGGAAGTTCAGGTCCAGCGCGTTCTGCCACTCCTCGTCGGGGATGGCCAGGGCGCCGTGGTGCGGCTGCGCCCCGCCCACGTTGTGGACCAGGATGTCCACCCCGCCGAGCACCTCCTGCGCGGCCGTGGCGAGCGCCTCCGCGCCGGCCCGCGTTCGCACGTCGGCCGCCACGAAGGCGGCCTCCTCCGGGACGGTGCCCGTCGCCGACCTGGCGGTCGTGAGCACCTTGGCGCCCGCGTCCAGGAGTTGGCGCACGATGGCTGCTCCGATTCCGCGAGAACCACCCGTGACCAGGGCCCGCTTGCCTGCGAGTTCCTGCGTGCCTGGTCCGTTTTGGGTCGTGGTCATTTCCTTGGTCCTCTCGATCGCGTGTTCGTCCGGGTGTTCGTCCGGGTGTTCGTCCGCTCGACGGAATGGGAATCGACCAGGCGCGCAGGGTGCGAATTCCTCAGGGAGCGCGAATACTTCAGGGAAATCGTGGTGGGTGCCTCGTCGAGCTGTTTCACGGTACGGCCGGAAAAGAGCGAGAGGCAAAGACGAAGTGTCAGCAGACGCTATAGGGAAGGCCTATGGCGTGCCGGTTCCGTCGTGCGCCGCCGCCGGCCGCTGACCTGCGGCCTCGACGTCCTCAGCGACCACTCGTACGCCTCTGGCTGATGTTTCGTCAGATTCGGTGCACAGGACGAGAGTTGGGGAAGCGTGAGGCGGAGGGCGCAACGGCGGTACGTTCGTCAACTTTTACTTTCCCCCGCCCGCCCCCGCATAGTGACGGCCCGAACCCGAGAGGAGGCCCGTCGTGCCGTACAGCGATGACCGTGCCGAGTGCCAGGTGCAGGCGGAAAACGTGCAGGTGGGGGCCGTGTGCGCCGAGTACGACCGGCGCCTGGAGCAGACGCGCGTCGAACTGGCCCGTACCCTCGCCGCGCCCGCCGACGGCGCCGGGGCCGTGTACGAGCGGGACGTGGCGGCCGCGCGGTGGGCCGGGGAAGTACGCCGCCTGGAAGGCGCCGGCCACGGGCTGGTGTTCGGCCGTCTCGACACCGCCGACGGCACCACGCTGCGGATCGGGCGCCTGGGCCTGCACACCGAGGCGGACGAACTGCCGCTGCTGGTGGACTGGCGGGCCGAGGCCGCCAGGCCCTTCTACGAGGCCACGCCCGTCCACCCGATGGGCCTGCGACGCCGGCGCCACCTGCGTCTGGACGGCCGCACCGTCGCCGCCGTCAGCGACGAACTGCTGGACGGCTCCGACCCCACCCGTGAGGACGTGATCGGCGACGGCCCGCTGCTGGAGGCACTGTCGGCCCGGCGCACCGGACGCATGGGCGCCGCGGTCGCCACCCTCCAGGCCGAGCAGGACGCGATCGTCCGCTCCCGCCACCGGGGGGTGACGGTCGTACAGGGCGGCCCCGGCACCGGCAAGACGGTGGTGGCCCTGCACCGCGCCGCCTACGTGCTGTACGCCTTCCCGCGCGCCGCCGAACGCGGTGTCCTCGTCCTGGGCCCCAACACCCGCTTCCTGGACTACATCTGTCAGGTGCTGCCCTCGCTCGGCGAGAACGACGTCGCCCTGGCGACCTGCGCCGACCTCGCCCCCGCCACCCCCGGCCCGGCGGCGCCCGAGGAGCCGCAGACCGCCCGCCTCAAGGGCGACCCCGCCCTCGCCGACGCCCTGGCCGCCGTGGTCCGCGCCCACCAGGCCCCGGCGGAGGACGGCCTGGCCATACGGGTCGGCCAGGAGGAGGTGCACCTGCCGCAGTCCGACCTCGCCGCCGCCGCCCGCGCAGCCACTGCCGACGGCCTCGCCCACAACCGGGCCCGCGACCTGTTCAAGGACCTGCTGGCCGACGCCCTCACCCGCGCCCTCGAACGCGACACCGCCGACACCCTCGACCAGCTCGACGCCGAGGTCGCCCAGCTCACCGGCCTCAACCTCGACCGCGTCGCCGCCGCCGATCTGCGCCGGCTCGGTCTCGACGGCTCACGTGCCCACGACGCCGCGGGTACCGGCGACGCCCCGGGTATCGGCGGCACCGTGGGTACCGGCGACACCGCGGGTACCGACGGCACCTTCGATGCCGAGGCCGTCCGCGCGGCCCTGCTGGACGACCCGCACCTCGACCGCGTCCTCGACACCCACTGGCCCGCCCTCACCCCGCACGACGCCGTCCGCGCCCTGCTCACCGACCCCGCCGCCCTCACCGCCCACCTGCCCCACCTCTCCGACGACCAGCGCGCCCGCCTGCTGCGCGCCCCCGACGCCCCGTGGACCGACGCCGACCTGCCGCTGCTGGACGAGGCCGCCGCCCTGCTCGACGGCCCCCCGCAGCGCAGTTGGGGCCACGTCGTCGTCGACGAGGCCCAGGAACTCACCGCGATGCAGTGGCGCGCCGTGCTGCGCCGCTGCCCCACCCGATCGATGACCGTCGTCGGCGACTTCGCCCAGGCCGGCCCCGCCGCCCAGGCCCGCGACTGGCACGAGGCCCTCCACCCGCACACCGGGAGCCGCTTCGACCTGCACACCCTGACCGTCAGCTACCGCACCACGCAGGAGATCCTCGCCGCCACCACCGACCTGCTCGCCCGCATCGCCCCCGGCCAGGCCCGCGCCCGCGCCATCCGCCACGGCGAACCCCCGCGCACCCTCACCGCCCCGGCCCACGGCCTCGCCGCCGCCGTCCTGGCCGAACTGCGCGCCCAGACGGCCGCCCACCCGGGCGACCTCCTCGCCGTGGTCTGCGCGGACGCCCGCCTGCCGGAGCTGGAGGCCGCCGGCCTGCCCGGACACGTCCGCCTCGTCCCCGCCTCCGAGGCGCGCGGCCTGGAGTTCGACGCCGTCCTCGTCGTCGACCCCGACCAGATCACCGCCGCCCGCCCGGCCGGCGAACGCGACCTGTACGTCGCCCTCACCCGTGCCACCCGCCGCCTGTGCGTGATCAGGACCGCGCGGTAGGCCGGGCGGCGCCGGGCCCGGCCCGGTAGACGGCGAGGTGCCGGCCGGGGGCGCGGTGTACCCGGGCACCATCGCCTACCCCGCTCCGGCGCAAGCCTCCGCCTCCGCCAGGTACCGCGCCACCGGGCCCAGCGTCAGCATTCCACTGGCGGCGCCGGCATGCTCCGCACGGGCACCGCGCAGGGAAGCCCCGGCGCGTGCGGCGATACCGGGCTCGCCGAGGCGAACGGCGGCGCGGGCGGTCAGGCACCACATGGCCTCCTGCATGTGGTCGCGCGCCGGCTCGGGCACCGCGGCGAGCGCGGTACGGGCCTCCTCGACCCGGTCCTGGGCGAGCAGCACGAGGGGGCGCGCCCAAGCCCGGTACGGGCCCCAGTCGAGGTGCGGGTCGGTGGGCGCGGGCCGGTCGTGCAGCAGGCGCAGTCCGAGGAGGGCGAGCGCGAACAGGCCGCGGTGCAGCCCCGGCATTCCGGCCCACTGGAGGGCGTTCTCGGCGGCCCGGCAGTGCGCTGCGGCCGTGGCGGCGGTCGGCCCGCCGGGTTCGGTGCTGCGGGCGGCCGTGGCCCGGGCCCGGAACCACCCGGTGAGGACGGGGACGAGGGGCGCCTCGGTGGTGGCGGCGAGTCGGTTGGCAGCTTCGGCGTGCGAGGCCGCGGCGTCGAGGTCTCCGAGGGCCGAGGCGGACTGGAGGCGGACGAGTCGGCCGAGTACGCCGAAGTTCGGCAGCTCGTGCCGGGCGGCCAGGTCGAGGATCTCGGCGCCGATCCCGTCCCGTACCGCCGCGAGCCCGGGGCGGGTGAAGGACTGCAGGAACACCCCGTTGAGGGCGAAGACCAGCAGGGCGGGATCGGCCAGGCCCCGCGCCAGCGCCTCCGCCTGTTGTGCCGCCTGCTGGGCGCGGCCCAACTCGGCCGCGGACAGGTGGGCGCTGCGGCTCTCGACGGCGACCGTGGCCAGGAGGCGGGCCGACAAGTCGGCGGGGCCGTCGGGGCCGAGCGCGGTGAGCGTGCGTTCGGCAGCCGCGACGACCGCGCGGGACTGCTCGGGGTCGTCGGCCCGGCTCCAGACGGCGGGCACGTCGTAGGCGCCGATGATCCGGGCGGTCAGGAAGAGGTCTCCCGTGCGTTCCGCGGCCTGAACGGCGGCGAGGCGGTCGCGTCGCGAGTGGACGAGCGCGTCGCCACCCGCCAGTGCGAGGGTGCGGGCCAGATCCACGGTGGTGCGCGGGCCGAGTCGGACGCCGGGGCCGCTCCACCCGGTACGGGCGCCTTCGAGGGGCGCGGCCCCGTTGAGGATGTCCGTCTCCAGACGCCGGAGTTCGGCGCCAGGGTCGAGTCCGAGTTGATCGACGAGCATCGCGCGGGCTCGGCGGAGGGTGGCCAGCGCGTCGGCCTGGCGGCCCGCGCGGTACAGCGCGCGGGCCAGCAGCCCCCAGGCCGGCTCGCGCCACGGCTGTTCGGCGACGTGGGCGCCCAGTTCGGCGACGAGTCCGGCCCCTTCACCGGAGTCGAGGAGGAGGCGGGCGCGCAGTTCCACCCCCTCCAGCCGCAATTCCTCCAGCCGGGTCCGCTCGCGCTGCGCCCATGCGGCGCCGGTCACATCGGCGTACGCGGGTCCGCGCCAGTCCTTGAGCGCCGCGCTGAGGTCGGCCACCGTGTCAGGGTGGGCCACCGTGTCGAGACCGGGCATCGCGTCGGGGCCGGTCACCGTGTCAGGGCGACGCCGGGCTCGGGCCAGGGTGTCCTGGAACCGGTGGACGTCCACGTCCTCGCGCGGCAGGCGCAACGCGTAGCCGGGCCCTTCGGTGATGATGACGCGCGGCGGATCGCGCGGCGGCCGGTCGGGTTCGAGGGCACGGCGCAGCGCGGCGACGAACGTACGCAGAGCGCCCACGGCGCGGGCCGGTGGATCGGTCCACAGGTCGTCGACGAGGGTGTCGGTGGTGACCATCCGCCCCTCGGCGGCGACGAGCCGGGCGAGCACCTCACGATGGCGGGGGCCGCCCAGGTCGATCGGGCTGCCGTCGTCGGGGAGGGCCCGCACGGCACCGAGCACGTCGATTCGCATGCCCCCATCCTCCGTGTCGGGGGTCGGCTGCGCTTGACCGAACTGATCGGCTGCTGATCGGGCCGTAGCGACCGGTCTGTAGCGACCGGTCCGTAGTGACCGGCACGTACTGGCGGCCGGTACTGGCGGCCGGTACTGATCCGTTGCTGATCGCCGTCGCCCAGGCTGGTCCGGTCAGCCCCCGACCGACAAGGATGGCCCTTCATGACGCTCACCATTCCCGGCTTCGATCACGTCCGCCTGCCCGGCGCGGACGGGGTGGAGCTGGCTGCCGCCGTCGGCGGCAGCGGGAGCCCGGTCGTGCTGTTGCACGGTTTCCCCCAGACCCACCTGATGTGGCGGCACGTTGCCGAGCGGCTCGCCGACGAACACACGGTGATCTGCCCTGACCTGCGGGGCTACGGCGCCAGCGACAAGCCGGCGGCCACCGACCCCGAGGTGTACGCCAAGCGCACCATGGCCGCCGACGTCGTGAACTTGGCGGCCGCCCTCGGCCACGAGCGCTTCGCCCTCGTCGGCCACGACCGGGGCGCCCTAGTCGCCTTCCGGGCGGGGCTGGACCACCCTGAGACCGTCACGCACCTGGGCATCCTCGACGTCGTGCCGACCCTCGACATGTGGAACGTCCTGCACGGCGTCCCGGCGGCGGTCGGCTACCACCTCTTCCTGATGGCGCAGCCGCCGGGCCTGCCGGAGGCGATGATCGCCAACAGCGCGGACGCGTTCTTCGGCTCGTTCCTCGACTCCTGGGCCAATGACGCGACCGCCGTTCCCGAGGATGTCCGTGCCGAGTACCTGCGGGCGAGCGCGGCGGCGGTGACGTCGATCGTCGCGGACTACCGGGCCTCGGCGGGCATCGACGTCACGCACGACCGAGCGGACCTGGACGCGGGGTCGCAGCTGGCCATGCCCGTGACGGTCGTCCAGCAGGACTGGGGCGCGCAGCTGGGCTACGACGCGGCCGCGGTGTGGAAGGCGTGGGCGCCGGACCTCGACCACCGGCTGACCCGAGCGGGGCACTTCATGGCCGAGGAGGCGCCCGACGAGATCGCGGAGGCGATCCGGGAGCTGCTGGCGCGTTGAACCTCCCGTTCCCCGGCTCGCCGATTGGCCGACTGACTGACCGACTGACTGACCGACCGACCGGGCCACGGTCGGTCGGCGAGTTGGGTTTTCGGTGGTCGGGTTCCTCTTCCGGCGCCGGGTACTGCCCGGGTCGGTGTCAGTTGTGGGTGCCGTCCGCCGGTTGGTCGTCGGCGAGCTCGGCGGCGTAGCGGGCGGCGGCCTCCGCCAGCATGCGGGTCATCCGGTCCGGTTTGTCGCCGAGGCGGGCGGCGACGGCGCGGCGGGCGTCTTCGAGGTTGCCGCCGAGGTTGCCCCCGAGGCCGCCGCCGAGCAGTTCGCGGATGATCACCAGGGAGTCGTCCGGGGCCATGTACCGCCGGGACATCCGTTGCTGGACCTCGTCCATGCCCTCGCGCGCCAGCACCTCCCGCAGTTCCTCGATCAGCGGGGCCAGCCACTGGGCGCGCAGTGCGTACTCGCCGTGGTCGGCGAAGGTCGCGTGGAGCCCGGCGAGCAGCTGCGCAGGGTACTCCTCCAGGGGTCCGGCGAACTGCGGGTAGTCCTTGGCGAATTCGTCCCAGTCGACGTAGAGTCCGGCGATCTGCTCCGGGAGGAGCGGGCAGCGCGACCAGGTCTCGTCGGACTGGGTGAAGACCTGCCGCAGCAGGTCGTAGGGCACCTCGTCGGTGCGCGAGAGCAGGATCGCGTCGTAGAGGTCCTTGCCCTGGGGGTGGTTGTCCGAGGCCAGCCAGAGGATCTTCCACGCGAGGGAGAGCTGTGGCGTGGCGGCGAACAACCGGCCCGTGACGCCGGGGAGCTGGTAGGACTCCGGTGGGACGGGCAGGTGTTCGGTGAAGACGAAGTCCAACTGGACGGTCCCACCCGGGACGCCGGGTGCCGACCACGGCAGGACGAGCCGACGCCCGGGAATCCTGCTGTACGTCCAGATCTCGTCGCTGACCGCCTGGTCCGCGTGCAGCCGCACCGCGCCCGAGAGCCGTTCTGCGTCGGCGGCGAGCTCCTCGAACATGCGGTCCGTGCGCTCGTCCTCCAGCTGCCAGTCCGTCGGGCGGACCACGAAGTCAAGGTCTCCCGGCTCCCGCGCCTGCTCGCCGTACCAGGCCCGCAGCAGGACGCTCCCGCGCAGGACCAGGTGCTCGGCCCACTGCGAGCCGGCGACGGCGGACAGCACGGTGTTGAGCGCCTCGCGCCGCGCGGCGAGCCACGGTTGGGCGAGCTGAGGGTCGGTGAAGGCGGGTTCACTGGGCCGCAGGGCCCGGGTGTACCCGGCGAGGGCGGGGTCGAAGACCGGCTGCTGGCTCACCGCCTCGTCGTCGATCGGCCGGACGCTCCTGGGCAGGCCCCGGTCCTCGCGGACGTCCTCCGGCGGTGGCTGCCGGGGAAGCAGGACGCCCTGCCACGGCCCGTATGTCAGTTCCTCCCAGGCCACTGGTGACTGGGGCTGGTCCTCGGTCATCGCGGGTCTCCCTCTCCGTACGGTCCGGCACGGTGCTCGTGCTCGTGCCTCTGTTCGTGTTCGCGTTCGTGCTTCTGCTCGTGCTCGCTGATCCATCCCTCGTCCAGGGCCTCGGCGCTGTCCACGGCGACGAACTCGCGCTCCACCGACACCATCTCGCGACCGCCGGCGGCAAGGCCGCGGAGCAGCGCCTCCAGCCGACGGCCCGCGGTGCTCAGGCCGACCAGGCGGCACCGCTGGGTCACGAACCACTCGCGCCGGCCGTCGTCGCGTATCCGGCGCGGGTTGTGCGACAGGTGCGCACCGTGGCGGACGGCCAACTCGGCGAGGTCCGCGAGGCGGGCGGGGTCGGCGAGGCCGGCCGTGGGAAGCGGGCCCGGAAGCAGCAGCTTGACGTGGTGCTCGAAGTACCGGCGCGCCCCGTGCGGCACGGCGTCCTCGTCCGAGACCGGAACGCCCTCCGCCCACGGCGTGGCCTCGATCTTCGTCCGCAGGACCGTGAACCCGGCCCGAACCAGCCGGCCCGTGGTGCGGGACGTCGCCGCAGCGACCTCGTCCAACGAGCCGTTGGCGCGCAGGGTGAGCATCGGCTGCGATGGCGCCGCACCGCGCGCCAGCAGGATGTGGGTGAACTTCAGGCCATGACCGTCGGCCCACCCGGCCAGCGCCTCGGTGGCGCCGGGCTCCACGGTCAGGTGCACCTCGAAGTCACCCCGGAGGTCGGGAGGACCGGACCGGTCGTCGCGGTGTTGGTCAGGACGGATGGCGAGCATGGGAGCATCCTGCCAAGCCCCTATGACAACGCCTCGTGCGCCCGGGTGCGCAGCGAGCTGATCCCTCCGTGCGAGCCCCGTGACCTTCTGCTCTTGGCGCTCGAAGCGGAACTGGCCAGCGGAACTGGCCTTCGGTGGTTGACGCTGGTCAGCGGCGTTCTCGGCCCTCATGCGCCGTGGATGTGCCCTCGTCGTCTCCGCATCGGTCTCCAGCGCCGTCCGCTGAGGCCGGGGCCGCCGCTGTGTCGGCGGGTCAGCCGGTGGGGGGTGAGTTGTCGGTGCTGCGGTCGTCGAGGACGATGTGCGGCTGGTGCAGGCGGTCGTTGCCGGCCTGTTCGTCGGCGGGGCGGGTGCTGTTGATGACGGCGGCGATGCGCTCGTAGCTGGTGACGGCGAGGGCCCACGTTCCGATGCTGGTGCCGTTGCCGTTGCCGACTCCGCTGTAGGCGGTTTCCCGGAGGGCGTTGAGGAGGGCGATGGTGCTGGGGCCGGACAGGATCGTGTCCTCGTTGCCGTCGTTGACCGGCTTCGAGAAGTGGTCGCCGCCCTCGGCCTGGGCGGCCAGGAAGTCCCAGGTCTCGGGGTGGCAGGAGATCGCGACGGTCTTCACGGCTGCGGCCTTGAGGAGGGTGTTGACGTGGTTCTCCCAGACGAAGGGCTCCGGGATGAGACCGGACACGTCGTCGGCGCGGCCGCTCGGGAGGTCGTCGATGACGGCTTGGTCCGGCGCGACTGCTTCCGTGCCCTCCAGATCGACCTTCGTGTCGTGCTCCGTGGGGCCGGAGGGGCGGAACAGGTCTGCGAGTCGGGCGGCGACCTCGGCCGCGATCTGGCTGAGCTGGTCCTCGGCGAGGACGTGCGGGGCGGTCGGCGCGTCGTCGGCAGGGGTGGTCTCGGACACGGTTGTCTCCTCGCTGTCGGATTCCGCGGCCTCGCCGGCCACGGAGGGGGTGGCCGGCTCTGCGGCCCGCTGTGCGGCCTGCTCGGATGCCGGGGGCTCGGCGTCGGGAAGTTCGTTGACACCGGCGAAATTGCTGTTGCCGGCATCACTGCCGGGCAGGTGAGCGGCTTCGTCCGGGCCCTCGATCTCCGGAGCAACTTCCACCGACTGGCCCACGGCCTCGGGGGAGTCGACGGCGGGCCGGGGCGCCTCGGCGGGACCGCCGTCCAGGGGAGCGCGGCCACTGTTCTGCCGAGTGCTGAGTTCGTTGCGCAGGTTGCCCAACTGGCGGTGGAGGCTGCGGTTGTCCTGGTGGGCGCGGTTGGTTTCCTGCTGCCCTCTGGCGATCGCCTCGAAGAACTCGTCGCGGTGTTCGCTCAGGCCGGCCGCCAGCGTCGCGGTGAGTTCGGCTCGCAGGTTGTCGGTGTGGTTGCGGATCTCCTCCAGGCCGGCCTGAAGGGCCGTCCCGACTTCTGCGCGTAGCAGTTCGACCTGGTGGGTGGTGCCCCTCGCCATGTCCCCTCCTGATCTCGCGCACCCGTAGGGGTGGCGGCGGGTACAGCGTGGCGGCAAGGGCCCGTCCGCGATGAGTGGATCGGTGGGACTGTCGAGAACGTGTCGATCACCGTCTGAAATCGGATCATCACGCAGATGTGTCACATTGTCGGTTGATAGACCGAATGGAGCGTCATGCTGGTGTTCGTCATGGTGTTCACTTGTTGTCGGAGTTCCGAAGGATGTCGGTGGTCCAGGCCGGCCTGATCGCGTGCCAGCTGTACCGGTAGCCGTTGGTGCCGTGGTGGGGCGTGGTGAGGATGTGGTGGAACTCGCACCATGCGGCGAACTCGCGCCAGGAGCATCCGGGAAGACCGCGCTGCTCGGGATGGCGGTTGTAGGCGGCTACGGCCCGACGGATGGTGTCCTCGGGCAGGGGGCCGGCGGTCATGGAGATGGTGACGATGATCTTGGCGAGGTCGTAGCCGAAGGGAGCGAGGGTGAGGGAGTCGAAGTCGACGACGGCGACCGTGGTGTCGGTGATGAGGAAGTTGCGCGGGTTGGCGTCCTTGTAGAAGGCGGCGGGCATGGTGGCGGCCTGCTCCAGCCAGTCGTCGATCGCGCCGGGGGTCAGGAGTGGGGACGGTACGGTGCCGGTGGCCAGCAGCCGGTGGAGGCGCTCGCGGCGGCTGTCGGCGAAGTCGTCGATCGTGACGTCGGCGGTCGTGACGTCGGCGGTCGTGACGGCGCCGCTGGTGTGGTCATGGCTGGTGTCGTCGGCGCTGGTGTCGTCGGTGCTGGTGTGGGGTGCGTTCAGGCGGGCGGCGTGCAGGTCGTGGGTGTGGGCGGTGGTGTGCTGGTGGCCGAGGAGGTCGGCCAGGGTCAGTAGGTCGTCGGGGGTGCCGTGGTGGCCGTCGAGGTGCTCGTAGTCGATCGCGGTGGGGTGGACGTGGACGACGTGGGGGATGCGTACGTCGGGGTTGGTGCGGGCGATCCAGCGGTGGTGGGCCAGGGAGCGCTGCTGGGTGTGGGGGTCCGCGAACGTCTTGGTGAAGGTCCTCAACATGTGTGTGGTGTTCCTCAAGCGCGGCTGCTCTCCCGAGATCGCGGCCACACCGGCCCCGCAGGACCGCGCTGTTACAAGGACGGTACCGGCGCGCGGTGAACGTTCACAGGTGGCGTATCAGGACGCCCTCTGCCCCGACAAGCGAGGGGCCCGTCTGGGGGCGGGGCGACGGTGTTTCGTCAACTGTCCGATTCGGCAGGGGCGTTGATGCCGGGCTTCCGCAGGAGGATGGTCAGTCCCGTAACCCGTTCCGTTCCGCTCCGTTCCGTTCCGTTCAGCTTCGTCCCGGCTCGGTGAAAGAGGACCTCCGTTGAGAACGAACACTCGTGGTATCGCTCTGGCCAGTCTGCTGGTCTGCCTGGTGGTCGCCCTGCTGGCGGCGGTGACGCCCCCGGCCCGCGCCGACGCCCCGGCCGGGCCGGCCGACGCCGCGTGTGCCGCGCAGGGCGCCCCGATATCGGAGGCCGCCGGCCGGGCCATCGCCGCCGCCTGCGGCCAGGTCGCCGCCGGTACCTGGTACACCTGGGGCGGCGGGCACGGCACCACCCCCGGCGCGACGTACGGCCAAGTCGACCCCAGCGACCCCGAGCGCTCCGGGAACGACCCCTTCCGGGTCGGTTTCGACTGCTCCGGCTTCGTCCGCTGGGCCTGGTCCCAGGCCGTCGGCAGCGACGTCGTCGGGCAGCAGGACGCCGCCGAGATCTCCCGCCTGCCCGGACAGCAACTCGGCCGCGACCAGGGTGTGCTGCGCCCCGGCGACCTGGTCTTCTGGGGCCTGTCCCACGTCCACCACGTGGCGATCTACCTCGGCGGCGGAAAGATCGTCGAGGCCCGCGAATCGGACACCCGCCTCATGGTCTCCGACTTCTCCAGCCACACGGCCGCCGACTACGCCGGCGCCCTGCGCTACACGCCGGACGTCCCCGCGGGCGCCGACCGCCGGACCTGGAACAGCGGGGTGAACATCCGCCCCACCCCGTCGACCGCCAACCCGCCCGTCGCCGTCCTGCCCGGCCCCACGACGGTCCGCATCCAGTGCCAGCAGCACGCCGAGAAGGTCGAGGCCGAGGGCTACGTCAACGACGCCTGGTCCTACCTGCCGGACTACCGCGGCTGGATCAGCAACATCTACGTCCAGGGCCCGGCCTGGCTCGACAACGTCCCCACCTGCACCACCTGACCCCGTCACACGCACCAGGACGGCGCAGGCGCGCGACGAGGCCGCCCGAGCCCCACGACGGTGCGGGCCCGGGCGGTCAGGCGTCAGGCCCAGGGGGGTTTGCCGGTTCCCTCGGCCCACAGGGCCAGTGCCCGCCGGTCGATGGCGTGGATGCCGACGTTCGCGCAGAACGCGGCGGCGGCCTTGGTGAACGAGCTGGTCGTCACCACGGCCGCCAGGTCGCAGCGGTGGACGTCGCGGTAGGTGCCGTTGACCTTCTGGACGTCCTGGGAGCCGACGGAGGTCCGTGGCCCGTACCGTTTGGCCTGGATGAGGAGCCGCTGCCCGGACGGGGTGGTGGCCAGGACGTCCGCCGCGAGGTCGCCGGCCCCGCCGACCACCGTCACCTTTGTGCAGCCGTCCCGCCTGCACAGGTCCGCCAGCGCGTGCTCGAACGCCTTCGGAGTCATGCTCAGGAACGGGCCGATGTGCCGCAGCTGCGCCGTGCGCGCAGCCAGCTCCCGCCGCCGGGCCAGCTGCCGCAGGCGCAGCACGACGGCGCCCACCACCACGCCGGTGGCCAGCAGCGCGGCGACCAGGAGCAGGTGGCGGGCCAGCCACGTCAGCACGAACGACACCACGGTGACCGCGACCAGAGCCGCGATGCCCAGCGTCAGCGCGTTGTCCCGGGCCTGTTGCGCGCGGCGGGCGGCAGTGGACCGGCGTCGTCGTACGGGCCTTCGGGCCACGGCGTCCCCCCTCGGACCACGGTGTGGACGCGAGCGTAGAAGCAGCCGCCGCCCGGCCGCCGACGATCCCGGCGAATTCGGACGGTTGCGGGCCCGAGTTGTCCGGATCTCGGCGGCCGGCGGCCGAACACCCGGCGGCCGAACACCCGGCGGCCGAACACCCGGCAGCCGAAGGCCCGGCAGCCGAAGGCCCGGTGTCGGGACGCCACCGCCGGGGTGTGCCCGGCCTGGAGGACTGCCCCGGGCTACCGGTGGGCTCTCACACGCTGGGCTGGATGCCGAGGTCGGTGAGCAGGCCGCGGATCCGGGTCTCGATCTGGTCGCGGATCGGGCGTACGGCGTCGAGGCCCTGCCCGGCCGGGTCGTCGAGCTTCCAGTCGAGGTAGCGGGTGCCGGGGAAGTACGGGCAGGTGTCGCCGCAGCCCATGGTGATCACCACGTCGGAGGCCTGTACGGCCTCGGTGGTGAGGATCTTCGGAACCTCGGCGGAGAGGTCGATGCCGACCTCGGCCATGGCCTCGACCACGGCGGGGTTGACGGTGTCGGCGGGGGCGGAGCCGGCGGAGCGGACCTCGACCCGGCGGCCTCCGAGGTGGCTGAGGAATGCGGCGGCCATCTGGGAGCGCCCGGCGTTGTGGACGCAGACGAAGAGTACGGACGGCTTGGGCTCAGGCACGGGCGGAACCTCCGGGACTGGCGGGCTGGGGGAAGAGGCGGCGGGCGGCGAGGGCGACGTGGACGAGGCCGATGAGGACGGGCACCTCGATGAGGAGAACGACACCTCCTGCTGCTACGCCCTCCAGAACAAGGTCTGGGTCACCGGCCCCGGCAAGGAGCCCTGGGAGGTCTACGTCGTCAAGGCCGACGCCGACACCCTGGGCAAGAGTGTCGACGCCGCACCGCAGGGCAAGGGGGCGATCGACGCCGCACCGCGGGGCTGCCGCACCGGTACCGAGGAGACGGTTGCCGCAGACTGTGCCTGCGGCAGCTGACGATGCATCCGGAGGTCGAGTCCGGCGGACATGCGTGCGCAACCAGCAGCACTCCCGTCACCACGGCCTCGGGGATTGCCGCAGCAGAGTCGACCGGACGCCCGGACCGTTCAGCCGGTCGGGTGGCCGGTGGGGCGGGGGAAGCCGTGGCGGTGGGCGGCGACAGTGACGGTCAGGGCGGTGGCGAGCAGGGCCAGGGCGGACCAGGGCAGCGTGCTCGGGCCGCCGTGGTCGAGGAGGAGACCGCCGGCGAGCGCGGCGCCGGCGATGCCGAGGTTCCAGCACGTGACGAGCAGGGACTGGGCGATGTCCCCGGCCGGGCCGGCCGCGTCGGCCACCGCCGTCTGCAGGAGGGTGGCGGCGCCACCGAAGGCGAGACCCCAGACCGCGGCGCTGCCGTAGACGGGCCAGGAGGTGCCGGTGAGCAGGGCGGCGGCGACGGACAGGGCCGCGGCGGAGAGGAGGGCGCAGGCGGCGACCGTCAGGGTGCGCAGGTGGCGGTCGATCAGCGCCCCGGTACCGAGGATGCTCACCAGGGAGGACAGTCCGAGGACGAGCAGGACGGTGTCGGTCCGGCCGCCGAGGCCCAGGGGCGCGAGCAGCGCCGCGACGTACGTGTAGAGCAGGTTGTGGGCGAGGACGAAGGCCACCGTGACGGTGAGGACGGCCGCCACCCCCGGGATGCGCAGCACCTGCCGGACGGGGGTGCGGGCGTGGCCGGGCCGCCCCGGGACGGCCGGGAGCGCGACGAGCATCCAGGCGGCGAGCGCCACGGCGACGGCGCTCATCAGTCCGAAGGTGGTGCGCCAGCCCACCAGCGCGGCGACCAGGGTGCCGGCGGGCACGCCCACCGACAGGGCGACCGTCGAGCCGCCCATGGCGACGGCCATCGCCCTGCCGCGCTGCTCCGGCGCGACGACACTGCGGGCGTACCCGGCCAGCAGGGCCCAGAGCAGGCCTGCGACCAGGCCCGCGGCGAAGCGCGCCGCCATGGTGAGGGGGTAGTTCGTCGAGACCGCGGTGACGGCGTTGGCCGCGGCGAAGCCGCCGACGGACAGCAGCAGCAGGCGCTTGCGCGGCCAGCCGGCGGTAGCGGCGGTCAGCGGTATGGCGGCCGCGATGGAACCGGCCGCGTAGAGCGTGACGGACTGCCCGGCGCCGGACTGGCTGACGCCGAGGTCCGCACTCATCGCGGGCAGCACGCCGGCGGGCAGGGCCTCGGTCATGATGGTGACGAATCCGGCGGTGCTCAGGGCCAGCAGGCTGGGCCAGGGCAGCCGGGCGGCGGGCGGGTCCGAGGGTTGGGGAAGCCGGGTGGCGGGCGGGTTCGAGGGGCTGGGGGAGTGAAGTTCGGGCATGGGCCCGATCGTCTATCCTTGACATCCATGTCAAGGTCCAGCCCGGAACGGCACCGGTCGGGCGTGAGGGTGGTCACATGCGTATCGGCGAACTCGCCCGGTTGACGGACACTCCTCCGCGCCTGCTGCGGTACTACGAGCAGCAGGGCCTGATCACCGCGCACCGCGAGGCGAACGGCTACCGGGCCTACGACGACTACCTCGTCGACCGGGTCCTGCAAATCCGCGGACTCCTGGACGCCGGACTGCCCACGCGGATCATCAGGCAGATCCTGCCCTGCCTGGACAGCCCGCGGACGATCCACTTCGCCGACGCCACACCGGAGATGATCGGCACTCTGGAGTCCGAGACGGAGCGGATGACCCGTCGGATCCAGTGCCTGACCCGTAACCGTGATGCCATCCGGGAGTACCTCACCGAGGTCAAGAGCCGGGCCTGAGGCGTGAGCCCGAGGTGTGTGTCTGTTGGTGTGAGCCCGGGGCGTGAGCCGATGTCGGGAGGCGCTGCGGGCGGCCTGTCGGTCTGTCGGCCTGCCGGGCGGTCGGCTTGACCTTGCCATTGGTGTGATGGTTGGACCCTTCCGTCATGACCGACTCCGCCATCCGGCACCTCGAATTCGGCGACGGCACACCGCTCGTCATGATCCACGGCTACACCGTCGACCACCGGGTCCTGCTCCCCGTCGAACCCGCCTTCGCCGACCGCCCCGGGTGGCGGCGGCTCTACCTCGACCTCCCCGGCCACGGCACCAGCCCCCGGCTGCCGGGGACGACCTCGGCGGCCACCCTGGCCGACGCCGTCCTCGACTGGATCCACGCCGAACTGGGTGAGCAGCCCTTCGCCGTGCTCGGGCAGTCGTTCGGTGGACAGCTGGCCCGGGCGGTGACGGCGAGGTTCGGGGCGCAGGTCCTGGGCTCGGCGCTGCTCGTACCGGTCGTGCACTGGGGCCCCGACCGGACCCTGCCCGGCGTGACCGTGTCCGAGCGCAACGACGAGCTCCTCGACCGGCTCCCGCCCGCCGACCGCGAACTCTTCGGCCTCGTCATGGCCCGTCACACCGCGCGCAACTGGAAGCTCTTCGAACAGTACGTCCGGCCGGGATGGCGCGCGCACGACCCGGCGGCCGCCGCCGAACTCGAAGCCGACTTCCTGCTGCCGCACTGGCCCGAACACCGCGCGCCGGAGCACCAGGGCCGGCACCTGCTGGTCACCACCCGGCAGGACGCTTTGGTGGGCTGGCGCGACCAACTCGCCCTGCTCGACCACTACCCCCGGATGGCGGCGACGGTGCTCGACGGCGTCGGCCACAACCCGCAGGTCGAGTGCGCCGAGACCGTCCAGGGCCTCATCGGCGCCTGGCTCGACGAACTGCCCCGGCCTGCCCGCCAGTGAGCGGGGCGGCGCTCTGGGCGTTCAGACTTCTGAACTCCTCGCACACCTGGCACACCACGGGCAAGATGCCGTCCTCGGCAGACGGCAACACCCGGGTGTGGCCGCGCTGGTGGCCGGCTGGTTCCTGCGGTACCCGGTCGTCACGGTGGCCGTCCGCCCGAACCCCGACCTCGTCGCCGGCTCCGCCACCACGGTCACCGCCTACGAGTGGGGGCCGGCCGCTCTACGACAACCCCGGGGCGGTCGAGGACATCGACGAACCGTAGGGTCACAGCATCGTGAATCCAGCGCTGGCAGCGATGAGTTGGACGGTAGGAGGAGAATGAGTCGCATGACGTGCTTCCCTGCGAGACCCGGTGCTGTTCTCGCGGGCGACGGCGTGCGCCACCCCGTCCACACGGTCGCCGTACCGCGGAGCCTCCAAGTACTCGCCCTGGAGAAGGCCGAAGCCATGCGGTGCTGAGCGGCCGGCCGTGACGCGCGGTGCCCCTTCCTTCCCGTCGGGGAGGGAGGCGCACCGCGGTGCACGTCACCGAGGCCTTCATCGTGCGCTGACCGAGGCTTGCCGGCCCGCGCCCGGCCACCTCCGCAGCGCCGGAATCGGCGCCCACTGCGCCAGGGCGTACATCGTGCCGGCGGACCGAGCGGGAGACCGGACGGACCGGCCTCCCGCGTTGATCAGTTGCAGGTCATGTTGACGGGTGCGTGGTCCGGGTCGTTCCGGTAGCACAGGTGCTGCGGGGCCTTCAGGTCCGTGATGGAACCCTGCCACACGGCGCCCTGCCACAGAGCCTGCGGGGAACCGGAGTTCTTCAGCAGGCGCGGGTAGCGCAGGACCTCCCAGGACGGGTACTTGTCCTTGTTCGTGTCGACGTCGAAGCCGGTGAAGTTCTTGTTCTTGTCGTCGTAGCCGTGCGGGTAGATGTGGAACGTCGCGTTGATCCGGCCGAGATCCGCGTACTGCGAGCCCGGGACGTCCACGAACGAGTTGACCGCTGACACGTCCACCCGGATGCCGCCGTCACCGTAGGGCTCCGCCCAGTACTCGTTCTGCGGGGTCCGGTCGTCCTGGACCACCTTGGCGTGCTCGGTACGCACCAGGGGCTTGGCATTGCGGCACGTCAGATCCCCGACGCAGGACTGGTCGACGTAGATCCCGACCTGGCCCGTGGCGGTGTCCCAGGCGATGGCCACCTTGGAGCTGGCTTCGGGTTCGGTGCTCCACAGGCGGTGGTTGCCCAGGGCGTGGTTGACCGGGTTGCCGTCGTCGCCGATGTAGCCGCGCACCACGACGACGCCCCGGTCGGGGCCCTTGGGCAGCAGCGTGGCGCTCTCCTTCAGATCGCCCGGGGCCGGGCTGCCCTGGAAGAACTGGGCGTTCGCGCGGGGGATCAGCGGGTTCGCGGTCTCGTTCGGCGACCACCGGATGGGGCCGTGCTCGAACATCTGGGTGACGCCCTCCTGCTGGAGTTCGTCGGTGACGGGGTAGCCGTACACCCCGCCTTCCCAGCCCGCCTGTCCCCAGCGCTGGCCGATGAGGCCCCAGACGGGGTGGACGCCGTTGGAGCGCGTGGGATGCCAGTAGAGCGAGCCGCCCTGGAACACCTGGCGCTTCCCGGCGCCGTCGGGGAGGGAGATTTCGTCGCTGGTGGGGTAGCCGAGGGAGCCCTTCTCCCAGCCTATGGCGGCCCACTTGTCGCGGATGAGGCCCCAGATGGCGTGGGCGTCGGTGGAGGGGCTCCAGTAGATCGAGCCGCCGTCGAAGACACTGAACCGGCCCACCCCGTCGGGAGCGGTCTGTTCGTCGGTCCGGGGGCAGCCGAGCGTGGTTCGGTACTCCCGGTACTTTTCCAGGATGCGGCCCTGGACCGTGTGGCCACAGATCTGTTCCGGGTCCTGCCCGGCGGCGGAGGCCGTCGCCGGGCAGAGGGCGGAGCCGGCGAGAAGGGCGGTGAGCAGGAGCGAGATCTTCGCTCCCTGTCGGCGGGCTCGTCCGCGGGGCGTTGAGTGTTCGCTGATGATGTTCACCCGAGTGATTCTCGCGTACATGCCAATGGGAGGGATAGTGTCCGAAGCGTCAAGAACGGGCAGGTGCGCGACAGAAGCACACGGGTAGGCCCAGTCGCGAGAACTACTGGGCCCCCGCGGTCCGTCAAACATCGGTGAGACGCGGAACCGGCGGCGATGTCACGGGAGAACCCCATGCCCTGACAGTGCCCGGGTGGAGAGAAACAGCGGCACACCGCGTCGGTCTGGGCGGTGCGTGCGGGTGCGGGTGCGGGTGCGGGGGAGACCGCGGTGGCCGGCTGAGCGCGTTGCTCGCGAGGGCGTAGCTGTGCGGGCCATCGGGGTGACCGATCGGAGCATCGCCACGGGCGGGGCGCGGGCCGCTTTGCCGAAATGGCAACAGGCCTCGCCCTCCTCGGTGCGCGCGCAGCATGATCGGCACTGCGTCGGCACCTGAATCGGCACCGCATCGGCATCGTGCCGCCGAACATCAGCTTGCCGAACCGAACTTGGTGTACGTCGGATCGAGATACCAGGAGGACACATGTCACCGTCGCGGACCACGGGCCCCACTCACCGGCTGGTCCCCTCGCCCGCCGGCCGGATCCACCTGGTGGAGCAGGGCACCGGGCCGCTGGTCCTGCTGCTGCACGGGTTCCCGGAGTCCTGGTACTCCTGGCGCCACCAGTTGCCGGTGCTGGCCGCTGCCGGATACCGCGCGGTCGCCATCGATGTCCGCGGGTACGGGCGCTCCTCCAGGCCCGAGGAGGTGGCCGCGTACCGGATGTTCGACCTGGTCGAGGACAACGTCGCGGTGGTGCACGCCCTGGGTGAACGGTCCGCGGTGATCGTCGGCCACGACTGGGGATCGACCATCGCCGCCGACTCCGCCCTGATCCGACCGGACGTCTTCCGCGCCGTGGGGCTGCTGAGCGTTCCCTACCTCCCGCGGGGCGGACCGAGGCCCGGCGAGGTCTTCGCCCAACTGGGCGGCGACGAGGAGTTCTACGTCTCCTACTTCCAGGAGCCGGGTCGGGCCGAGGCCGAGATCGAACCGGACGTGCGCGGCTGGCTCGCGGGCTTCTACGCCGCGCTGTCCGCCGACACCATGCCGGCGCCCGGCGCGCCCGACCCGCACTTCGTCAGCCGTGGCGGGACACTTCGTGACCGGTTCCCCGTCGGACGGCGGCCCGGCTGGCTCAGCGCGGAGGAACTCGACGTCTACGCCGGAGAGTTCGAGCGAACCGGCATGAGCGGAGCGCTGGGCCGCTACCGGAACATGGACCGGGACTGGGAGGACCTCGCCGACTTCGACGGCGCCCCCGTCACCCAGCCGTCCCTGTTCATCGGCGGGAGCCGGGACGCCTCCACCACCTGGCTGGCCGATGCGATCGCGGCCTACCCCGCGACCCTGCCCGGCCTGCTCTCCTGCCACATCCTCGACGGCTGTGGGCACTGGGTCCAGCAGGAACGCCCCACCGAGGTCAACCGGATCCTGACCGACTGGCTCGCGTCCCTCCCCTCCTGAGCGAGGGGAGCAGGGTGCTGCGCGGGCTCGACGGTCGGGTCGAACTCGCGGCCCATCCGCGCCGTGGTGCTCCGGAGCGCCGCGCTCACCAGGCCACGGTTCGGCCGAGGTAGTCGACGTAGTGCAGGCCCGGGCTGCTCCGGAGGGCGTCGAGCGTCCTGACCACGTTCGGGATGCTCTCGTCGATGCCGAGCAGGGCGTCCGAGCCGCCCAGGTCGGTGCGCACCCAGCCGGGGGCCATGAGGACCAGGGGCCGGGGTTCGCCGCTGTGCCGCGCCGCGTAGCTGCGCATGAACGTGTTGAGCGCGGCCTTGCTGCCGCGGTACACCTCGTGGCCGCCGCGCTCGTTGTTGGCCACGCTGCCCTGGCCCGAGGACATCACCGCGATCGTGCCCGCGGGCTCGACGAGGTCCTGAAGGGCCTCGATGACGCGCAGCGGGCTCAGCGCGTTGGTGACCATGACCCGGACGAACTCCTCGGTGGAGGTCTGCGCCACCGTGCCCTCGGGCTGGTTCGTGACGCCGGCGTTCACGAAGAGCAGGTCGAACGTCCGGCCGGCCAGGCGAGCGCTCAGCGTCGCGACCTGCTCGGGCTCGGTGATGTCGACGGTCTCGACCTCGACCTGCCCGGCGTGGGCGTCGGCGAGCTCGTGCAGCCCGGTCCGGCCCGAGCCGCGTACGGTGGCCACGACCTGCCAGCCGGCTCTCGCCCATTCCTGGGCGAGGGCGAGCCCGAGGCCCCGGGACGCGCCGATCAGGAGCACGCGCCTGCCAGGGGCCGGGGCTGGGGGCGGCGCGGAGTGACTTCCCGAGTTGGTTGTGGACATAACAGTGATTGTGCGAGGCGTCATCGCGTCCGGCAAGCCGCCTCCCCGGCGGGGGAGTTGGCAATCCGGGGCCGGGGGGCCTCCCGCTTCTCGCCGGGGCGCCGGCCGGCGGGCGGCTCAGAGGCCGAAGCGGGCGCGGTGGGAGGCGGGGACCAGGTCGGTGTACTCGGGGTGCTTGGTGATCCAGCCGCGGATGAAGGGGCAGTAGGGGAGGACGGCGAGTGCCTGCTCGCGGGCCGTGTCCAGTGCCGCGCGTGCCAGTCGGCCGGCCAGGCCGCGGCCCTCGAAGCGGGGGTCGATCTCGGTGTGGATGAAGGCGATCTCGTCGTCGGAGCGGTGGTACTCGGCGAAGCCGGCGAGTTCTCCGCCGTCCTGGATCTCGAAGCGCGACTTCTCGGTGTTGTCGGTGACGAGCTCGTCCATGGTTTCCTCCGCAAGATGGGGGGCGGCCCGGGAGGGCCGGTGGCGGGGTGGCGCGGCACCGCTACTATAGTTTAAGAATCAACATTTGTCGTCTGGTCACCACGAGGGCCGACGGACACAGGCTGGGGCGCCAGGTGACCATCCGGCGGCCGAACAGTCCGGCGGCAGGTTTGCCCGGCGCGGCGGCCGGGATACCCATGGCGCATGATTCCCGCTGAGGTCAGTGACGTCCTGCCGGAACTCGTCCCGTTCGTACGGGCGGTCCAGGAACGCAGGCCCGACGACGGGACGTGGTGCGAGGCGTGGACGGTGCGGGACGTCCTCGCCCACCAGACCGGCAACGCCGAGGAACTCGCCCGCGTCCTGCGCGCCTTCCACGCGGGCGAGCCCGTGGAGACCCGCGGCTTCGATCGGGAGGAGCCGTACCGGCGGATGTCCGACGCGCAGCTGTGGGAGGCCTTCGCCGCCCGCTGCGCCGAACTGGCCGAGGTCGCCGCGGCCGCGGAGAGCGACCTGCCCCCGGACACCGAGGTGCGGTGGACCGGCCGGACCGTGACGGTGCCGTTCTTCGCCGAGCACCTGCGCGAGGAACTGATCCTCCACCGGTGGGACCTCACCGGCGACGACCGTACGGCCCGGGAGGCGCTCGCCGAACCGTGGATGACGTCGCACAGCGTGCGGCTGGTCGGCCGGCCGCTGCTGGCCCGGGGCGTGGCCGGACTCGACCTCGGGCCCGGGGGGCGCGTCGAGGCCCGCCTGCGCGTCCCCGGGACCGACGACGTCCTGGTGACCGCGGACGCGGGCGGCGCGTCCATCGCCCTGGCTCCGCCCGAGGGCCCGGCCACCATCGAGAGCGACGCCGCGGTGCGCGTCCTGCTGTTGTGGGGGCGGCGTCCGGCGGACCCGGGTCGCTGGCACAGCACGGTCGGTCCGGAGGAGCTGCGACGGGTGCGTGCCCTGCTGAGCGGCTACTGAGTGACTACTGAGCGGGTGGGGGGAAGGGGGCGCGCGGGGTGTCAGGCTGGGTCCGGGGCGCCGGGGTGACGGACACCCGGGGGAGCGCTTCGGGGTGGTGTTCGCAGATGTGCGTCACCAGGTGTTCGCGGAGCTGGCAGCGGAGGGAGAACGCGTCGTCGGCGTTGGCGGCGGTCGCCAGGAGCCGGACCACGATGGTGGTGGGCGTGGTGTCGACGACCTGTAGGGCGCTGCCCTGGCCGTCCCAGAGGGGGCTGTCGGCGAGGAACGCGTCGAACTCCTTGCGCAGCAGGGGGACCGGGGCCCGGTGGTCGAGGTGGAGGAAGGCGGTGCCGGTGATCCGGCTGGAGCGGCGCGACCAGTTCTCGAACGGGCGGCCGGCGAAGTAGGACATCGGCATCACCAGGCGGCGCTGGTCCCAGGTCGCGATCACCACCGCGGTGAGGGTGATCTCCTCCACGGTGCCCCACTCGCCGGACACCACGACCACGTGGCCGATCCGGACCAGGTCGCCGAAGGCCAGCTGCACCCCGGCGAAGAGGTTGGCCAGCACGCTCTGAGCGGCGATGCCCGCGACCACGCCGACCAGGCCCGCGGACGCGAGCAGACTGGTCCCGATGCCGCGCACGGAGGGGAAGGTCATCAGCATCGCGCCCAGGGCGGCGATCGCGATGATCGCCTGGCAGATCCGGCCGAGCAGGCCCGCCTGGGTGCGGGCGCGGCCGGCCGAGGAGGGGTCGCGGCGGTGGACGGCGAGGCGGACGGCGCCTTCGACGACGAGCCCGACCACCCGGGCGCCGAGCCATCCGCCGGAGGCGATCGCCAGCAGGACCAGGAGGTGGTGCAGCTGCTCCCGGGTCTCCGGCGAACCGCCGACCCACGGCTGGACGGCGAGGGACAGCGAGGTGGCGAGCACGGTGACCAGGGGTCGCCGGCAACTGCGCAGCATCCCCGGCATGACGCTGCCCGGCCGGTGCGGGGCGAATCTGCGGACCAGCCGTTCGGCGGTCCGGTCCAGGACGTAGGTGGTCAGGGCCACCCCCGCACCTGCCAGGAGCAGACGGAACAGGCTCCACCACACGCTCGCTCTCCCTCCGCGACGGCCGCAGCGCGGCGCTGTGGGCCGGCCTTCCCCGGGCCGGCGCTGTGGGCGGGCTTTCCCCGGGCCCGCTTCCCGGAGCCCGTTTTCCCGTTCGGCGGGATTCACACCTGCCGGAGGTGAGGTGGGGGCCCGGTCACGGCGATGGGCCGTTCGGGTGAGGGGGGACGAGGCGGACGAGGCGGACGAGGTGGGGGAGACGGGTGAGGGGGGCGAGCCGAGGGGCCGCGTCGAGGGTTCAGCCGGGGTGCATACCGGGCCGGGAACGGGGCAGCCGGAGCCTGAAGGCCCGCCGGCCCGGGCGGGCACCGACATGTCAGGAGGAGCGATGCACCGGATCGAGGAGTCCGTCGAGGTGGCGGCGCCGCTCGGCACGGTCTACGAGAGCTGGGTCAGGTGTGAGGAGTTCCCGCAGTTCATGCGGGGTGTGGTCAGGGTCGACCGGTCGGGCCAGGACACCAGCTGGGTGGTCCGGACCGCCGCCGGCCCGCGCGAGTTCACCGCCGTGACCACGGAGCTGGTGGAGAACGACCGCGTGGCGTGGGACAGCGGCCCTGGCCCGGTGCGGCACCAGGGCGTGGTCACCTTCCACGCCGTGGGCGACGCCGCCACCCGGGTGATGTTCCAGCTGGAGGTCGAACCGCACGGGCTCTGGGAGCACCTCGCCGAGGCGCTCGGGTTCGTCGACCGCCGGGTGATCGACGACCTGACCGACTTCAAGCGCCACGTCGAGGAGGGCGGCGGACCGGTCGGGGCCACGGTCGACGACACGGTGGCATGAACCTCCGGATCGGGGGCAGCCGAAGCGTACCGGCAGCCCGATCAGGCAGTCAGACCTGACAGCCGGACCTGACAGCCAGACCCGACGACGGAAGGAGACGGTCGTGAGTGATCGCGTCAACATCTGGGAGTTCCGGGACACCGCCGGTCACACGGCGGGCACCGACCTCATCGGCTTCCACGTCGAGGCCACCGACGGAGCGATCGGCAAGATCGACAAGCTGTCCGAGGCGGTCGGCGCCCAGCACCTGGTCGTCGACACCGGTCCGTGGATCCTCGGCAGGCGGGTGCTCCTGCCCGCCGGCACCGTGATCCGGATCGAGATCGGCGAGCAGAAGGTGTACGTCGACCGGTCCAAGGACGACATCAGGAACGGTCCCGGCCTCGACGACGGCGCGGCCGACGTGTCGGCCGACGTCCGCGACCGCTACGGGCTCTACTACGACCCGTTCTACGGCGGTCGGATCTTCTGACGAAAGGGAGCAGCAGTCATGCCGTACGGTTCCACGCAGCTCCAGCCCCAGCCGCAGTCCCAGTCCGTCGGACCTGTCAGTCCGCCGGTGGTGCCGGATCCTCCGCTGCCGCCCGGCGTGCCCGAGCCGCCGCCGGATCCGGTGCTCCCGGGCCCCGCTACGCCGTCACCCGCGCCGCCCGGGCCTGAGCCCGAGCCCGAGCCGGGCCTGCCCCGCCCGCCCGAGCCGGGCCTGCCCCGCCCGCCCGAGCCGCCGGACTGACGGGCCGGACAGAGGAGCCGGACAGAGGAGTCCCGGGGTGGGCCAGAGCGTTACCCCCAGTACCCCGTGTGCACCGCGGAGGCCTCCTCGAAGAGGTGCGGGCCGGACGCCTCCACGGTGCTGCCGCCGGCGGCGAAGACCTGGCGGCACGGCAGGTCGAGCACCGGCTCCTCCGGGTCCACTCCCGCGATGGCGTTCAGCTCCGCCCCCGCGAGCGCGTAGACGACCTTGCGGATGCCGCTCCAGTAGATCGCCCCGGCGCACATCGCGCACGGTTCGGTACTCGTGTACAGGACGGCGTCGACGAGCTGCGTCGGGGCCAGGGTGCGCGAGGCCTGCCGCACCAGATTGGTCTCCGCGTGGGCGGTGACGTCGCGGTCGGTCAGCACCGAGTTCTCGGCCGTGAGCAGGACGTTCCCGGCGGAGTCGGTCAGCAGCGCTCCGAAGGGGTGGTTGCCGTGCGCCCGGGCGTCGGCCGCGATCTCGATGGCCGCGAGCAGGTGCTCGCGGGTGCGGTCGTTCATGACGTGCTCCTCAGGGGATCGGCGGTGGGGCGGGCCCCATGGTGTCGCGGTCGGGCGGGGCGGTGGTACCAGGTTGCCGCACCCGCCCTGCGCCCGCGACCACCCCCGGCGGCGGCCCGGGCCCGCGAGCCGGTGCGGAGCGTGCCGCGGGGACCGGCTCCCGCCCGGGGCGGCCGTGCTGTCGTCAGCGGGCGAACCTCTCGACGGCCGCCGGCGTGACGGGTGTGAAGAAGTTGACCAGGTTGCCGTCGGGGTCACGGAGCAGGAGCGACCGGTTGCCCCAGGGCATCGTGGTGGGCTCGGTCACGAAGTCGGTGACGAAGCCGGTCAGGTTCCGGTACACGCCGTCCACGTCGGCGACGAGGAATTCGAAGATCACGCTGTTGTTGTCGGCCGGACGGGCGGAGCCGGGCGCGAACAGCGCCACGGTCCGGGTGCTGCCGATCGCGAGGGTCCCGCCGGCGGTCCGCAGTTCGGCGAAGTCCTCGGTGGACCAGTGCGCCTGTACCCCCGTGGCCCGCTCGTAGAAGCCGACGAGGCGTGCGATGTCGTCCGTGATGATCCGGATCGAAACGAAGTCCATGGTGCTCTCTCCTCGGGTCGGTGAAGTCGTTGCACTCCGGACGGTAGAGGAAATAGTGGACAGAATCGGTCCGGTATCAGCGCTAGGCTCGTGGACATGGGCCGACCTACCAGCCGTGTGCTCACCCTCCTGGAACTCCTGCAGTCGGGCGGCATCAGGACGGTGGCCGAACTCGCCGACCGGCTCGGCGTCGACGGGCGCACCGTGCGGCGGTACGTGGACCACCTGGTCGACCTCGACATCCCCGTCGAGGCGGTCCGCGGCCGCTACGGCGGGTACCGGCTCGCCCCCGGGTACCGCCTGCCTCCGCTCATGCTCAACGACGACGAGGCGCTCGCCGTGCTGCTCGGCCTCGTCGCGGGCCGCAGGGCGGGGCTGCTGACGGCGACCGGGACCGCGACCGAGACCGCGGGCGAGACGGCGGCGGCCAAGATCCGCCGGGCACTGCCCGAGCGCCTCGCCCGTCGGCTCGACGCCGTCCTGGAATCCCTCGCCTTCACGGCTGAGCCCGGCGAGGCGGCCACCCCGGAGACGGGCGTCCTGCTCGCCGTCGCCGACGCGGTGCGCCATCGCCGCCCGATCTCGATCAGGTACACCGCCCGGGACGGCCGGCGGAGCGAACGCACGCTGCACCCGTACGGGATCGTCACCCACGCGGGCCGGTGGTACGTCACGGGCGCCGATCCCGAGATCGATCCCGGGACCGGCCAGGACCGGACCTTCCGGCTCGATCGCATCGCGGACGCGAGGCCCCTGCCGGGCTCGTTCGAGCCGCCCGCCGGGCTCGATCCGGCCCAGCGCGTCCTGTCCGGGTTCGCCAAGGCCGCGTACCGGTACGAAGTGACCCTGCGGATCCACGGGACGGTCGAGCAGATCCGCGCCCGGCTCCCCGCCAGTGTCGCGAGCATCGAGGAACCCGTACCCGAGGAAGGAACGGATCCGCACACCGAGCGGTGGCTGCACGTCGAACTGCGGGCGGAGCGGCTCGACTGGTTGCCCCCCGTCCTCGCCTCGCTCGACCGGCCGTTCGTCATCGAGCGGCCGGACGAACTCCGCGGCCTCGTCATCGCGCTCGCCGACCGGCTCGCCGCCTCCGCCCGCCAGGCCCGCGATCCGGACCGGATCGGAGGCTGATGCGCCCGCCCTGCCTTCACGGACGCCGACGCGCCCGCCCTGGCGTCAAGGACCCGCGGAACCTTCCCGGCGCGGGAGCGTTGGCAGTGCACCGGATGTCCCGGTCAGGTAGGTGGGAGGCAATCGTCGTGCTCGTAGAACCTGTCCTTGTCACCGGCGCCGGCGGTGGGGTCGGCGGAGTCGGGCGAAGGATCCTGGAGGGGTTGCGGGCGCAGAACGTGCCCGTCAGGGCTCTCGTACACCACGACGACGAACGGGCCTCGGACCTGAGGACGATGGGCGGCGTGGAGGTGATGGTCGGTGACCTCACCCGTGGTGCGGACGTGGTCGAGGCGCTGGCCGGCTGCCACCGGGCCTACTTCGGGATGAGCGTGTCGTCCGCCTACCTGGAGGCCGCGGCGACGGTGGCGGTCGCCGCCCGGGAGAGCGTCAGCCTGGAACTGCTGGTCAGCATCTCGCAGATGACCGTCTCGCAGATGGACCTCACCAGCGACGCCGAGTCCCGGCAGCAGCGACTGCACTACCTCGCCGAACACGTCCTCGACTGGTCCGGGGCGCCGGTCGTCCACGTCCGGCCCACCGTGTTCATGGAGAATCCGCTCTTCACCAAGGTGGCGGCGGCTTCGATCCGGCGGGACGGCACGATCCGCCTCCCCTTCGGCTCGGCCCGGACCTCACCGGTCGCGGCCGCCGACGTGGCCGAGGTCGTCACCGCACTCCTGCTCGATCCTGCCCCCCGGACCGGCCGCGTCCACGAACTGACCGGGGCTCGATCCCGCGACATGACGGCCATCGCGGCCGAGTTCTCCGCCGCCCTGGGCCGCGAGGTGACCTACGTCGACGTGCCCTACCAGGAGTGGCTGGAGCACGACCTCAAGAGCCAAGGCCTGCCGGACCACGTGTTCGACCACATCGCCACGATGGCCAGGCTGCACGGCGAGAACCGGTACGACCGGGCGACGAACGACGTCGCCGAGCTTCTCGGTCGCCCCCCACGGGGGTTCGACACCGTGATCAAGGACCTGCTCGCCCGGCGACCGTAGCCGGCCTGCAACCGTAGCCGCCCGGCGATCGTAGCCGGCCGGGTGCCGGGGGAGCGGCCGCTCAGAGCCAGCCGCGCTGCGCCGCCTTGAGGCCGGCCTCGAAGCGGCTCGACGCGTCGAGGCGCTCCATCAGCCCGGCCATCTGGCGGCGGACGCTGCGTGCCGACAGGCCCAGGTTCCGGCCAGCGGCCTCGTCGGTGAGGCCGGACGCGAGCAGCCGCAGGAGTTCCTGCTCGGTGGCGCTGAGGCCGGTCTCGGTGTCCTTGCGCCGGTCGGCGCCGAGCGGGACGGCGGCCTGCCAGGTCCGCTCGAAGAGGGCGACCAGGGAGGCGACGATCCCGGGCTCGCGCGTGCACAGGGCGCCGAGCCGGGTGTGGGCCGGGTCGATCGGGACCACGGCGACCTGGCGGTCGAAGATGAGCATCCGGGGCGGCAGCGTCGGGCAGGTGCGGACCAGGCCGCTCTCCTCGGTCATCCAGCGGGCGTAGGCGAGCGTCGCCGGATCGTGCCGCACGCTGTCCTGGTAGAGCGTCAGCAGTGCCACCCCGCGCCGCATGGCCGCCTCGTCCAGTGGCCGGGAGGCGTCCAGGCTGGCCCGGGACTGTGCTCCGCCGGGCATCACGGACAGGCACTCCCCGGTGACCGCCTGGGCGAGGATCTCCAGCTTGGCCTGGATCGCGTCCAGGCCCACCAGGCGCTCGGCGGTCTCGACCGGGGTGTTCGGCCGCAGGTCGGCGTACTCGGCGATCGCCCGGGCGGCCGCGGCCTTGCCGATCTCCAGATCCTGCTGGCGGCGCAGCAGTTCCTGCTCCTGGCGGCGCAGGATCAGCTCCAGGCCGAGCGCGGGGCTCACCGGCAGCAGAACCCCGGGTGCCTCCCGGGAGGCCCGGAGCAGTTGCAGATCGGCCAGCCGGTCGAGGGCCTCCCGTACGGCGGGCTCGGGCAGGCCCAGCTGGTCGCACAACTCCCTGACGCCGCCCTGCGGATCGGCGAGCATGGCCCGGTAGACGGCCTCCGAGACACGGTCCAACCCCAGCATGTCCAGCATGCGCGCAGCCCCCCGGTGCGATGTCGAACGTGCCATGCCGCCGTGCGACACATCGGGATCATCCCAGCCCGGCTTCGACTCCACAAGCAGTCCTGCCCCGGGCGGGGTCCGGCCGATTCGATGCGCTCGCCTCCCGCGCTCGCCTCCCGGTCTCGGGTTCAGGCCCTCGGGGGCAGCAGCCGTGACAGTCCGTAGTGGAAGCGGTTGTCGAAGGAGTCCGTGACCATGACCGCTGTGAGCCGGTGGTGGGCGCGGGGATCTCACGAACAACGCGGCGGGCGCCGGGGCGCCGGGTCCTGAAGCGGCCAGGCCGGTTGCTGACGGGGTTCTCACCTTCCGGGGTGCGGGCGGTGCCAGCAGGATGGTGGTCACCGGGAGAGCGGCGGGGCAACCGCCGAACAGCCTCCCCGAAGTTCTGGTCCTCGATCAGATCTCCCACCACACAAGCCGCCTGGGGTGCCGCCATGTCCAAGACCGCCCGCCTGCTCGCCACCGCCGCCGTCACCGTCGCCCTGTCGGGGATCCTGGCGCCCGCGGCCTCGGCCACCGCCGCGACCACGGCGCCGGCGGGCATCGGCTGGGACGGTCCCACCACCGTGCCGCCGGTCGTGGCGGGCGGGGCCGGGGACGGGGACGGTATCGGCTGGGACGGCTCCACCACCACCGTGCCGCCGGTCGTGGCCGGCCCGTCCGCCAGCGGCATCGGCTGGGACTGAGCGCCGTGCTCGCCGTCCGGGCCACCGTCGTGGACACCAGCGGTGCGCCCACCACGACCGCCGCGGCGCGGATCGTCGAGGACGTCCTGTGGGCGCACGCCACCCCGGAGCACGGGCTCGAACACGTCCGCGCCGTACCGGACCGGGGCCGCATCGCCCTGGTGCTCTTCGTCCGCGCGGACGGCCCGACCACCGCGCACGCCCTGGCCGAGAACCTGCTGGCCCGGGCCCTCACCGCAGCAACGGCCGGCCGGTACGCCGCCGCCGTCCATCCGCACTGACCCTCGCTGACCCTCGCTGACCCGCACCGACCCTCGCTCGCCCGCCCACATCCAAGGGGACCCCCATGCCCAGCACGCCCCGTCCTGCCCGTGCCCTGCGCCGCGTCTGCGTGCTCGCCGCGACCGCCGTGGCCGCCGGTCTTCTCACCGCCTCCCCCGCCTCGGCGGACGGCACCTACTACCCGGACGGCAACAGGACGCCGACCTCCACCGGCACCCTCGGCACCGGTGTCGGGAACAAGCTCACCGGCGCCCAGATGGTCCGGCGCGCCCGGGACTGGGTCGCCCACGGGGTCACCTACAACCAGGGGCAGTCGTTCTCGGACAGCGCGGTCGGCGGCCCGTACCGCACCGACTGCGGCGGTCTCGTCGACATGGCCTGGCAACTCCCCGGCAGCCCGCCGGTCACGTACCCCGCACCCGGTATCGACGACCCGAAGTACAGCACCAAGCTCAGCAGTTGGTCCCAGCTTCAGCCCGGCGACGCCCTCGCCGTCGCCGGCAAGCACATCAACCTCTTCGCAGGCTGGACCAACCAGGCCGCCGGCGACTTCACGTACATCGCCGAGGACAACAGCAGCGTCCCGACCAAGGAGTACTCGGCCAACACCCACTGGTCCTCCATCGACGGCTACCCCACCTCCTCCTTCGAGCTGCTGCGCTCCAAGAACCTCGCTCCCGCCATTCCCGCCGACTTCAACGTCCTGCTGTGGGGCTTCAACTCGGGCCAGACCGTGTCCGGCACGCTGAACCTCACGGCACACCCGACGCAGAGCGGCGTCATCAACTGGCTCGACTACGTGGTCACCGGCCCGAACGGCTACTACAACCGCTTCCGCGCCACCAGCGGCGGCGCCACCAACTACCAAGTCCCCTTCGACACGGCCCCCTTGGCGGCGGGCACGTTCAACATCTCGATGATCGCCAACGAGATCGACGGCCAGGAGCACACCTACCAGGGCGGCGTCTTCACCATCGCGCCGCAGGCCTCCACCGCCCGGGGCTCCGCCGACTCGACGGTGCTCACCAGCAACGGCACCATCGCCCTGTACCGGGTCGGTGCGGACGGCAACGTGTACGGCACCAACCAGAACACCCCCGGCGGTCCGTTCGTCCCGTGGGCGCAGCTTTCGACGGGTGGTGGGTTCGTCGGCAAGCCGGCCGCGCTCCAGACACCGAGCGGCCTCATGGTGGTCTACGCCCGCACCACCGCGGGCACCATTCAGGGCACCAACCAGAACACTCCGGGCGGCCCGTTCGGATCGTGGGGCACGGTCGCGGACGCGGGTGACCCGACGGGTGTGGCCAGTGACCCGAGTGTGGTGTTCACTCAGTCCGGCACCATCGCGGTCTATGTGACGTCTGCCAGCGGCAACGTCGCCGGTGCCAGTCAGGGCACGCCTGGTGGTCCTTTCTCTCCCTGGCAGCAGCTTTCGACGGGTGGTGGGTTCGTCGGCACGCCCGCTGCGCTCCAGACACCGAGCGGCCTCATGGTGGTCTACGCCCGCACCACCGCCGGGACCATCCAGGGCACCAACCAGAACACTCCGGGCGGTCCGTTCGCGTCGTGGGGCACGGTCGCGGACGCGGGTGATCCGACGGGTGTGGCCAGTGATCCGAGTGTGGTGTTCACTCAGTCCGGCACCATCGCGGTCTATGTGACGTCTGCCAGCGGCAACGTCGCCGGTGCCGGTCAGGGCACGCCTGGTGGTCCTTTCTCTCCCTGGCAGCAGCTTTCGACGGGTGGTGGGTTCGTCGGCAAGCCGGCCGCGCTCCAGACACCGAGCGGCCTCATGGTGGTCTACGCCCGCACCACCGCCGGGACCATCCAGGGCACCAACCAGAACACTCCGGGCGGCCCGTTCGGATCGTGGGGCACGGTCGCGGACGCGGGTGACCCGACGGGTGTGGCCAGCGATCCGAGCGCGGTGTTCAGCCGGTTCAACACCATCGCCATCTATGTGACCTCCGCCAGCGGCAACGTCGCCGGCAGCAGCCAGTCCACCCCCGGCGGTCCTTTCTCTCCGTGGGGCCAGATCGGCTGATCACACCCCAGCCGCAGACCCACCGCGTGCGCGGACCGCGACCGCGAGGCCCGAACCCCGAGAGGGTTCGGGCCTCGGCGCGTGGCGGCCTGGCGTTCTCGCCGGTCACGCGGGACGGCGGCGTCTCCACGGGTTCCTGAGTCCCACGGGCCGGGCAGGGACGGTTGAGCCGGCCGGGGCGTGGCGGGGCGGCCGCGCGGGCGCGGCCGCCGTGCACCGGGTCAGTCCTTTCCGACGTCCTTGATCTTCTCGCCGGCCTGCTTCAGGTCGCTCTTGATCTGTTTGCCCCGGCCCTCGGCCTCGACGACCCGGTCGCCGGTGGCCCGTCCGGCGGCTTCCTTGGCCTTGCCGTGGACCTTCTCGGCCGCGTTGTGCAGCTTGTCCTTGGCACTCATCGGATCACTCCTCTCGGTAGTGGGGGCTCGGTCCGCCCCGGACGGCGTCTGCCCGGGATCGGCGGTTCCACACCCGGAACATCCGGAGTCGGCCGCCAGCCGAGAGCCGGCGCGGTGCCGACGGGGCCAGTCGGGCAGGCTCAGCGGAAGGCGGCGACGTTGCGGGCGGCCCAGTCGGCGAAGGGGCGCGGGGCGGTGCCGAGGACCCGCTGCACGTCCGGGCTGACGCGCAGCTCGGCCGGGTTCGGGGAGCCGAGGATGTCCAGGGTGTCCTCGGCGAGCTCCACCGGCATGCCCTGGGCCATGGCGGCGGCGGCCTCGTCGCGGGTGAGGTCGTGGAACCGCACCGGCGAGCCCAGGGCGGCCGCGATGGCCTGCGCCTGCTGGCGCGGGGTGACCACCTCCGGGCCGGTCAGCTCGTACACGCCGCCGCTGTGCCGGTCCTCCAGCAGGCAGGCCGCCGCGACGTCGGCGATGTCCGCCGGGTCGATGATCGGCACCCCGACGTCGCCGAAGGGCGCGGCGACGACCCGCTGCGCGCGGACGGACTCGGCCCACCACAGGGCGTTGGAGGCGAAGCCGCCCGGCCGCAGGATGCTCCAGTCCACACCGGACCCCCGCAGGACGTCCTCCAGTTCGCTCATCGCGATCCGCGTCGGGCCGAAGGGCCTGGTCGCCACGCCCTGCGAGGAGAGCAGGACGATCCGGCGGACCCCGCCGGCCACGGCCTGGCCGATGAGGTCGGCCGGGTTGGCCCCGGCGGCGTGCAGGTCGCCGGACAGCAGCAGGAAGAGCGCCTCCGCCCCGTCCAGCGCGGGTTCGAGGCCGGCCGGCCCGGCCAGGTCGGCCGCCACGTGGCGGACACCGTCCGGCACCGCCACCGCGTGCCGCGACACCGCCGTCACCTGTCGGCCCGCCTCGGCCAGTGCCCGCGTCAGCGGTCGGCCCACATTGCCGGTGGCCCCGGTCACCACGATCATGGTCAGCTCCTCGTTCGACGTCCGCCGTGGCCGCTGCGGCCTCGGTGGTCCCCACGCTAGGAGCCAGGGCTAACCCTTGGTAAGGACATACCTTGACGTAAGCTCAGGACATGGTGGTAGGTGTGCAGGACAGGCAGGGCGAGGCCGGGAAGCGGTATGAGGTGTTTCACACCGACTGCCCCGCGCGCGAGGTGGTCGACCACGTGACCAGCAGGTGGGGCATCTGGGTGCTGATCTCCTTGCGGAGCAACGACCTGCGGTTCTACGAGCTGCGCGAGAGCATCCACGGCATCAGCGAGAAGATGCTCGCCCAGACCCTGCGCGCGCTGGTCCAGGACGGCCTGGTCTGGCGGAGGGTCGAGCCGACGACGCCGCCCCAGGTCACCTACGGGCTGACCGAGTTCGGTCAGGACCTCGGCGAGCCGCTGGCCGAGCTGTTCGACCGGATCACCCGGGGGCTGCCGCCGCGCGACGCGGGATAGCAGGGAAGGGACAGCGGTCGCACCGAGCTCCCCTGCTGGGGGAGTTCCGGGTCCTGCACGCGGCCCGTCACGGCCGCCCGGCCGCCGCGACACACCCCTCGGCCTCTTCCCCGGCGTTGTCGCCCGCCCGCCGTAGGTTTGTCGGATGAAGCGACTGAAGACCACCCGACTGGACGCCATAGACCGAGCCCTCTTCGACCGCATCGCCGCCGCGCCGCTGCACGGCACCCGCCCCTGGCTGCGGGCGCTGAGCCGGGCTGCCGACCACGGGGTGCTGTGGATGGGCACCGCCGCCGTCCTCGGCGCGGTCGGCGGACGCCGCGGGCGACGCGCGGCCCTGCGCGGCCTCGGCTCGCTCGCCATCGCCTCGGCCACCGCCAACACCGTCGCCAAGCACGCCACCCGCCGGCCCCGCCCGGTGCTGGACGCCGTCCCGGCCGTGCGCCGGCTGCTGCGCCAGCCCGTCACCACCTCCTTCCCCTCCGGTCACTCCGCGTCCGCGGCGGCCTTCGCCGCCGGTGTGGCGATCGAGTCCCCGCTGCTGGGCGCGGCCGTCGCGCCGGTCGCGGCGGCGGTGGCCCTCTCGCGCGTCTACACCGGCGTGCACTACCCGGGCGACGTCCTGGCCGGTGCGGCACTGGGTACGGCGGCCGCCGCCGCGACCCTGCACTGGTGGCCGCGCTCGTCCGACGTGCCGCCGCCCGCCGCCCCGGCCCCCTGTCCGGCCCCGGCCCTGCCGCAGGGGAGGGGGCTGTCGGTGGTGGTCAACTCGGGCTCCGGCAGCGGCTCTCCGCTCGCCCCCACCGCCGAGGACGTGGCCGGGACGCTGCGCGCCCTGCTGCCCGAGGCGGACGTCCGGGTGTGCGGGCCGCAGGACGACCTGGCGAAGATACTGACGGAAGCCGCCGACCGGGCCGCCAGGGCCGGTGGCGCGCTCGGGGTGTGCGGCGGTGACGGCAGCGTCAACCTGGCCGCGGCGCTGGCCGTCGAGCGCGCGCTGCCGTTGGCGGTCTTCCCCGGCGGCACCCTCAACCACTTCGCCCTCGACCTCGGCGCCACCACCCACGAGGCCACCGCCGAGGCCGTCCAGGCGGGCACCGCCGTCGGCGTGGACCTGGGCCTGGCCGCCGACGACGCCGGCGCCCGGACCTTCGTGAACACCTTCAGCCTCGGCATCTACCCCGAACTCGTCCACCAGCGGGAGAAGTTGGAGAAGCGCATCGGCAAGTGGCCGGCCCTCGCGGTGGCCGTCGCCAAGCTGCTGCCGACCGCCGAACCCGTCACCGTCCACGCCGACGGCCGCCCGCACCGGCTGTGGCTGCTGTTCGCCGGCAACGGGGCGTACGAACCGGCGGGCTTCGCCCCCACCCACCGCGCCGCCCTGGCCGACGGACAGCTCGACGTCCGGGTCGTCGACGGCGGCCGGCCCTTCGCCCGCACCCGCCTGGCCGCCGCCTTCCTGTCCGGCACCCTGGACCGGTCCCGGGTCTACCGGGCCGCCCGGCTGCGCGCCCTGGACCTGGACTCCCTCGGCGACGCCGCCCGCATCGCCGTCGACGGCGAGAGCGTCCCCGCGCGCGGCGCCCTGCGACTGTCCAAGGTCCCGGCCGGGCTCACCGTGTACCGGCCCGCGACCGCCGCCCCGGCGAGCGAGCTGCGCCGCCCGGGCCGGGAGGGACGAAGCGGGGGCGGGCGGTAGCCGCAGGGGGTGTCACCGGGCGTCGGGGGACGACGGGCCGCGCGGCCCGTCGTCACCGGCCCCGCCGGGCCGCTCCCCGTCGTGGAAGGAGACCTCGACGTGCTGTTCGGGGCGGCGCTCCTCCTGGCGGGCGACGGAGGACAGCACCTTCTCGTCGGCGGCGGTGAGCGGCGGTTGCAGGAGGCTGCGGGGCCACAGCCGACGGGCGAGCACCGCATTGGCCTCGGCGGCGTACACGGTGATCTGCGCGGCCAGGTAGAGCCAGGAGAGCAGGCCGATCACGGTCGCGAAGAAGCCGTAGACCTGGCCCGCGTGGCGCAGCTCGTGGGTCACCAGGAGCGAACCGAACGCCTGGAGGACGGTGAACAGGGGCCCGGCGACGGCGCAGCCGGGCAGCAGGGCCCGGGTCGGGATCTTGTGCGGGGTGAGCACGCGGAAGCAGGCCAGGCACAGGGCGGTGTTCAGCAGCGCCGAGACCAGCAGGCCCCCCACCCGGGCGGGCACCCCGCCCAGGGCGCTGCCGACCAGCGAGGCGGCCGCCGTACCCAGCACCAGGCCGGCGCCCAGGACCGTGAACAGCAGCAGGCCGCGCCCCAACCGGGGCCAGTAACCGGGCCGCTGCACCCCGGGCACGTTCCAGACCTCGGCCATGGCGTGCTGGAGGACCTGCGTGATGCCGAGCGCCCCGTACAGCAGGCCGAGCGCGCCGATGGCCAGTGCCAGACCGCTGCCCTGGAGGGAGTGGACGTTCTGGCGCAGTTGGTCGCCGATGATCGGGAAGTCGGCGAGCGCCGAGTTCAGCACCGACTGCTGGGCCCCGGGGCGGCCGTGCAGGACGAAGCCGAGAACGGTGCTGAGCAGGAGCAGCAGCGGGATCAGGGCGACGAAGCCGTAGTACGTGATCAGGGCGGACAGCAGCCCGCCCCGGTCGTCCCCGTACTTGCGCACGACGCCGATGACCACGGCGGGCACCCGGCGGTGCTGCTGGAAGCGGTCCACGGCCCGCAGGCCTTGTTCGATCGGGTTCATGCCCCGGCGTCTGCCCCGGCCCGCGCCCGCGACACCCGCCGGTTCCGCCCCCCGGGGGGCGGTGCGGGAGGCGCGCACGCGCGAGCCGCCGCGCAGGGGCTGCGCGGCGGCTCGGGCGCCCCGGCGGCCGGCGACGGGGCCGTGCGTACGGCGGGCTACCAGCGGTACCAGCGGCCCCGTCCGCCGGAGGAGGTGGTGCCGCGGGCGAGGAAGCCCAGGAGCCAGACGACGAGGACCGCGAGGGCGACCCACCACAGCACCTTCAGGGCGAAGCCGAAGCCGAACAGGAGCAGGGCGAGCAGCAGGACCAGGACCAGGGCGAGCACGGGGACCTCCTCGATCAGGGGACGCGTCGATTCGTCCCTCGGCTGCCCCGGTTCGCCGCGGACATGCACCTGCCCGTCCGACCGCTACCGCACCATCACTCCGACCAGGCAGGTGTCGTCGTCGGTGTCGGCGTTGCTGTAGCGCAGCAGGTGGTCCAGGAGCTCTTCGAGGTTGGCCGAGCCGGTGTCCGAGCCGGTGGCCGACCCGGCGGCGGACCTGGTGGCGGACCCGGTGGCCGACCCGGTACGGGAGTCCTCGGCGAGGGCCGTCAGGCTGGTCAGCGACGCCTGGAGGGATTCGTCGCGGCGCTCGATGAGCCCGTCGGTGTACATCACCAGCGTGTCGCCGGCCTCCAGGACGAGCTCGCCCTGCTCGTAGTCGGCGTGGCCGATCGCGCCGAGGAGGATGCCGCCCAGCTGGGGCAGGATGTCCGCCCGCCCGCCACGCAGCAGGACCGGCGGCGGGTGCCCGGCGCGGGCCCACCGCAACCGGCGGGTCGCGGGTTCGTAGAGGCCGCACACCGCGGTGGCCGTGACGTTGTCGGTCAGGTGGTGGGTGACGCTGTTGAGCCAGCTCAGCAACTGGGCCGGCCCGGCGCCGGTGGCGGCCAGGCCGCGCAGGGCGTTGCGCAGTGCGACCATGCCGGTGGCGGCCTCGATGCCGTGCCCGGAGACGTCGCCCACGCACAGCAGGACGTCTCCCGAGGGCAGGGCGAGGGTGTCGTACCAGTCCCCGCCGACCAGGTGGTCCTTCTCCGCCGGGCGGTAGCGCACGGCGACGCTCAGGTCGTGCAGGTCCAGCGGGCCCCGGGTGGGCGGCATGATGGCGTGCTGGAGCTGGAGGGCGAGGCGGCTGCGTTCGGCCGCCTGCTGTTCGCTCTGCGCGAGCTGGTCGCGGGTGGCGGCGAGTGCGACCTCCGTCCAGTGCTGGGCGGAGATGTCCTGGTAGGCGCCGCGGACGGTGCCGAGACCGCTGTCCGGAGCGCTGCCGGGATCGCCGTCGAGACCGCTGCCGGGATCGCGGACGGGCTCCGCGACGACGCGGATGTGGCGGGTGACGCCGTCCGGCCGCTGGAGGCGGAAGGCGGTGGAGGCCGGGCGCTGGTGGTGCAGGAGGGTGCGCAGGAACCGGTCGATGGCGTGGCGGTCGTCCGGGTGGGCGTGGTCGGGGAGCTGGTCGAGGGCCAGGGGCGCGGCGGTGGGCGGCAGCCCGTGCAGTTCGAACACCGTCTCGTTCCAGGCGATCTGCCGGGTCCGCAGGTTCTCCTCGAACCCGCCGATCCGGCCGAGCCGCTGGGCGTGCTGCAGCAGGCGGGCGACGCGCGGGGTGCCGTCGTCGAGGCGCCAGACGACCGCGAGGTGGCTGCCGTGCCGGCTGATGCTCACCTGCGCCCGGGTGGTCAGCGGTACTCCGTCGACCAGGGCGGCGAGGCGCATGTCCTGGGCGCGGAAGGGTTCTCCGGTGGCGAAGACGTGTTCGACCTTGTCGGCCAGGCCGCCCGGTTCGGCCGCCAGCGGGTACGCCTCCAGCAGGCGGGTGCCGGTGATCACGCCGGTGGGCCGGCCGGCGAAGTCGACGAAGGCCGGGTTGAGGTGCCGGATCACGAACCGGGGCGGGAACTCGTCGCTGTCCGGCGCCGCCCGCAGGATCATGCACGGGTCGAGCAGGCCGTCGGTGAGCTGCCGCAGTTCGCCGAACTGCGCGTCGGCCGGGTCGCAGGCGGAGGGCTCCTGCCCGCTCCAGGACTCCAGCGTGGTGGCGGCCAGCTCGGCGAGCGCCTCGAACTGGCGTTGGAGCGGCTGGGAGCGCTCGGGCAGCGTGCCGGGCCAGCAGATCTCCAGGACGCCGATGAGCCGCCCGCCGACGCCGGCCGGGACGGCGAGCCGACCGCCGTGGATCTCGTGCTGGCCGATCGAGGGCAGCGAGGCGCCGGCGAGCGTCGGGTAGCCGACCGCCGCCCGCTCGTCCAGGGCACGGCGGGCGGGGGTCGGAACGCCGGGCGGGACGTGGCGCCAGCGGCGTGCCTCCTCCTCGGGGAAACCGGCGCTGCCCGCCAGCGACAGGGAGAGGTCCGGGTGGGCCGCCCAGATGGCGACGGCGGCCACGCCGAGCGGTCGCAGCGCGTGCTCCAGCATGGAACGCGCCGCCGCCGCCGCGTCACCGCTCGCGAGCACGTCCGCCTCGGCACTGCGCAGCCGCACGGCCACCGCTTCGGCCGGGGGAGCCGAGGCGTCCGCGACGAACTCGCGGGCGAGGGCGGAGATCTCGTCCGCCGCGGCCTGGTTGACCAGGTCGGCGGCGAGCGCCAGGACCGTCACCCCGGCCTGCTCCGCGAGGCTCTCCAGCTGCCTGGCGGCCTCGGTGGGCCCGCACCGCAGGCGCTCCACCAGCACTCCGACGCCCATCTCGACGACGGCGCGGCCCGCCGCCTGGGCCTGGGCCTGTTCCAGTTCCAGCCTGAGCCGCTCCACCGTGGTGGCGAGCCGGTCGACCGCCGCGGACTCGCCTCCGGAGCGGGCCCGGGCCGCTGCCTGCGCCTCGGCAGCGCTCCGCTGCGCTCCGACCCTCGGCGTGTCGGCCGGTCCGACCGCTGCGGGACGGTCCGTGGCGCGCGGCTCCTGCGGATGGTGCACGGCTGTCGGCTCCTGAAGTCTGGACTGTCGGGGTGGGCGCGAGGGGACACGGGGGCATGGGACAGGGCGACTACCGGGTGAGGTGGTCCCTGATCCTGCCGATCACCGCGTCGGCGTCGACCGGCTTGGTGATGTAGTCGCTGGCTCCCGAGGCCAGGCTCTTCTCCCGGTCGCCGATCATGGCCTTGGCGGTGACCGCGATGATCGGCAGCCCCTCGTGCTCGGGCATGGCGCGGATCGCCGCGGTGGCGGTGTAGCCGTCCATCTCGGGCATCATCACGTCCATCAGGATCACGTCGATCCCGGGGTGCGCGCGGAGGGCTTGGAGCGCGGCGAGCCCGTTCTCGGCCTGGAGGACCCGCATGCCGCGCAGCTCCAGGATGCTGGTGATCGCGAAGAGGTTGCGGTCGTCGTCGTCGACCACCAGCGCGGTGCGGCCGGAGAGCACCGGGTCGGCCCCGCGGCCCCGGGCGGGGTTCCCGTCCGTCCGGCGCACCGGGGGCAGGACGCGCCCGGGCCCGTCGGCGCTCATGTGGAGGGCGATGCGTTCGCGCAGCTCGTCGAGGCTGGAGATGAGCTCCAGCGGCCGCTCCCCCTCCGGGCGGACGGCGTGCTCGTCGTCGGTGGTGACGCCCCGGCTGTTGTGGGCCAGCACCGGGACGGTGTGCAGGGCCGGGTCGCGTTCCATCTCCGCCAGGAGCGTGGCCGCCGCGCTGTCCGGCAGGTCGAGTTCCAGGACGACGCAGTGGTACGGGGCGGTGGCGAGCGCAGTGGCAGCCTCCGGGGCACCGACCGTGGTGACTATCTCGACCCGGCGCTGCGCGCCGGCGGAGCGGGCGACGTCGGCGACGGCGTTCTCCGCCACCAGGGACAGCAGGCCGTTGGGGCGGCCTTCGACCACGAGCAGGCGCCGTGGCTGACCGGCGGGAGGCGAGGGGGCGCGCTCCGGGGCCTCGGACGGGCCGGTGCCACCGGTGCCCAGCGTCCTGCGGGCCCCGTCGGCGCCGGTCTCGGCCAGGTCGGGGCGGGTCGCGGGGACGTAGAGGGTGAAGGTGCTGCCCCGCCCCAGGGTGCTCTCCACCGTGATCGCGCCGCCGAGCAGGTAGGCGATCTCGCGGCTGATGGACAGCCCGAGGCCGGTGCCGCCGTACTTGCGGCTGGTGGTGCCGTCGGCCTGCTGGAAGGCGCCGAAGACGCTCTCCACGTGCTGGGGGGCGATGCCGACTCCGGTGTCGCTCACGTGGAAGGCGAGCACCGGGCCGCCGCGCCGGACGGCGTCGGGCAGGTCGGTCTCGTCGGCGGGCTCGATGCGCAGTTCGACCCGGCCCTGCTCGGTGAACTTGACGGCGTTGGACAGCAGGTTGCGCAGCACCTGGCGCAACCGGTAGTCGTCGGTGAGGAGTTCGGCGGGGATCTGCTGGACCGTCCGCACCGTGAAGGCGAGGTTCTTCTGGCTGGTCAGCGGGCGGAAGGTGGCTTCGACGTAGTCGAGCAGCGCGCGCAGCGGCACCGCCTCGACGTTGAGGTCCATCTTTCCGGCCTCGACCTTGGACAGGTCGAGGATGTCGTTGATCAACTGGAGCAGGTCGGAGCCGGCGGAGTGGATGATCCCGGCGTACTCGACCTGCTTGGCGGTCAGGTTGCGGGTGGGGTTCTGGGCGAGCAGCTGGGCGAGGATGAGCAGGCTGTTGAGCGGCGTGCGCAGTTCGTGGCTCATGTTGGCCAGGAACTCCGACTTGTACTTCGAGGCGAGGGACAGCTGGTGGGCGCGCTCCTCCAGTTCCTGGCGGGCCTGTTCGATCTCCAGGTTCTTGGTCTCGATGTCGCGGTTCTGCGCCGCCAGCAGGTCGGCCTTCTCCTCCAGCTCGGCGTTGGAGGCCTGCAACTCGTCCCGGCGTGACTGCAACTCCTGTGAGCGGACCTGGAGTTCGGCGGTGAGCCGCTGGGACTCGTCGAGCAGCTCGTCGGTGCGGGCGTTGGCGATGATGGTGTTGACGTTGACGCCGATGGTCTCCATGAGCTGGTCGAGGAAGTCCAGGTGGACCTGGGTGAACGGCCGGACGGAGGCCAGTTCGATGACGCCGAGGACCTGGTCCTCGACCACGATGGGCAGCACCACCAGGGACAGCGCCCCGGTGCGGCCGAGGCCGGAGGCGGCGGCCAGGTAGTCCGGCGGCAGGGCGTCGACGGTGATGGCGCGCCGGCTGCGGGC
This sequence comes from Kitasatospora sp. NPDC088264, assembly GCF_040685715.1. Taxonomy (NCBI): domain Bacteria; kingdom Bacillati; phylum Actinomycetota; class Actinomycetes; order Kitasatosporales; family Streptomycetaceae; genus Kitasatospora; species Kitasatospora sp. NPDC088264. The sequence continues at coordinate 87,844 of NZ_JBFBIR010000018.1, forward strand.
GGCCTGGCCGACGAACGACTCGCCGAGGCGGAAGCGGGTGGGGCGCTCGCCGTCGGGGAAGGCGTAGGAGCCGACCAGCTGGAGCACCGTCCCGACGGGGCTGTCCTCGGCGAGGTAGAAGACGCCGCACTGCGCGCCGACGAGGGGGGCGAGTTCGTCCATGACGGACTCGGCGACGACCCCGAGGTCGCGCCGGCCCTGCATCAGGGCCGAGAAGCTGGCGAGGTTGGTCTTGAGCCAGTCCTGCTCCTCGTTGGCGCGGGTGGTCTCGCGCAGGGACCCGACCATGGCGTTGATGTTGTCCTTGAGGTCGGCGACCTCGCCGGAGGCGTCCACGCTGATCGAGCGCGTGAGGTCGCCGGCGGCGACGGCGCTGGTGACCTCGGCGATCGCGCGGACCTGCCGGGTGAGGTTGCCGGCCAGCTCGTTGACGTTCTCGGTGAGGCGCTTCCAGGTGCCGGAGACGCCCTCCACCTCGGCCTGGCCGCCGAGCCGGCCCTCGGTGCCGACCTCCCGGGCGACCCTGGTCACCTCGTCGGCGAAGGAGGACAGCTGGTCGACCATCGTGTTGATGGTCTCCTTCAGTTCCAGGATCTCGCCGCGCGCGGTGACGGTGATCTTCTGCGACAGGTCCCCGCGCGCGACCGCCGTGGCCACCTGGGCGATCGCGCGGACCTGGCCGGTGAGGTTGCCGGCCATGAAGTTCACCGAGTCCGTGAGGTCGCGCCACGTCCCCGAGACGCCCTTGACGTCGGCCTGGCCGCCCAGGATGCCCTCGGTACCGACCTCCCGCGCCACCCGGGTCACCTCACCGGCGAACGAGGACAGCTGGTCGACCATCGTGTTGACGGTGTTCTTCAGCTCCAGGATCTCGCCCCGGGCGTCGACGGTGATCTTCTGCGACAGGTCCCCCTTGGCCACCGCGGTGGCGACCTGGGCGATGTCCCGCACCTGGGTGGTGAGATTGCCCGCCATCGCGTTGACCGAGTCGGTCAGGTCCTCCCAGGTGCCCGACACCCCGGGCACCTGGGCCTGGCCGCCGAGCCGGCCCTCGGTGCCGACCTCCCGGGCGACCCTGGTCACCTCCGAGGTGAACCGCGACAGTTGGTCGACCATGCCGTTGAACACCGTGGCGATCTCGCCCAGCAGCCCGTCCGCGTCGCCCGGCAGCTTGGTGCTGAAATCGCCGTCGCGCACCGCCGTCAACCCGGCCAGCAGCAGCCGCAGTTCCGGCTCGCCCACCTGCGCGGCGCCCGCCCCCTCGTCCGGGTGGTGCTGTGAGTCGCGGGACGTGGTCGGGCCAGCCATCGAACGTCGCCTCCGTGGAACGCCGGGCCGACTGGCCCGAATCCGGTCGTGGGCACCCCGAAGGACGGGTCGGGGGACCTGGCCGTCGTTCCAGGTGTTGTACCGCCCTCGGAGGCTACCCCAGCCCGCACACCGCCGGACAACGGTCGCCACCCGGTCGTACGCCCCGCCCGTCGCCCGGACGCGCGTCCGCGCCCCGGCGCCGGTGCGGGCTTCACGAAACCTCCACGGGGGGCGGCTGCATCGATCCGCCGACACGGGGTACCGGGGGGCAGACCGCGCCGACACGAGAGAGCACGAGAGAGGGAGTCCGATGGCCACGACCACTGGGGAACTGCCCGCCTCCGCCCACCCGTCGACGGGAGGTCCGTCCCGCACGGCCGCTCCTGCCGGAGAGCCCCGGGACCTGCCGTTGCCGGAACCCGCCGACGCCGGAGGGCTTCGGGACCTGCTCCCGCCGGAGCTCGCCGACGCCGGTGACCTGCGGGAGATCGCGCCGGCCGACGCGCGCGAGCTCAACAAGGTGCTGCTGCGCCGGCTCCGCACGCTGGAGGAGGGGACGAAGGAGTACTCCTACGTCCGCGCCACCCTGGTCGAGACGAACCTGTCCCTGGTGAGGTTCGCGGTCCGCCGCTTCAACTCGCACCGCGAGCCGCAGGAGGACCTGCTCCAGGTCGGCGCGGTCGGCCTGATCAAGGCCATCGACCGCTTCGACCCCGACCTCGGCGTCGAGTTCACCACCTTCGCCATACCGACCGTCCTCGGCGAGATCCGGCGCCACTTCCGCGACACCACGTGGGCCGTCCACGTGCCGCGGCGCCTCCAGGAACTGCGCATCCTCCTGGCCAAGGCGCAGGAACGCCTGTCGCAGGACCTGGACCGGGCCCCCACGGTCGCCGAACTCGCCGAGCACCTCGCGCTCTCCCCCGAGGAGGTCGTCGAAGGGCTGACCGCCGCGAACGCGCACACCGCCGGCTCCCTGGACCTCGGCGGCAGCAACGACGACGACGCCCCCGGCCCCCTGGGCGACCGGCTCGGCGAGGACGACCGGGACCTCGCCCTCGTCGAGGACCTGGTGACGCTCAAGCCGCTCATCGCCGACCTGCCGGAGCGGCAACGGCTCATCCTGTCCATGCGCTTCTGCGAGGACATGACGCAGTCGCAGATCGGCGCCCGCCTCGGGCTGTCCCAGATGCACGTCTCCCGACTGCTCAGCCGCACCCTGCGGCACCTGCGCGACGGGCTGGAGGACGACTGAGCATGCGTGGCCACACGAGCCCCGGGGAGGACCAAACCGGGCGCACACCCCCGTGTTTGGCAGTCCGGCACAACCTCCGTATGGTCGGAAGGCATGGACATGGAGGAGACGACGATGATGCCAATCGACGACGTTCGGGCGGCCGCCGCGCCGGCAGCGTCCCCGCGGCCCGCGGAACTGGTGGTCGAGACCCGTGCCACGGCCTCCGGCGCGGTGGTGTGCGCCCTCGTGGGCGACCTCGACATCGAGACGCTCGCCTCGGCCGCCAACCTGCTCACCAGCGTGATCGCGCAGCGCCGCGGCGCGGTGGTGATCGACCTCGCCGGGGTGGGCTTCTGCGACTCCTCCGGCCTGAACCTCCTGCTCAAGACCCGCCTCGCGGCGGCGGAGGAGGGGCTGGACCTGCACTTGGCCGCCGTGGCGCCCACCGTCATGCGGGTCCTCGAACTGACCGGCGCGCAGGCGGTGTTCTCCATCCACGACTCGGTCGACGAGGCCCTGGCGGCCTGACCGCCCCGGCTCGGGCCGCCAGGGCCTCGGCCCGGGGCCGGCCGCCCGCCCCGGCCCCGGTTCGACGCCGGCACGGGGCATAATCCGAGAACTGCCGGGAAACCGACCGTGCGAGACCGCCGTCGATCCGAAAGGGTGTCCTCACATGACGATGAGCCGGGGAACCCTGGACGGCGACCCGCACCAGCCGGGCCCGGTGCTGCCCGTCGGCGGCCAGCGCAGGCGGCTGACCCTGTCCGGCATCCCCAAACCGGTCGCCCACGCCAGGACCTTCACCGCCCGCGCCCTCGACGACTGGTACGCGTCCGCCGCCGGGCCCGGCGCCGGCGAAGGCGCCCTCGCGGACGTCGTCCTGCTGGTGGCGGAACTCGTCGCCAACGCCATGCTCCACGGCGACGGCCCGCTGGAACTGGTCCTGGACGCCACCGGGACCCGCCTGCGGGCCGAGGTCAGCGACCGTAGCCCGACCCTGCCCACCCCGCGCCGCCCGCACAACCCGGCCCTCCCCGGCGGCCACGGCCTGTTCATCGTGGAGCGGACCGCCGACCGGTGGGGCGCCGAACCGCACAGCCACGGGAAGACGATCTGGGCCGAGTTCGACGCCTCGCGGCTGACCCGCGGCTGATCCGCCGCAGACCCGCCGCAGACCCGCGGCTGACCCGCGGCTGATCCGCCGCAGACCTGCGGCTGACTCGTGGCTGACCTGGGACGGCGCCCCACCGGATCGCACCAGTGCGCCGACTTCGTCATCCGCGCCCGGTCGGGGCCGCCACGCCGACTCCGGTTCAGGGGCCCGCGCGACGGCGGGTGATTGCATGGCGACACAGCGTGTGTCCCGGCGAGCGTCTCCGCGTCTTTCCCCTGCGGGTACGGGCGGGCCCCGGCAGGAGGAGGAAGCGGATGGCGCAGACCCGGCGGCGGGCCGCCGCCCGCCCGGCGCCCGGCGTGGCCCGCCGGCGTCAAGGCTCGGCGGTGCTGCGGTGGTTGAGCACGACCGACCACAAGGCCATCGGCAACCTGTACCTGACGACGGCGTTCGGGTTCTTCCTGTTCGCCGGGCTGCTGGCGATGCTCATGCGCGCGGAGCTCATGCGGCCGGGACTGCAGGTGGTGAGCAACGAGCAGTACAACCAGTTGTTCACCATCCACGGGACGATCATGATGCTGCTGTTCGCCACACCGACGTTCGCCGGTTTCGCGAACGCCGTGATGCCGCTGCAGATCGGTTCCCCGGACGTGGCGTTCCCCCGGCTGAACGCGTTCACGTACTGGGTGTACCTGTTCGGCGGCCTGATGGTGGTCGGGGGCTTCCTGACCACCGACGGCGCCGCGTCGTTCGGCTGGTTCGCCTACGCCCCGCTGAACGGGCCGCTCCACAGCCCGGGAACGGGCGCCGACCTGTGGGCCGTGGGGCTGATCGTGGCGGGTCTGAGCACGATCCTGGGAGCCGTCAACTTCATCACCACCATCGTCTGCCTGCGGGCACCGGGCATGACGCTGTTCCGGATGCCGGTCTTCACCTGGAACGTGCTGTTCACCTCGATCCTCGCGCTGCTCGCCTTCACCCCGCTGACCGCGGCGCTGTTCGCGCTGGAGGCGGATCGCAAGCTGGGCGCCCACGTCTTCGACCCGGCCAACGGCGGGGCGATGCTGTGGCAGCACCTGTTCTGGTTCTTCGGCCACCCCGAGGTGTACATCGTGGCGCTGCCGTTCTTCGGCATCATCTCCGAGGTCATCCCGGTGTTCAGCCGCAAGCCGGTCTTCGGCTACTACGGACTGATCGGTGCCACGATCGCGATCACCGCGCTGTCCGCGGTCGTCTGGGCCCACCACATGTTCGCCACCGGCCAGGTGCTGCTGCCGTTCTTCTCCCTGGCCTCGCTGCTCATCGCGGTGCCGACCGGGGTGAAGTTCTTCAACTGGATCGGCACCCTGTGGAACGGCTCGCTCTCCTTCGAGACACCCATGCTGTTCTCCCTCGGCTTCCTGGTGACCTTCCTCCTCGGCGGGCTGACCGGCGTCCTGCTGGCCGCGCCCCCGATCGACTTCCACGTCACCGACAGCTACTTCGTGGTCGCCCACCTGCACTACGTCCTCTTCGGGACGGTCGTGTTCGCGATGTTCGCCGGCTTCTACTTCTGGTGGCCCAAGATCACCGGCCGGCTGCTGGACGAACGCCTCGGAAGGATCCACTTCTGGATGCTGCTGCCCGCGTTCCAGATCACCTTCCTCGTGCAGCACTGGCTCGGGGCCCAGGGCATGCCGCGCCGCTACGCCGACTACCTGCCCTCGGACGGCTTCACCACCCTGAACACCGTCTCCTCGGTCGGTGCGTTCCTGCTGGGCGCGTCGACCCTGCCCTTCCTGTACAACGTGTGGCGCACCGCCAGGTACGGGGTCCGGGTCACCGAGGACGACCCGTGGGGTTACGGGCGCTCCCTGGAATGGGCGACCTCCTGCCCGCCGCCGCGCCACAACTTCCACGCCCTGCCCCGCATCCGCTCCGAAGGCCCGGCCTTCGACCTGCACCACCCGGAGTATTCGCGCACGGCGCTCGAAGGCGAGGAGAACGCGCGGTGAAGACCGAGTCCTACCTGTTCGCGGGCGTCGCGCTGTTCTTCGCCGTCGCCGCTTCGATCTACGGCTGGTTCGCCCGGGAGCCGGCCGGCAAGGCGGCGCTGGTCGTGGCCTTCATGATGTCCACGCTGATCGCGTTCTTCTTCCGGACCCAGTACTCCCGCCGCGGCCGTCGGCCGCAGGACCGCACCGACGCCGAGATCGTCACCGGCGCCGGGCCGCTGGAGTTCTTCGCACCGCGCAGCTACTACCCGCTGCTCACCGCGGCCGGCGTCGCGGTCACCGGGCTGGGGCTGGTGTACGCCTTGTGGCTCTTCCTCATCGGAGCGGGTGTGACGGGCGCCGGCGTCCTGGGCTTCGTCTTCCAGCACGCCCAGCGCGCGCAGTGAGTCCGGCCGGTCGGCGGTGAGCGCTGAGTGGTGAGCGGTCGGTCGTCACCGCTCGGAGCGTCCCGCGTCGGTGGACGCGAGCGGCCCCGGCCGCGGCTCGTCCACCGCCGTCTCCACGTTGTCCCGGTAGTACCAGGAGCTCAGGGCGGCCCGCAGCCGTGCGCGCCGCGAGGCGCCCTCGCCCGGCGCCGGCAGGGGAAGCAGGGCGTCGCGCAGGGCCAGCGTGTAGCGCAGGCCGGCGGGGAGCGGCCGGTGCTCGCCGTGGAAGGCGCCCTCGACGGCCTCGTGCACGAACCCGGTCTCGTCGCCCTCCGTCACCCGTTCGAGGTCCCGCTCCTGCAAGGCCAGGCACAGGCGCCGGGTGATCCAGAAGGCCGCCACCGGCCCGACGAACAGGCCCACCCGCAGGAACCGGTTCAGGCCCTCCACCGGCACGTCCAGTGCCCGGGCGACGACGTCCTGGCCGCCGGCGACCAGCAGGACGACGTAGAAGCACGTCCCGGCGACACCCAGCGCCGTCCGGGTCTGCCGGTTGCGGGGGCGGTCGCACAGGTGCTGCTCGCCGCTGCCCGGGGTGATCCAGCGCTCGAAGAACGGATAGCCGTACAGGGCGGCGAAGAACAGCAGCGGGAACAGCACGGCCGGGATCAGCGGGTTCCAGGCGACGGTGTGGCCCCACAGCCGCGTCTCGGCCCCGGGCATCAGCCGCAGCGCGCCCTCGATGAACCCCATGTACCAGTCCGGCTGCGCGTCGGTGGAGTCCTGGTCGGGGCGGTAGGGCCCGTACAGCCAGATCGGGTTCACCTGGGCGAGGGCGGCGGCCAGCGCCAGCACCCCGAAGACCATCGCCATCAGGCCCGCCGTCTGGACGCTGAAGTGCGGGAAGAGGGGCTTCCCGACGACGTTGCGGTCGGTGCGTCCGGGCCCGGCCCACTGGGTGTGCTTGAGGTGGAAGACCAGGATCAGGTGCGCGGTGATCAGGCCGAGCAGGAGACCGGGCAGCAGCAGGATGTGCGCGCTGTACAGGCGGGGGATGATGTCGTGCCCGGGAAGCTCCCCGCCGAAGAGGAAGAAGCTCAGGTAGGTGCCGACCAGCGGGACCGACAGGATGAAGCCCTGGGCCGTGCGCAGGCCGGTGCCGGAGAGCAGGTCGTCGGGCAGCGAGTAGCCCGCGAAACCCTCCAGCAGGGCGAGCTGGAACAGCGTCAGTCCCACCAGCCAGTTGACCTCCCTGGGGCGGCGGAACGCGCCGGTGAGGAAGATGCGCAGCAGGTGCGCACAGATCGCGGCGGTGAACACCAGCGCCGCCCAGTGGTGGATCTGGCGGATCAGCAGGCCGCCGCGCACGTCGAAACTGATCGACAGCGTCGAGGCGTACGCCTGGGACATCCGCACCCCGCGAAGCGGCGGGTACGTTCCGGCGTACACGATCTCGGCCATGGACGGTGTGAAGAACAACGTCAGGAAGACGCCGGTCAACAGCAGCAGCACGAAGGTGTAGAGCGCCAACTCGCCGAGCAGGAAGGACCAGTGGTCGGGAAAGACCTTCCGGAGCAGGCCCTTGGCCCCGTCGAACAGCGGCAGCCGCCGGTCCAGCGCGACCGCCGTGTTCCGGGCGGCCCGCTCCGCCCGCCGCCCGGCCCGCGCCCTCCACCTCGACAGCCGCACGCCGCTCCTCCCGTCCGCTCCGATCGTGTGTCCCGATAGCCATATCCCGTGGCGGCGGGACGGCCGGACGGGGCTCGCCCTCCGTCCCGGGCTTCACCCGGACGGCCCCGGTTCGATGGCCGTTCGCCCTCTCAGGCCCCGGTGTCAGGTCGCTGAACTGCGGAATCTCCCCGGACCCCGGCCTGGACGCGGCGGGTCGGCCCACGAACGGCGGGCGTGAACGGACCCCCGCGCTCCGGTCGAGACGTTCACGAAATGATGGCTGCGGGTAGTCGAATGGGTGCGAAAGGTCATCAGGTGGGGGGTGTTGCAGGGAGCGACGATGCCGGAACACGAGCAGTTCGGCGTGCGGGCCGAGGCGGACGGGCCGGCGAGCCGGACCGGAAGAGTCCCGCCCCAGTCGAGTCCGGAGGGGGCCCCCGGGGCCGCCCCCGCCCCCGGGGAAGGTCGAGTTCCGGGGGAGGGCCGAGCTCCCGGCCGGCCGGCGCCGCCCGGGGCGGAGAGCGGATCCGCCGATGCCGACGGCACGGCGGCCTGGCCGGACCTGATGCTGCCGCTGCTGCGCACCCCGACCACCGACCGTCCGCTGGTGACCGGCGAACCCGGCGCGGACGACCCGGGGCCGGCCGCGGTGGCCGCCGTCCTGGACCTCGCGCTGCTGGTGGGCGAGCTGATGCTGGCCTGCGGCGAGGCCGCTGAGGACGTCGAGGCCGCCATGCTCGCCGTCGCGCAGGCCTACCGGGCCCAGCCCTGCGACCCCCAGGTCACCTTCACCCGGGTGGCGATCTCGTACCAGCCGGGCCCCTCGGAGCCACCCGTGACGGTCGAGCGGTCCGTGCGCCACCCGGCCGGGGACTACGCGCGGCTGGCCGTGCTCTTCCGGCTGGTCACCGAGATCACGACCGGCGGACTCGTCGTCGACGACGCCCACCACCGGCTGAGGGCCGTGCGCCGGCACTGCCGCCGCTACCCCGCCTGGCTCCTGGTCCTGTCCTCCGGCCTGCTGGCCGGCGCCGCGACGCTGCTGGTCGGCGGCCGGGCCGACGCCCGGGCCTGGCTGGTGTTCGTCAGCGCCGTCGCCGCGGCACTGGCCGGCGACCGGCTCGCGGCGCTGGTCGGACGCCACGACCTCCCGGAGTTCTACCGGATCGCGACGGCCGCGACCCCGGCGGCGGCGATCGGCATCCTGCTGTCCTTCAACGGGTTGAACCTGGGCGGATCGGTGGTGATCACCGGAGGGCTCTACACGCTCCTGCCCGGATGGCCCATGGTGGCGGCGGCGCAGGACGGCCTCGCGGGCTTCTACCTCACCGCGGCCGCACGCCTGATGGAAACGCTCTACATGATGGCCGGCGTGGTGGTCGGGGTGATGACCGTGCTCTACATCGGCGTCAACAACGGCGCCGACCTGGCGGCCCGGCCCGTCCCGGTCGCGGCGTCGAACCCGCCGCTCCAACTGGTGGCGGCGCTCCTGCTCACCCTGACCTTCGCGGTGCTGCTCAACACCGAGCCGGGCACGCTGCCGGCCGTCCTGCTCAACAGCGGGGTCGGCTGGACGACGTACGGCGTGCTGGTCAACGCCGGCGGCGAGCCCATCATGGCCACCGGCCTCGCCGCCGGGCTGGTGGGCCTGTCCGGCCAGCTCATGGCCCGCTACCGGGGAAGCTCCTCGCTGCCATACGTCACCGCGGCACTGGGGCCGCTGCTGCCCGGCTCGTTGCTGTACTTCGGGCTGCTCGCCTTCGTCCGGGGCGAGCCCGAGATCGGGCTCGTCGGTGTCGGGCGCGCCACGGCCACGGCGATGGCGGTGGCGATCGGCGTGAACCTGGGCCGCGAGGTCGCCCGGCTGTTCCTCCCCGCCCCGGGCGTGGTCCCGGCGCCCGGCCGCAGCGCCGGCCGCCACCGCCGCTGAGGGCCGGCCGCCTCTGCCGTTGAGGACGGTGGGCGGCACCGTGCGGCTGACGGCGCCGTGCGGCTGTCGGCGGCGGCACCTACGTGGTGCCGGGGCCGACAGCCGCACGAGCCGGTGAACGGGCGGATCAGGGGATGGGGCGGGTGGTGCAGAAAATAGGACGAGTGGATCAGTAGTAGTGACGACGCCCGCCGACGGCGTGTCCGACGGAGCCCGCGATCCACAGGACGAGGCCGATGACGGCCAGGATGATGCCGATGGTCCACAGGATCGAGATCCCGGTGACGAAACCGACGATGAGCAGGATGACGCCGAGGACGATCACGAGGTCCTCCCATGTGGTGACTGGGACGGTTGTCAGGAGGGGCGGTCCGGCCGTTCGATGGTGATGCCGGAACCGTCCGGGGGTGGTGGAGCCGTCGTTTCTCCGGCCGCGCCCATGATCCGCGTGTACCGCTCTGCGGGCCGGGCAAACCATCCCGCCCGCGGCGGAATGGGTTCGGTTCCCTCCCCGGGCACACCCGGCCCTTCACCGAGCGGTCGCCGCCGTCGGCCGTGGCGGGTCAGGACCGGATCCGGTCGAGGACGGCGTCGATGTCGAGATGGTCGGATTCGGTGCCGGCCGGTACCAGGGTGAAGGAGTCGAGGAGGAAGGCCGTCACGGCGTCCGCGGGGATGCTGATCACGGCCCGGCCGTTCTCGGCGCACAGGGTGACCAGGACCCGGCCCGCCCGCCCGGGCGCGACCGTCACGTCCCCGTGGCCGGCGGGGGCGTGGCGGCCCTCGTTCAGCAGGTCACGCGCGAAGACCCACCGCGCCTCCCCGCCGCCCCCGAGGGGCGGGAAGACCAGGCACACCGCGTACGGCAGCGAGGTGTCGAAGCGCAGTTGCGCCTCGACGGTCACATCGGGGAACGGGCCTTCGGGCAGCGTGACGGCGGTGGACCAGGAGGTGACGACGGTCATGCGACGGACTCCGTTTCTGGCAGTGGCGCCTGGTTGCCCGCAGCGGCACCGAGCGCCGGCGGCGGCAGCGCTCGGCTACCCGCCCCGGGCCGATTCATGGCCCTGATCCCGGAAACCCCGCGTGCGCGGCGTGTTCGATCGCGTGCGGACCGCTCCGGCGCGGTTCCCGGTGCGAGGCGGGTGGTTTCCGTCCGGCGAGAAGGGGCAGCCGCCGCGTGGTCCCGCTGCCCGGACGGTCGTTCGTCCTCGTCCCGGACGCCCCGGCGCCTCGGAGCACCGTCCTCCGGAATCCGAGAACGGCCCGTCGAGGCCGAACCGCCGGGTGGAGGGCCCGCCAGCACCGCGGGGGCCGGCCGACGGCTCCCCCGACCCGGAAGGAACTCAGCGATGGGTATCGTCATCAGCAGCCCGCTGCCGGACAGCGAACGCAAGACGACCGGGGAGGCCCTCCAAGGCACCCTGGTCGACCTGCTGGACCTGTCCCTGGTGGCGAAGCAGACGCACTGGAACCTCTACGGGCCCCGGTTCCGCTCCGTCCACCTCCAGCTCGACGACGTGGTCGCCACCGCGCGCGACTACGCCGACCAGGTGGCCGAGCGTGCCGCCGCGATCGGGGTCAGCCCGGACGGACGGGCCGCCACGATCGCCGCCACCAGCAACCTGCCCGACTTCCCCGAGGGCTGGACGGCCGATGTGACGGCCGTCCAGAACCTGGTGAAGGCCTTCGCCGCCGTGATCGAACGGATGCGGGTGCGCATCGACGAGACCGGCCCGGCGGATCCCGTCAGTCAGGACCTCCTGATCGGACTCACGGCCGAGTTGGAGAAGCACAGCTGGATGTTCCAGGCCGAGAACCAGCACTGACGGGGCCCTGCCGACCGCGACGTGCGGGGCCGGGATCGGGGCGGGGACGGGTCCCGGCCCCCTGCGCGCGCGGTGAGGTCAGTTGGGCGGTCCGGCCGTCAGTGCTTCTCGTCCCGGGCCTCGCGGGACTGCGTACGGCGGGACCGCGTACGGGCTGAGGACCTGTGGCGGCGCACGCGCCAGACGACGAGGGCGATGACGACCACCGCGGCGAGCAGGGCGGCGACGACGCCGCCGACCGTGCCCTCGACCTTGGTGTAGGCGGCCCCGGCGAAGTAGCCGAGGAGGGTGAACCCGACGCCCCAGGCGAGGCCGCCGAGGGCGTTGAAGAGGAGGAAACGGCGGTACGGCATGCGGGAGACGCCGGCCAGCGTGGGCACCACGGGGCGGAAGAAGGCGACGAAGCGGCCGAAGAAGACGGCCGCCGGCCCCCGTCGGCGGATCAGGTCACGGGCCTTGTCGACCTGCTCCTCATGACGCCGCAGCATGCGCGTGTCGAGGACCGCCGGGCCGATGTGGCGGCCGATCTCGTAGGCGACGGAGTCCCCCAGGATGGCCGCGCAGACCACGGCGAGGACCAGCCAGCCGATGGACACCCTGCCCTGGTGGGCGAGGAAACCGCCGAGGACGGCGGCGCTCTCGCCGGGGATGAGGAAGCTGAAGAAGAGGGCGTCCTCGGCGAAGACGAGGGCGGCGACGACCGCGTACACGATCGGGCCGGACAGGCCGTCCAGCCAGTCGGTGATCGAGTGCATCAGCCACCCCGTTCGGGATCTCCCGCCCCTTCTGCCGCCCCCTGCGCCTCAATGTAACGGCGGGCGGTCCCGCACGCAGTGCTCCTCGGCGGGCGGGCGGCCCTCCTCCGGAAGGCCACGCTGCCGGCGGCGGCGTTAGCCTTCGCGCTTCCCGGGTAGCCGCTCCGCCGGACCACGACGGATGACCCCGCGAGGAGGACGCACCATGGACGGACGCGAGCAGGAGGCGCTGCTCGGGATCGAACGGGAGCTGCGCCGCGACCGCGTCCTGGAAGCACGGCTGCACAGGTTCGGCCTCGGACTGCGCAGCAGGGCCTGGGACATGATGCGCGGGGTACGGCCGGGCCCTGTTCTCGGGCTCGCTCTGCTGTCGCTCGGCCTGCTCGCGGCCGGACTCCGGACGGCGGAGCCACCTGTCCTGTGGGCCTTCACGGGCTGCTGGGCGCTGACCCTCGCGGTCGCCTTCGCCGTGCTCTGCGCCTGCGCCGATGGCCGGGGGAGCGGCGGATGAGCGGCCTGCCAGGCCCGCCCGGCCTGCCCGGACCGCGCGGACCGCTGTCGGCGGCGGTGCTCGGGCTGGTGACCGCCGGCCCGCCCGGCGCCGGACGGCTGCTCGCGCCACCGGGCCCACTCCACGACCCCTGGGGGGAGGACCACCAGCTCGCGCTGCACCTGTGCTACGAGCTCCACGACCGGGGCCTGCCGGGCGTCCACCCCGGCTGGGAGTGGGAGCCGGAACTGCTCGCCCTGCGACGGGAGCTGGAGCGATCGTTCCTGGCGAGGGTGCGCGCCGAGACGGAACCCGTACCGGCGTTGCCCGAGGTGCTGGAGCAACTGCTCACGCAGCCGCCCGAGGGTACCGGGCCCTCGCACTTCCTGCTGGCCGAGGGCGAGCGCCACCACGCCCGGGAGTACCTGGTGCACCGGTCCGTCTACCACCTCAAGGAGGCCGATCCGCAACTGTGGGTCCTGCCGAGGATCCACGGGCCGGCCCAGGCGGTGCTGATGGCGATCGCCTACGACGAGTACGGCGCCGGACGCCCGGAGCGGGCGCACTGCCTGCTGTTCGCCCGGATGATGACCGCCTTCGGCCTCGACCCCGAGTACGGCCACTACCTGGACGTCGTCCCCGCGCCCATGCTGGCGACGGTCAACCTGATGACGCTGTTCGGCCTGCACCGCGTGCTGCGCGGCGCCGCCATCGGGCAGTTCGCCGCCATCGAGATCACCTCCTCCCCCGGCTCGGCCCGCCTGGCCGCCGCGCTGGAACGCCTGGGTGGCGGCCAGGACGGCACGCTGTTCTACCGCGAACACATCGAGGCCGACGCCGTCCACGAGCAACTGGTGCGCCGCGGGGTCATCGAGGAACTGCTCGCCGCCGAACCGGAGTCGGCGCCGGACATCGCCTTCGGCATCGCCGCCGCCGGGACGGCCGACCGCCGCTTCGCCGACCACCTGCTCGGCTGCTGGCGCGCCGGACGGACCTCCCTGCGCTCACCCCTCGCCGACTCCTCCTCCTGAGCCGTGCCGTGCTCCTGAGCCTTCTTGTGCTCCCGAGCCTTGCGGCGGGCGGCCGTGCCGCCGGTGGCTGGTGTCGCAGAACGGATACGTCCGGCTGCGCCGGCAGGCGCACAGGGCCACCACCGGGCGCTCGGAGACCCGCCGGGTGCCGTCCGGCAGGACCACCTCCACCGGGCCCTCGACCAGCAGGGGACCGCCCGGCACGACGACCACCCGGGTGACGTCCCGGTCAGCGTTCGCGGACACCGCGCACCACCGCCAGCTCCTCCTCGCGCTCGCCCGGCCCGATCAGCCCGAGTCGCTCGAACAGGGCGGCGCGGGCCGTCAGCACCGGCCCGAAGGGCTGCCGCTGCCGCGCCGCCACGCTCGTGCGCAGCCCGGCCGCGCGCAGGAGCGCCAGGGTTTCCGGGACGTCCGCGAGCGCGGACTGCACGATCAGCAGCACGCCGCCGGCGGCCAGCACGCGGGGAGTCGTCCGGCAGATCCGGTCCAGGACCAGCCGCCCGTCCGGGCCGGCGTCCCAGGCCAGGGCCGCGCCGCGGCCAGGAGACCCCTTGCCGGGGTCGGTGGGGAGGTACGGGGGATTGGCGGTCACCAGGTCGAAGCGGCCACCGGAGAGCGGGGCCAGCAGGTCGCCCCGGTGCAGCCGGATCCGGCGGTGGTGCAGGCGGGAGTTGCACCAGGCGGCCGCGACGGCACGGGCGGACAGGTCGACCGCCGTGACCCGTGCCCCGCTGCGCGCGGCCGCGAGCGCGACGGCGCCCGTCCCCGTGCACAGGTCGAGCACCCGGCTGGAGCCGTCCAGCGGCTCCCGGCGCACACAGGCGGCCAGCAGTTCGGTGTCCCCCTGCGGCGGATAGACCCCCGGTGGTCGCAGCAGCAGCATGCCGGGCGGCTTCCCGCACCGGCGCCGTTCACACCTGCCGGACCCGCACACCTGCCGGACCCGCACACCTCCGTGCACACCCTCGACGAGGTGGCGCCCCGCCGGCTACGACCTGCTGCTCGTCCCGGGCGGCACCATCACCGCGGACACCCTCCGGCTCCGCCAGGCGGCCGTCCACACCGTGCTCGCCTTCACCGTCGCTGGACGTCCCGTCGCCTTCACCGTCGACGGGCGTCCCGTCGCCGCCATCTGCCACGGGCCGTGGCTGCCGGCCGAGGCGGGCGTCGCGTACGGCAAGCGGCTCACCTCCTACCCCTCCGTGCGCACCGACCTCGCCAACGCTGGTGCCACCTGGACGGACGAACCTCTGGTCACGGACGATGCCGACGGCTGGCGGCTGGTGACCTCGCGCAACCCCGACGACCTCGAACACTTCCTGCGGGGCGTCGACGCCGCGCTGCGCACACGGTCCGAAGCGGTCGGCTCGCGCTGAGGAGGCGACCGGCCGTCGGCCGCCGCCCGCACGCTCGACGCGGTGGGTGCGGTGCTCAGCGCGCGGCGGTTTCCGCCGGGTGGGCGTCGTCCTCGTGGTGGTCCTGGGCGGCTGCTCCGGTGGCGTCGGGTGCGGGGCCCTGTCTGGCGGCCTGGCACGTGCTGCAGGTGAGCCAGTGCGCTGGAGGTTGGTGGGCGTAGCGGTGCGGGGCGAGGGTCATTCCGTCGGTGTCCAGGCCGCACAGGGTGCGGCGGCCGCAGGTGCCCGAGGCTTCCGCGGGGGCGGCGTGCACGCGGCGCACCGGGCTCTCCGGGTCCGCCGGGGTGTGGTCGGGGCCGAGGAGCCGCACGTTGGTCGGCATGTCTAGCTCAAGTACGACGACGATGTCCATCTTCTCAACGTCGCTGCTGGGCCGGTCCGCCGCACCCGCTCGGTGGCATCCGGACCAGCCCGGGCCACCTCCGGCGGACGGGTCCCGACCCTGCTTCCAACGGCCTTGGCGACGCGTGGTGAGGCCTGGCACCCCGGTGCCCCCGTGGGCGCCCCGACCGGCGTGGCGGCGGTCGGCGCCGTCGCGTTCGTCCGCGGGGCCACATCCTTCGGGACCTCCGCGGCGGCCGGGCCGATGGCAGGTACGGGATGACGGTAGATACGGGATGACGGCGCGGGCCGGGGGAGTGACGCTGGTGGGGTGGACGGCAGCGACGCGGTACGCGCGGAAGGCTCCCGGCGGCCCGTGCCGGACGGTGCGGGGCGCGGCCGGCAGCCGGCGCCGACGGTGGGGGTGGAGGAGGAGTACTTCCTCGTGGACGCCGCCACCCGCGCCGCGGTGCCCGCCGGGCCGGGGCTGGCCGCCCGCGCCGCCGGCGTGCTGGGGGAGCTGGTGTCCGGGGAGTTCACGGACCTCCAGATCGAGGTGCGGACACCGCCGTGCAGCACGATGGAGGACCTGTCCGCCGAGCTGACGCGACTGCGCCGCGAACTGGCCGCGTGCGCGACGGCCGAGAACCTGAAGGTCTGTCCCAGCGCGACGCCCGTGATCGGCGGCGACGTGGCGCCGGTGGGCGATCACCCCCGGTACCGCGACGGGGTGAAACTGTTCCGGACGATGATGGATGACTTCGCCGTCTGCGCCCTGCACGTCCACGTGTTCCTGCCCGACCGGGAGGTGGCGGCCCTGGTCGGTAACCATCTGCGGCCATGGCTGTCGCTGCTGGTCGAGATGAGCGCCAACTCGCCCTTCCACGCCGGACGGGACACCGCGTACGCGAGCTGGCGGTCGGTGCTGCGCCTGCGGTTCCCCGGTCTCGGGCCGCCGCCGAGGGTCGAATCCTTCGACGACTACCGGCGCTTCGCCACCGCCATGGCGGACGTCGGTGGAATGTCCTTCGCCGAGCTGCCGTTCTGGGACACCCGCCCGCACCCGAACCTGCCGACCCTGGAAGTACGGTGCATGGACGTTCCGGCCGAGGCGGTCGACTCCGTGGCCCTGGCGGCCGTCGTCCGGGGACTGGTGGTGACCTCCGCCCGTTTGGCGGAGCACGGCGACCAGGGCCCCCGGCTGAGCGGTGAGCTGCTGCGCGGCGCCTACTGGTACGCCACCCGCGACGGCTGGCCGGGGCGGGGGACGGACGCCCTGACCGGACGGATGCTGCCCGCCCCGGAACGCGCACGGCGGCTGCTGGAGCACATCGGCGCCGCATTGGAGGACATGGGGGACCTGGAACGGGTCACCGCCTTCGTCGACCGGCTCGCCACCCGGGGCAGCGGCGCCCACCGCCAACGCGCCGCACACCGCGCCGGAGGCCTGCCGGCGGTGGTGGACGACCTGGCGAGCTGCATGATCCCCCCGGACGCCGCCCCGCCGCAGTCACCCGCCTGGCGGACCCCACTGCGGCGCGGCCGCGACGGGCGTGCCAGCTTGGAGGGAGCCGGCAGGGAGCGGCCGGGGGACGGACCCGCGCCGACGGCCGCCCGCGAACCCCTTGGGAAGCCGATGCACGCCACCCCGAACCCGAACGGCCGCACCCCCGAACGGGGCGGCCTGGTGCGCCGCGACGGCTTCGCCCGCCTGAGCGCCGCCGACCTCGGCGTCGACCCCGAGGCACTGGCGGAGGACTTCGCCCGGCTCGCCGACGCCTACCGGGACCTGCCCCCGGACCCGTACGCGCGGGAGACCAACCGGTTCCGCCGTTACTCGCACGCCGTCTACCTGCCCTGGACCGGTGCGCTGTCCTACATCCCCGGTGCCCCCGACGGCGAGTTCGGCACCGTCGCCGAGTACTGGCAGGACGAGCACAACCCCGAGTACCCCCGGATGCGCCGCCGGCTGCCCGACATCCCGCCCGCCCTGCACGGCAACCGGCTGCTCGACGCCCTCGTCCGCGCCGACCTCGACCACGCCCTGTGGCTGGAGGACCTGCACCGCGTGCCCGTCTACGTCGGCATCCACCTGATCGCGCTCGGCGTGCAGGACCGGGGCCAGGTCGCGGTGTCCTCGCCGAACTGCCTTCACCAGGACGGCGGTTCACCGGCCACGTTCACCTTCGCCCACCTCGTCGGCCGCCGGAACATCGAGGGGGGCGAGAACGTCATCGCCACCCCGGAGAGCGCCGGCCGACAACCCGACGCGCTGCCCGCCGACGCCATCCACACCCGCTTCGTCCTGACCGAACCGCTGGACGGGTACGGCGTCCACGACCGGCGCGTCAGCCACTACGTCGGCCCGGTCCGCCTCGGCGACGACGGGGGCGACGGCCGCCGCGACATCCTCATCGTCGGCATCGCGCCGTACGCGCCCGGGCTGTGAGCGCCGTACGCGGGCACTGCGGGCACTGCGGGCACTGCGGTCACTGCGGTCACTGCGTACGCAGGGCGCGCTCGCACTCCTGGCACCGCTGGTCGGCGAGCGTGGGCGGGTACCAGGGCTCGCCGGGCCGGAGCGGCCGGTAGTGGGTGTGTTCCATCGGGCCGGTCTCCAGCCCGCACAGCGTGTACGGCTGCGGGTCCTCGGGCACGTCGGGATCGGCCCCGGCGGCGTGCACCGCGATCACGGCGGGCTCGGCACCTTCCGCATCTTCCGCACTTTCCGCGCTGATGGCCCCGATGGCCCCGTCGGGCTCCAGCTCGAAGAGCACGATGATCGATGCCATGCACCGAGCCTCGGCCATCGCCGGCGGACCCACATCCGGGGGTGGGCCTTTCGAGGCGAGCACCCCTTGCCCCGTTTCGGCCCGGCCCCGCCTGGAAGAGCGGCGGGACCGACGACCGCATGGATCGCGCCCGTCGGGGCCTGCTGCCATGCTCGGGTGATCACACCTCGTGCACGGAAGGAGTCCGTCGATGATCGTGCCGCCCGCGCTGGAACGGTGTCCGGGCGGGCTGCGGTGAGGGGCTGGGTGGTCGGGGCCGTCGGCGAACCGGGCAAACCGTGCAAACCAGGCGAGCCGGGGCGGTTGCTGGTGGTACTCGTCGACGGTCGGCGGCTGGTGACGCGCGAGCTGTCCGGGCAGGAGCGGGCGGAGCTCGGATCGCCCGTCGCCGGGCGGCTGCGAAAGCCGCATCCGGGCGCGCGGTCGATGGTGCGCTGGCTGCGCCCGGTGCTGGCCGTCGTCGTCGAGCTGGAAGCCGGACAGGTGCGCCGCATCGCCTTGCCCGCAACGGGCGACTGAGTGGTCCGCCGCCACCCGGTCCCGGCGCTGCGCACCGCGCTCCGAGCCTGATCCGGACCCGCCGGCGCCACCTCGGCGGCCGTCGTGGGGTTCACCCGATTGCCCAGCGTCCGTCCGGCCGGCCCCGGGACGGACCGGGCGCCCGGGGGCGGGCCGCGTCCGGGCGACGTAGGTTGCGGGCATGACCAGTGACGAGACGACGATCCCGGCGGTAGGGGTGCGCCTGCTGGACGAGGTGTTCGACGCGATCGAGGCGGCCAACGGCCGCCCGCAGCCGTGGACCGGTTTCGACCACGGGATCCTGGGGGCCTACCGATGGGCCGCCGGCGCCCAGGTCGCGGCGCCCCTCACCGCTGCCGCCGCGCTCGGCGCCACCGGGCCGTGCCGGGCGCAGCTCCTGGCCGAGTGCCAGGCCGCCGCCGTCCGTCTGCGCGACGTCTCGGCCTTGGCCTTGGCCTCGGCCTCGGGTGAGGGCGACGGCGCGGACGACAGCGCGAACGCCGCGTACGCCCTGGGCGCCTACCAAGCGCTGGCCTGGCTCTGCGGCCACCACGAAGACCGCCCCTGACCCGGCGGCCCGAAGGGCCGGCACCGACCTGCGGGCCTGCCGACCTGCCCGCATCGCGCATCCGCGCATCCGCGCACAGGGAGACGAAACCGTGCTGAAGGACGACAAGTCGCCCGGCGGGGGCAGGGACGAGACGCCCCAGGAACGGGCCGACCGGCTCTGGAGCGAGATGCTCCAGGAGGTGCGGGTGTGCCAGACCGGCGCGCAGATCCTCTTCGGCTTCCTCATCAGCGTGGCCTTCACCCCGCGCTTCTCCGGCCTGCCCGACTTCGACAAGGACCTCTACGTCGCCACCGTCATCCTCGGCGCCCTCTCCACCGGCACGCTCGTCGCCCCCGTGGCCTTCCACCGCCTCCTCGCCGGCCGCGGCATGAAACCCGAACTCATCCACGTCGCCGGCCACCTCATCGCCACCGGCCTCGTCACCCTGGCCCTGACCATCGCCGCCGCCCTGCTGCTCCTGCTGCGCACCGCCACCGGCAACCCGGTCGCCGCCTGGGTCCTCAGCGCAGCCGTCCTGCTCTGGTTCACCACCACCTGGCTCGTCCTGCCCCAGATCGTGCTGCGGCGCACGGCCGCCCGCCGGACGGCTCCTTAGCGCCGGGGTCCTGCACGGGTCCGGATCCCGTCGTGGCGTCGTGGCCGGAGCGGCGCCAGGAACGGCAGGGCCCGCCGACCGGATCTCCGAGGCCGTGCGAACGCGTCGCGACCGGCGTTCGGGGTAGACGCCGGGGCAACCCCGAGGAGGAGCGGCCAGGCCCGCCGGTTCGAGCAGGAAGCAACCACCGGGCCCGCGAGGCCGCCCCCAGAGCGCACCGGATCTGCCGACTGACCTGATGAGAAGGGCTACGCCATGAGCACGCACGACACGGGCACCACCCCCGCGGAACACGACGCCTCGCGGGACGGCGACGACACCGTACGGGAGCGGTCCGCGGAGGAACGGAACATCGTGGCGCCCACCCCGAAGGACGTCCGCGCCAAGGCCGACGAGCCCGACGACGCCGACGACGCGCCCACCCCACCCGCAGCCGACACCCAGGCCCCCTGACCGGCGACACCCCCCGCCGCCCCCGGCCCCTGGCCGCCCGTACCCCGCCTGGCCGTGACCGGGCGGGGTTTCTGAACGCCCGTTGGCATCACCGGGTGCTCATGATGAACTGATCTATCCGACAATCCTCGCCGCAGCAGAGCCCCGCCCGGTGCTGGACGGGGCCTGTACGGCACAGGTCAGCCGCAGAACGTCGACTTCACCGCGGCGACGATCTGTGCGGCCTGGTCGTCCGTCAGAGACGGCACCGTGCCGCCCTCGAACCGTGACTTGGTGTTCTTCTGAACCGTCGCCGCGTCCTTGTTCTCGCGCGCGTCCAGGCACGTGTTACGGGCTCGGGAGACGGCGCGGTCCTGCTTGGCAACCAGACCCGGGTCCACGGCCTTGAGGGCGGCCATCAGGGCGACGGTCTGCGCCGAGTCCGGCGAGGGGATCGCGGACGTCGGCTTCGGGGCCTCGTCGGCCGGTTGCTGACCCGGGGCCGCCGGGGAGCTCGCGGACGGCTTCGCTTCGGCAGTCGCCTTATCGGGCTTGTCCTCGAACAGCGAGAGGACGGCACCGAGGGCGAGTACCGCCCCGCATCCGATCAGAATCTTTTTCTTGTCCATTCCCACCCCTTGACCGACATTTGGTGATCATCAGAGGTACCACAGGGCCTGTGACATGCGAAAGTCCCATCCGGAGACGGTCTCGTGGGTCGGCGGGGTCGGTTTCGATGACGGTCATGTTGCGGCCTCCCGGGCGGTCGCCTTCCAAAGTGGTTTCACTTTCAACTATGATGGTGCGGTGACATGCCGGCCACGAGTGATCCGTTAATCTGCTGATCCGCCAGAGGAGTTCCCGTGAGTGATGTGACCACCGATGTGACCGCGGCCCCGGTGCGCCGGCGGGTGTTCATCGACAAGCAGAGCCCTCAGGCCTACCGGGCGTTGCGGGCGACCGCCGAGGCGGCCGGGGTGGGGGCGGCGGAGGCCGGGCTGGACCGCAGGCTGGTGGAGCTGGTCAATCTTCGGGTGTCCCAGATCAACGGGTGTGCCTACTGCCTCAACGTGCACACCCGGGCCGCTCTTCAGGCCGGTGACACCGCGCAGCGCCTGGGCACGTTGCCCGCGTGGCGCGACACCGAACTGTTCACGCCGCAGGAGCGTGCCGCGCTCGCCCTGGCCGAGGTGACCACCGACCCGTCGGACGCCGTCGCGCAGGAGGCCGCCTACGGCGCCGCCCGCGAGGTCCTGACCGATGACCAGATCTCGGCGGTCATCTGGGTGGCGATCGCCATCAACGCCTTCAACCGCGTGTCGATCCTGAGCAAGCACCCGGTGCGCGCGATTCCGGCACAGTGACGGCGCCGCGCGGGCTCGACTCGGTGATCAGGGCGCGGATCGCCGTGGCCACGGGGGCCGGCCGTTCCTGCATGGCGACGTGGCCGACGCCGGGGAGGGTGAGGAGGCGGGCGTCGCGGAAGGCCGCGTAGGCCCGGGGCGCCGTACGGAAGGGGACGAGGGCGTCGTCCCGGCCGTAGACGAGCAGGGTGGGGGCGGTGACGCGGCGCGCCAGGTGCCAGGCGGAGGCCTCGCCCCGTCGCAGGAACGCGTGGACCACCGAGCGCACACCTTCGGCCAGCATGTTTTGTGCGTACGGCAGTTCGGCGCGGCGTCGGCGCTCGCGCGCCTCCACGGACCGCTGTTCGGTGCCGACGAGGGCGGGGTTCGCGTAGATGAGGCGGTAGAGGTCGTCCAGTTGGCGGTCGGGGCTCTGGGCGGCCAGGAGGCGGGAGTGCAGTCGTGGCGCGCCCGGCAGGCCGAGCAGGGCCACCCGCAGGGCCGGGGCGGGCGGGAACGTCGGCAGCACGGGCGAGATGAGGGTCAAGGTGGCGACCAGGTCGGGCCGTTGGGCGGCGAGGCGCAGTGCGATCAGGCCGCCGAGGGAGTTGCCGACCAGGTGCACGCGGTGGTGTCCGGTCCGGTCGAGGTGGCGGGCGACGGCCGCGGCCTGGCGTTCGACGGTGACGTCGCCGTCGGGCGGGGGTGCCGATTTTCCGAAGCCCGGGAGGTCGAGGGCCAGGCAGTGCGCCGAGGTCCGCAGCAGGTCGATCAGGTGGGCCCAGTTGTGGGTCCAGCCGCCCAGTCCGTGCAGGAAGACGGCGGTGCCGGCGGCCGGAGCGGGGCTGCGGACGTACTCGGCGGCGAGGGGGTGGTGCATGGTGGTCCGTTTCTTCGGGGCGGGTCCGCCGGCCTGCTCAGCGGCGCAGGGGTGGCCCGGCCGTCTCGGTGAGGGCGAGCCGGTAGTGCTCGACGAGGCGGTCGCCGACCGTCTCCCAGCTGCGCTGCGTCGCTGAGGCACGGCCCGCCCGCCCGAACGCCGCCCGCAGTTCGTCGTCGCGGGCGAGACGTTCGACGGCCTCCCGGAACCCGTCCGCCGCGCCGGGTGGGACGAGGAACCCGGTGTGCCCCGGGCGGACGAGGTCGAGCGGTCCGCCGGCCGCCGGGGCGACGACGGGCAGCCCGCTCGCCATGGCCTCCTGGAGGGTCTGGCCGAAGGTCTCGAACGGCCCCGCGTGGACGAAGGCGTCGAACGAGGCGTAGAGCCGGGCGAGTTCGTGCCCGGACCGGAGGCCCAGGAAGACCGCGTCCGGGAGTACGGCCTCCAGCCGGGCCCGGCACGGGCCGTCGCCGACGACCACCAGCCGAACCCCCGGGATCCGGGACACCTCCGCCAGCCGGTCGACGTGCTTCTCCGGCGCCAGACGTCCGACGTACCCGACCAGGACGTCTCCGGGGCGGCCGAGGCGCCGGCGCAGGGTCTCGTCGCGGTGGCGGGGGTGGAACCGTGCGCAGTCGACGCCGCGCGGCCACAGGTGGACCCGGGGGATGCCGTGCGCCAGCAGGGCGCGCAGCGAAGCCCGCGACGGTGCCAGCGTCCGCGCGGCGAGGGAGTGCACCCGTTGCAGCCGCCACCAGGCCAGCCGGGGTCCGGCCGCGCCCAGCGCCGGCAGGTAGGTCCTGGCGTAGGCGGCCAGATCGGTCTGGTAGACCGCCACGGACGGGACCCCCGCCCGGTCGGCCGCCGCGGCGCCGACCGCCCCGAGCGCGAACGGGCTGGCCAGGTGGACCACGTGCGGGCGGTGCCGCTCGATGGCGTCGGCCACCCCGCGCCCCGGGAGCGCGACCCGCACCTCCGGGTAGCCGGGCAGTGGCACCGACGGGACGCGGACCACCTCGTAGCCGTACGCCCGATCGCGGCGCAGGTCGCCCGCGTGCCGTCGCGCGGCTCGCGCGGCCGGTGCCCGCACGGCGGGTGCCACCACCACCGGGGTGTGGCCCCGGGCGACGAGGTGTTCGGCGGTCCGGAGGACGCTGTGGGCGACACCGTTGAGCTGCGGGGCGAAGGACTCGGTGACGATCAGGACGCGGAGCCGTTCGCCGCCGGGGGCCGGGCCGTCCGCGGTGCGCGCCGCCGGCCCGGACAGGACTCCGCTCACCGTACCGCCGCCCCCGCTTCGGGCGCGGCCTGCGGCTCCGGGGCGGTCGGCCGGGTCGGCTCTGGAGCGGAAGGCCGGGTCGGCGGGCCCGACTGCGCCGGGTCGCCGGGGAGCGAGCGGCCGACGGCCCGCAGGTCCCGCAGGATCTCCCGCAAGCAGGCGACCGGGCTCGCCTCGCTGTACGGCACGCCGATCTGGGCGCAGTAGTCGCGCACGATGCGCGAGGCGGGGCGCAGCGCCGCCACCGGTATGGCCGGGAAGAGGTGGTGCTCGATCTGGTAGCCGAGGCCGCCGAAGAGGAAGTGGACGAACCGGCCGGCCCGCAGGTTGCGCGACGGCAGCACCTGCCGGCGGAGGAAGTCGGCGCGCTCCGCGTCCGGGCCGGTCATCGGCATGCCCTTGTGGTTGGGCGCGAAGATGCACCCCAGGTACACGCCGAGGACCGCACCGAACAGTACGGCGAAGGCCAGCGCCTGGAGCGGTGCGAGGACGACGGCCAGGAGGGCCACCGCCAGGGCGTAGTGCAGCGCGGCGAGCGTGCGCTCCAGGGCCGGGTACCGGACGGTGCCGCGGGTCAGGGTCAGGCAGGTGGCGACGAGCAGCCCGAGCGCCTGGAGGGACAGCAGCGGGAAGAACAGTTCCGCCTGGTACCTGGCCGCGAGCCGCCTCAACCCTCTTGTCCGGCAGGCCTGTTCGGTGGTCCGGGCGAAGAGGAGGGAGTCCGCGGCCGGGTCGTGGCCCTCGCGGTTCGGGTGTGCGTGGTGCCGGTTGTGGTCGCTCACCCACCACCCGTAGCTCATGCCGACCACGAGGTTGCCCAGCACGATGCCCGCCAGGTCGGTCGCCCGCCGGCCGGCGAACACCGCGTGGTGGGCGACGTCGTGCCCCAGCAGCGCCAACTGGCCGAGGACGAAGGCGAACAGGGGCGCGATGCACAGCTGCCACCAGCTCGCGCCGAGCGCGACGAACCCGGCCAGGAGCAGCGCCAGGGCGGTGAACAGCGCGGCGCTCCGGCCTGCGTAGTACAGGGGACGCCTGCGCAGCAGACCGGCGTCGGAGACGCGTCGGTGCAGCTCGGCGAAGTCGCCGCGCCGGGTGGTCCCGGTGGGCGGGGTGTCCTGAACGGTCATGCCACCATTCCGGTCTCGGGTCGCTCCGGTCGCTCCGGTCGCTCGTTCCCGCCGCGCCGCGAGGCCCCGGGCAGGGTGGCGTCAGCCTTCCGCATCCGAACCGCCGTTGTCTCGGCGCTTCGCCGTGTCGCGGCCGGAGGTGGCCCGATCGGGTGGCGGCGGGCCCGGCTGGTCCGTCGTGCGTCCGATCACCGCTCGCCCGTTCGGCGCCGACGGCACCCAGGGCTCGCACTGCTGGAACAGCACCGGCGAGGGCCAGCACCTCCAGTGCGCCAACAGCACCGTCAACCAGGGCCGCCCGGTCACCGGCCACACGTACGCCTTCCAGGTCCGGATCGACCCGGC
Organism: Kitasatospora sp. NPDC088264; assembly: GCF_040685715.1. Lineage (NCBI taxonomy): Bacteria > Bacillati > Actinomycetota > Actinomycetes > Kitasatosporales > Streptomycetaceae > Kitasatospora > Kitasatospora sp. NPDC088264. The sequence continues at coordinate 113,196 of NZ_JBFBIR010000018.1, forward strand.
CACCCACTGGGTGACGGCCACCGTCACCGACGAGACCGCCGGCGCCTCCTTCGTCCTCGGCTCGGTCCTGCTCCCCGAGTCGCAGCAGATCAAGCACGACTGGAACAGCTGGGTGGAGTACTTCGACTGGAACAGGCCCGCCTACGTCTGCAACGACAACGCGTACTCCGAGAACCGCTGGGACCCGATGACCGGCAACGGCGGCACCCTCACCGCCACCAACACCGGCACCTCGACCAGCGGCGCCTGCGACGACATGATCCGCCAGCGGAAGCAGCCCGACGGCACCCTGCTCACCGAACTCGGCCTCGGCCAGTCCGCCCGCTGGCCGCTCCGGTTCGCCAACGGCGCCTGCCTCGACCGCGGCGGCACCAACGGCGCCATCAGCTACCGCTGCGCCACCACGCCCAACGCCAACCAGCTCTTCGTCTTCGCCCGCGACGGCAGCCTGCACACCGCCCAGGGCAACGAGTGCCTGGCCGCACCCGCGGCCGTCGGCGGCCAGGTGGTGCGCGCCGCCTGCGACGGTTCCGCGGCCCAGCGATGGAGCTACGACGGTGCCCGCCGGGCCGTGGTCAACCCCCCCCGGCTGGGCGCTCACCTCCAGCACCGCGGGGCGCAACGGGGACCCGGTGACCGCACGGCCCGCCGACGGCAGCCCTGAGCAGACCCTCACCGCGGTCGTGCGGACGGATGCCTAGCCTTCCTGTCCCGTGAGGTTGGGGGCTACCGGGGTGCGGCGGCCTGGCGCAGGTGGCGGCTCACGTCGCCGACCAGCGTGAGGCGCACCCGGCGCTCCGCGAACTGCCATTGGCCGCGCCGGAGTTCGAAGCGGTCGTGGTAGCGGGCGGCGGCGATGGGCTGCAAGGGGAAGCCGGGCAGGGCCTGGAGGGCGGTGACGTATGAACGCGCGACGGCCGTGCCCGCCGGTTCGTCGACCTCGACGGAGAGGTTGGTGGTGACGTGTTGGGTGCGCGCGGTGCCGTCGGCGTAGACGACCTGCGGGCCGGCGTTGGTCTGGCCGGCGAGCGTGATCGGCCGCCCGTGGTCGAGCGACAGGTGCGTGTCGGCGTTGTCGGCCCCGCGCCACACCTGGATGAGGTCACTGTCGTCGGCGCGCGCCTCGCCCATGATGCCGCTCGCCGCGACGGGGACGTCGTCCTCGATCTCGTCGGCCCACCTGCTGCTCTCACCGGGCGCCTCGGCGTACGCCGAGGAGTTCGAGAACACCAGGACGGCGAGCGCGGTCGTCACGGTGACGGCGGCCAGGCGCCACGTGGACGGGGGAGTGGGGGCGGGAGGCCGGGGCGATGGGCGTCCGACGTCCCGCGGCACTGTCGGTCACAGCAGCGGGCGGATCCGGATAATCGCTGGTCACGCCGTCCGTGGCGGGCTAGCCTCGCTGCTCGTGACTGACTGGTACAAGATCTACTCCGACGCATGTGCGGTGCCCCCGGGCGGCGATCTGGACGAGCTCACCGCAGAACTGGCGGAGTGCCTGCGGGATCCGGACCCGGAGGTGCGCGACGGCTACCCGTACGTCGTGCTGCGGACCTGGATCGAGCGCGACGTCATCGACGGCGACCGGCGGCTCCGCCTGGGCGATGACATGGCGGCCCGCTTCGCGGCCGGTTCGCCGATTCAGGCCCGCACGTTCGCGCCGCTGGTCCTGGACATGATCGTCAGCCGCGGGGACCTCCGGCAGGAATGGCTGGACGCGTTCACCCGCTGGTACCCCGCGGAGAGCGATCTGCGCGGCCACGACGCGCAGTTGGGCTGGCTGCACGCGGTGGCGCACGGCGCCGACCTGCTCGGTGCCCTCGGCTGCCACCGCGAGGTCGAACCGGTCGAGATGCTGGACCTCGCGACCGCCCGGCTCCTCGCGCCCACCGACTACCTGTACGCCGAACGGGAGGACGACCGGCTCGCCCGTGCGATCGCGCTGACCCTCACCAACCCGAAGCTCACCGCGGACCGGTCCGTCGCCTGGCTCGACGACATCGGCGCCGACTTCCGGGCCGTGGCCCGGGGCACCACCCCGACATACGTGTCCAACGCGCTGCGCACCCTGCGGATGCTCTACCTCCTCACCGACCTCGGCGTCCCGCCGAAGCCGGGGCAGCCGCCTCGTCAGGTCCCGCATCGCGACGCGGTCAAGCGGCGGCTCGTCGAAGTACTGGCGGACGACGCGAAGTCCATCGGCTGACAGCCCCGCGCCGCGAGCCGTCCGGGCCTCCACGCCGTCGCCCGCCGGTGCCCTCCTCCCGCTACCGGATCCTCTTCTCGACGATCGCGTGGTCGGGGAAGAGACCGCTGCGGGCTCCGTTCCAGTTGATGTCGATGCTGAACTCGTTGACGGTGGCGTTGATCGCGGGGGTGTCCGTCGACGGCGCCAGGGCGCCGGCGGGCTGGCGCCACCCGTCCCAGGTGTCACCGCCGGTGGAGGAGGTGTTGATCCAGACGTAGCCGTCGGCCCCGATGCAGGCGAGCATCTGCCGGCGCTGGTTGGCGTACTGGGGGTCGCCCGGGGCGACGGTGTAGTCCTGGTACCCCATCCGCGCGGCCGACACCCCGGAGATGCACACGGCCCCGCCCGGTACCTGGCTCGCGGTTCCGGTCGCCCCGGTGGCGGGGTTGCGCCAGATCTGCCAGACGTGGTTGTCGGTTCCGACCAGGTAGATGTGCTCCATCTCGCCGCCCGCCGCCTCGTTCCAGGTCATGATCGGGCTCGGTCGCCGGGTGCCCGTCGTGCCGCTTCCCTGCGGCCCCACGTGCCACTGGCTGTTGGGGAAGCTGATCGCGGTCTGCGAGCGGGTGCCGTCCGGGCGGGTGTGCACGCTGGTGATCCGGTAGAGGCCGTTGACGTCCGCCCAGTCGAAGAGCACCGTGCTGCCCAGGCTCTCCAGGGAGATGCCGCCCCAGGCGGCGGCGTCACCCTCGATGCGGTGCCACGGCTCCCACTGGTTCGCGGACGGGTTCTGCACGGCGGTCCAGTAGATCTGGTTGTCCACCCCTTGGTGGGCGACCATGACACGGTCCTGCCACTGCACGATGGCGGGGGAGTAGTAGCTCTGGGCCTGGAAGCCGCCCAGCGGCTGCCAGGCGCCGTTGTTGAACCGGAACCAGATGCCGTTGTCGAGGCCCCTGGTGACGTCGTAGGTGTTGCCGTTGACCGTCACCGTCTTCATGTAGGACAGGCTGCTGACGCCGACGCCCCGCCAGTCCAGTTCCACCGCCCCGGCAGGGGCCGGGGCGGCCAGGAGCAGGACGCCTCCGGCCATCGCGGCCGCGATCGTGTTCCCCACCCGGCGCAACGCCGTCGTCCGTCGCAGCGGGTGAGCAGTTGTCCGGTGCACTTCGGGCTTCCTTTCGCTGAGGATCCCTCGGCTCCCCCCGAGCGAACGTGCAGGGGCGGCAACCGGGATTCCGCGGACTCGGCCTTCTCGCCGTGCAAGAACCGTAGTTGCCGTGCGGCTCCGCAGTGTGCTCTGCGCGCACTCGTCGTTGACGGTCAACGCAGCAGTGGCCGAACCAGCCGCCGACGCGCCGCCGCACCCTGAGTTTCGGCGAAGCGGTTGAGGGCGATCGGGGCGGGCCGATCGGTGGGCGGCGGGCCGTCGGCGGACTGCTGGCAATGAAGTTGGGACTGCCGGACAATTCTTCTCCTGGGACCGATGAGTTCGGGCGGCGGCGCGTGCAGGGGGTTTGGAGAGTGGCCGCGACCACCGACGCCATCCTGGAACTGGGCGACGCCAACCACGGCCACTCTCACTACGGAGCCTCGGCCGTCACCTGCACAGGGTGGCGTCGAGGAGGGCCAGGACATCGGAGGGGCCCTGCTTGGTGGGCGCCGTGTCGGCGGTGACGGCAACCGTGACGGCGCGGCCGTCATCGGTGACGCCGGTGCGCGTCTGGTAACCGGGGATGTCACCGCCGTGCCCCCACATCAGGCCGCCGCAACTCAGCGGCGTACTGGTCACTCCCAGCCCGTACCGGGCACCGGGCCACATTCCGCCGGGGACCTCGACGGTGGTCCGCATCTGGGCGAGCTGTGTGGGCTTCAGGAGCTTGCCGCCGAAGAGGGCGGAGAAGAATCGGTTCAGATCGCTCGGGGTGGAGATCACCTGCCCGGCGGCCCAGGACCAGGAGGGGTCCAACTCGGTGACGTCCTCCAACGGCCCCCCGGGCTGCGCGTAGTAGCCCTGGGGGTGTGCTTCCCGGATGCCCTCGTCGCCCGCGCCGGGGAAGTAGGTGTGGCGCAGTCCGATGCGTTCGATGATCCGGTGGGTGATCTGCTCGGCCAGCGGACGGCCGGTGACCTTCTCGATGATCAGGCCGGCCAGGAGGTAGTTGGTGTTGCTGTACGCCCAGCTGGTCCCGGGGGCGAACAGCGCCTTGTGCGCCAGCGCCAGGTCGAGCAGGGTTCGGGGCTGGAGGTAGGTGTGGCGCTCCGTGCCGACGAGGTCGCCCACGAAGTCGACGTAGTCAGGCAGTCCGCTGGTGTGCTGCAGCAGCTGACGTACCGTGATGTGGCGGCCGTCGATGCCCTCGCCGCGCACCAGGTTCGGCAGGTACTGCTCGACCGGGGCGTCGAGGGCGACCTTGCCTTCGTCGACCAGTTGCAGGACGACCGTGGCGGTGAACGCCTTGGTGTTGCTCCCCGCCCGTACCTGCCCGTCGACCGGCACCTTCTTCCCGGTGCTCAAGTCTGCGACGCCGGCAGCGTAGTTGCGGGTGCGCCCGTCGCGGCCGAGGTCGGAGGCCAGGGCGGCGGGGTACTTGTCCTCGTGCACCAGGCGGTCCAGGCCTTGCCGCACGACCTCACCCGGAGCCGCGGGGCTGTGCCGCGGACGCGGGCAGAGCGCCTCCCACGGCCAGACCGGTGGCGACCGTCACCACCACCATCGCGATGCCTCGCCCCGGCCCGGACGACGAGGCGCGGGCACGTCGAAGCGGGCGAGAACGATCGGTCATGGGGGAACCCTCCTTGTGCACCCTGCCGGATGCATCGGCAATTCGTATGCCTTCAGCCTGGGTGTTCAAGATCCACCGATCCATCCGGGCAGCGGGCCCATGCGAGAGGGGGATAACCCCCGGTCGGGGCCGTCATGGAACCCTTTTCCGGGTCCAGCCGTGGAAGGCCTCGGTGGTCCTGGCCGCACTTCGTGCCGGCCGTCGGCGGGAGGATTTGAATATGATCCGGCCGCTGGCGTCAACACGCTTGGTGTGTCGGATAGTTGTGGTACGTTCCGTGAACTAACCACAAATAGGTGACCCCGGCAGCGCGCCAACGCTCCGGGGCCCGGCAACAGGAGAAGCACCTCCCGATGCGCGTCCATCGTAGCGCCCACGTGCGCGATTTCACCGTGCTGCCCAACACCATGCTCCAGTACCGGCGGCTGTCCTACACCGCTCGCGGTCTGCTCGCGGACCTCCTCTCCCGCCCGGACGGCTGGCGCGAGGACGGCCGGCACATGGCCGACACCAGCCCCCAGGGGCGCTGCGCCATTCGCAAGGCGCTGAAGGAGCTGGCCGAGGCGGGCTTCTACCGGGTCGAGAAGATCCGGATGCCCGACGGCACGATCATCACCGAGACCCACGTCCACGACACCCCGCAGCTGATGCCGCCGGGTGCCAACCGTCCGGCCCCCGGCGAAGGGACCACCGGCGGCGCTGACGCCCTGGTAAAGAACCCGGTGAAAGAACCCTCCCTCCCCTCCCGGCAGTCCGGAGAGCCTGGCGCTGCCCTGGGGGCGGAAAGGCGGGAGGGGGACTCCGAGAAGGACGCGCCGGACGAACGGCTCCGCGAGGCGGTCGCCACCCTGTTCCGGGTCATCCGCCCCGAACCGCGCCTGAGCCTGGGCGAGGCCGAGGCACGCGAACTCGCGCCCCTGGTCGCCCAGTGGCTGGAGCGCGGCAGCACACCCGCCGACCTCGCCCGGGCCCTGCTGCCGGGCCTGCCCGCCCCGGTGTACTCGGCGGTCGCGGTGCTCCGCTACCGCCTGGAGCGCAAGATGCCGCCCGTCCGGGCCGCCGCACGGCCCGCAGCGGCCGGCTACGCCGAGTGCGCCCAGTGCCACGACCCCGTCCCCCGGCCCGGCATCTGTCGCGCGTGTGCGGGCCTCGTCAGCCGCCCTGCGGACGACAGCCGCACGACGGGAATCGCCTCCGCAGGCGCAGCGCGGGTCCGGGCCGCGCTCGATGCCGCCAGAGCCGCCGCACGGGCACCGGCCGCCGTCGCGGCCAGGTGAAACGTCGGCCGGTTCCGGACGGGGCGGAACCGGTATTCGGGCCGTGCGGGCCGGGCACTCGTCGGGCGACTTCTGGGCTGGCATCCGGGTGAAATGGGGCGGAGTCGCCTGGCGCGAATGGAAGCCGGGTACGACGCTGCCAGAATGCAATTTCCCTGAAGGCCACCTGCACAGGCGGTGCCGCCGGACAGCTGGAGCAGAACATGCGAATCATTCGACCACGCAACAGTCCGGAAGAAGCGGCCGGTGGAGGTGCGGGGCGTTTTCCGTGGACGCTGATGTACCACTCGGTGGCGTCAACGAGTGAGGATCCCTATCTGATTACCGTCGACCCTGCGCGCTTTCGCCGCCAGCTGCGCTGGCTGTCCGCCCGCGGGCTGCGCGGGGTGTCGGTCGGCGCCCTGATGCGCTCGCACCGGGGTGGTGGCGCGGCGGGCATGGTGGGGCTGAGTTTCGACGACGGATACCGCGACTTCGTGGAGGAGGCCATGCCCGCACTGGCGGAGTACGGCTTCACGGCGACGGTCTACGTGGTGGCCGACCGGCTGGGCGGATACAACGACTGGGACCGGCAGGGTCCGCGCAAGCCGCTGATGACGGCGTGCCAGGTCCACGAGGCCGCCGCCGCCGGGCTGGAGATCGGCTCGCACGGGCTGACACACCGGCGGCTGGCGGGCCTGGGCGCGCGGGAGCTGGCAGCCCAGGTCGCCGACAGCCGCCGCGTGCTGGAGGACCTGACGGGGCAGGCGGTCGAAGGGTTCTGCTATCCGTACGGTTCGCTCGACGCCGCCGCGGTGGAAGCGGTGGCGCGAGCCGGCTACGGGTACGGGTGCGCGGTCAGCCCCGGGGTCCACAGCGGGGTGTACGCGCTTCCCCGCTGCTACGTCGGTGACCGGGACGGGCCGCTGCACCTGGCCGCGAAGCTGGTGCGCGACCGCTGGCGGCGCTGACGGCGCTGGCGGCCGGGGAGGACCTGCCGGCGACGAAAACCTGCCGGGCACCGCGGAGGGCGGTGCCCGGCAGGGCGGTGGTCGGCGGTCGGTGGCGGAAGGTCAGTGGGCGGTGGCGGCGGGTTCCAGATGCAGCCAGGACTCGTGCCACAGCAGGGCGCAGCGGCGGTCGCAGCCGGTGGCGAGCGGCTCGCCGCCGCAGCGCAGGCCGTTGAGGATGAACCAGCGGCCCTTGGTGGGGTGCTGCCACCAGGCGAGGGAGCGGTGGCGCAGTTCGGTGGCGCTGTGGCGGGTGTCGGCGTGGAGCTCCATGCCCGGCTGGAAGGGGACGCCGTCCAGCCGCCCGTCGGGGTCGAGGGTGGCGTGGATCTCCGGGAGGCTGCGCACGGTCGCCCAGAGGGCGGCGGGCCGAGCGGCGGGGACCGGCGCGGTGGCGGGCTCCAGCCATTCGTCGCGGAACAGCAGGGCGCAGTCCAGTCCGCAGCCCTGGGCCCCGTCCGCGCCGTGGCAGGTGGCGCCGGCCAGGGCGACGGTGCCGGACAGGCGCCGCACGCGGTAGTGGTCGTCGATCATGCGGCGCACGATGCGTTCGACCTGGTAGACGCCGCCGCAGAACGACCACTGACTGCGGGTGAACCACAGTCCGCGGTGGCGGTCCTTGGCGTCGAGGGTGGCGCGCACCGTGGCCTCGTCCTTCACCCGGACCCAGTCCCCCTCGGTGAAGCGGGAGGGCCGGCCGGGCGTCGGGACGGCGGCGCGGCGCTCACGCAGGCCTTCGCGGACGATCCGGGCGCGGCGCACGACACCGAGCGGGGGAAGGTCGCGCAGGGGGAGGCTCTTGTACTGGCACCGGTTCGCAGCGGTTCCGCAGCGCAGCTCCGTGGTACGGGTGGACCATGATTCCTCGACGGCCATCAGTGAAATCCCATCGGGTCGGAGATATCGGCACAGGCTAGCGCACCGCGACTTTTCCGCGCTGGCCCGCCGGACCCTGTCGACACCATGTCGAGAGAAATAGCACTAAACGCATTAAGGGTCTTCTGGAGTGAAAGATCGGCGTCGCCGGGTAATCCCCGTTCATGTGCGTGTAATGTTTCCCTCGTTGCCGCGGTGGAGTGGCTGAGTGGCGAGGCGACGGCTTGCAGGGCCGTTTAGATGGGTTCGATTCCTATCTCCACCTTTTCTTTCCGGCGATTTCGCCCGTATTCCTGGTCCATGGATTGTCCGGGTTCGCGCTCTGATCTATCGGAGAGCCGCGGCCGACGGCCCGAGTCGGTGGCCCGCGCAGCGCGGCCCACACTCTCCCGTTGTGGACGCCATGGAGTCAGTGATCCGCCCGGCGGTTCCGGCCGACCTGAACGCCGTGGCCGAGATCTTCGCGCACTACGTCCGCCACACCGTGGTCACCTTCGAGGAGGCCCCGCCACCGGCGGCCGCCCACGGGTTTGACCGGGAGGCGACGCAGATGTGCTCGTCGCGCCGTTGTCGCGGCGGGGCCGGCCACCGCGCCGAGGATCTGTACACGGCGGGTGGCCGGTGGTGCCGGGGCGGTGGTGTGGCTGTGTGTCAGCTGGTCAGGATCGCGGTGACCTTGTCGAGGACGTCGGGGTTCGTCAGGAAGTCGTTGTGCTTGAGGCCGTCCGTCTCGATGTTGGTGGCGCCGTTCAGCTTGGTGCTGGTGGTCGGGGAGATCTGCTCGTCCTTGGGGGACCAGAAGGTCGTGTACCGGGTGGGACCCGGGGTCTCGGTGTCCTGGTTGAGGTGGCTGATGACCCACGAGTTGGGCGTCATGTCCTTGCACCCCTGGTCCCAGAGGGCGCAGAGGTAGCCGAGGGAGGTGCCGTGGTTGGGGCCGGCCAGGGAGATCCAGTTCGCGACCTTCTGGTTGCCGCCTCCGAACTTGATGTACCAGCGGCTCGGCAGGCTGCCCAGGCTGTGGGCGACGATGTTCACCTTGGCAGCGCCCGTCTGGCTCAGAACGTTGTCGACGTACTGGGTCAGTTCGCCGGCCAGGACCTCGTTGGTCGACCGGGAGGTGTCGTAGCCCCAGGCGAAGGCCGGGACGTCCTTCGAACGGAGGCCGGTCATCAGGGTGCCCCATACTCCGGGGTCCGCGTTGCGGCCGTGGATGAGGATGACGGGGATGTGTGCGGTGTCCGCGTGGGCCGGGACGGCGGCCCCCGGTCCGGTCAGCAGGGCCGCGGTTATGGCGGCGGTCAGTGCGGTTGCGGCGGCGGTGGTGGGGCGACGCATGTGTGCTCCGAGGTTCGTCGGCGGATGGACGGCACGGATCGCGGGGGCGCCCGCAGGATGGCGGGTGCCCCCGTGTCGCGCCAAGCGCATCATCGGTGACGGGGTGCCGAATTGGCGGAGAGCGTTCGACCTTCACTCGATCGGGTGATTTGTGGGCGCGGGTCGCACTCGTTCGAGGGCCGTCCTCGGTCAGCAGCCACCCACCGGCGAAGACCACCCCACCGGACGGCCGACCTGCTGGAGCTCGTTCGGGTCGCCGCCCAACCAGCCGAACCCGCCGGCGCCGACGGCTTCCTGGTTTGGCGGCGGCGGGTTCGGCCTGGGCGGTGCGCGGGTGGTCAGGTCCTGGGGGCCGGGTGGAGCCAGTGCGGTCCTGTGGTCCAGCCCAGGAGGCGGCGCCCGGCGTCCGCGTCCGCGGCGCCGCCGCGGGCGGCCTGGCGCAGGCCGGCCAGGGCGGGGGCGAGACGGGCCGCGACGTGGGCGGGGTGGCGGGCGGCCTCCCCCCGCAGTCCGGCGATGACCCGGGCCTGCGCGGCGGGCTCGCACAGGGAGAGGTGGAACACCAGCTGGCGCCACGCGTACGCCGCGTCCTTGATGGTGGACAGCGGCCGCGGGTTGTCGTGGATCCGGGCCGTCGCGCGGCACACGGTGGTGAAGCTGCGCCAGGCCAGGTCGTCCCAGCCCGGCTCGGGGCTGATGCCGACCCGGGTGACCAGGGTGGCCAGGTTGTGGGTGGTGAGGATCTGGGCCTGCTCGATGATCTTCCCGTTGGACGCGATCGACCATCCTCCGGACACCTCGGCGCGCTGCGCGCACAGCTCGGTGAACCCGGGGGAGGAGCGGGGGCGTCGGCCTCGCGCCGGGGCCTTGTTCGCCTTGTTCGCCCTGCCTGCCTTGCCCGCCTCGGCGGTCGCGAGGTCGTGGACGGCCGCGTAGTCGATGGCGTAGTAGCGCTCGTACAGCGTGCCACCGAGCAGTTCCGCGGCGGCCCGGGCCGCCGCGAGGTACTTCGGGGTGAAGGTGCCCGTGAAGATGTCCGCCGCCAGTTCCTCCACGAACGGCGCGTCGAGCTCGGCCTGCCGGGCGAGCACGCCGAGTTCGCGCACCAGCGCGTTCGGCAGGAGCGTGCCGGGGAACGCCTGTACGGCCAGTTCGCCGAGCCGGCGCAGCGCGGTACGCGCGGGTGCGCGGCCGTCCTCGCCGACGCGGTGTGCGGCCACGGCCCGTACCCAGGGCAGTTCGTCGACCCGCACCTGCCCGGTGAGGTCGCTCAGGAGCAGCGAGCGGCGGTTGCGGAACGCCCGGTAGTTCGCCGCCATCAGGGTGCGCAGTGCCTCGTCCGGGTAGGACTGGGCGCCGGCCACGGCGACGAGCTGCGGGACCAGTTCGGCCAGGACCTCGGCCGAGGGCACCATGCCGCGCTCCACGAGCGTGTCGATCGGGGCGCTGAGCGCGGCTTCCACCACCTGTCGGATCGCTGCGGGCACCGGGGTGCCTGCGGGGAGACGGGTGGTGTGGCCGGCGAGGGTCGCGCGGGCCTCGTGCGCCTCGTGCGCCGAGACGTCGGCGACCAGCGGGGACACGTCGGCCACGCCCGTCTCCTGGGGCAGCCCGGAGAGGCGGCGCAGTACCAGCTGGGCGAGGTCGTGGTGCGAGGGCTGGGCTGCCTGCACGGCCTGGCGGGTGCGCAGTTCGGTGTGCCGGTCGGAGCCCGGCCGGCCGCGTCGGCGCACCATGGATGCCACCGCGTGCCGCAGCAGTCCGAGGCGGCGCGCGTCCAGCGGCCGGCCGGCGGCGGTCTCCGCCAGGGCGCCGCGCAGGATGCCGAGGTTCTCCTTCGGGTCGCGGTGCTTGGTGCAGCGGGTGTGGGCCGCGGCGAGTTCCTCGTAGCGGCGGAGCAGCACCGCGCCGCGCTCCGTCCAGGCGCTGTCGGGCGTACGCTCCAGGACCCGGCCGGCCTCGGCGGTCTCCAGCCAGTGGGCCAGCAGTTGGTCGCCGAAGGGCTGCCAGACGGTGAGCGCCTCGCGCTGCGCTTCCACGGCGGCGTTCGGCCGCCGGCCCGTGAGGGTCGTGACGGCGTCGCCGACCGTGCGCCGGTGCACCGCCTCGGCGTCCGGCGCGGGCAGCGCGGACGGCCGGGGGGTGAAGCGCAGCCGGTCGGCGAACGGCTCCAGGACGTCGACGAGTTCCAGCGCGCCGGCCGCGTCCCCGGCCCGCGCGAGCCACGCCACCGTCAGCAGCGCCGCCTCCTCCGGCACGGCGGCCTCGTAGCCGCCGCTGTCGAGCAGGTCGTACAGCCGGGACAGGCCGGGCTCGGTGAGGCAGTACGCGAAGAGCGCCCCGCGCTCGGCCGCCACCCCGGCCAGGGCCGCAGCCTCGTGCTCGTACGGCTGGAGCGGGCCCTCGGCGCTCGCGGCGGACGTGGCGAAGCCGCCCCGTACGACCTCGGGCGTCACCCAGGCGGGCAGCCCGGCCACCGGGGTGCGCGAGCCGATGGCCAGCCGGCCGTCGGCGATCCCGGCGAGCACGGCGCGCCAGCGGGCGACCCGGGCCTCGGCGCTGCGCCGGGTCTCGGCGTCGGCGTGGGAGTCGGTGTCGGAGTTGTCGTCGGCGTGGACCGTCGAGGTCAGGAATGCGCGGGCCAGGGCCAGCTGGCGCTGCGGGTAGTGCGCGGATATCCCGGCCCCGGTGGGGTGCTGCTGGTCAGCGTCGTCGTCCATAGGCCGACGTGGCAGGTCCCGCCCCTGCGCCCTCCGGGTCCAGAGCCCGGCGCTCTGCTGCTGAGCTACACGTCGATGGGCGTGAGCCTATGCGTCAGGTCGGCGGCCGTGCAACGCACTTTCGCTGTCTCCGCCGGGCTCGCGGCGTAGCCTGGCCCTTCGGGTGTCCGATGGGGGGAGCCGTCGTGTCGATCGAGTTCGTTCGCCGCCTGGACGGTCTGGTGTACCACTTCCGCGCGGACGGCGTGTTCAACGGCAGGCCGTCGTACAGGCGGGTGGACCTGGACGTGTGGTGCCGGTGGCTGCCGGAGCGGGGCTGGTGCACCGTCGGCGCCGACGGGGTCGCCAACTCCGGGCCGCTGGCGGGGCGGACGGGCGACCAGGAGCTGATCCCTCCGCTCGGCCCTTGGCGCAGCTGGAAGGCCGGCAGGTCGTACCTCTACGATCTGCGCCGCGTCGACGATCCGGGCGGTAGCGGTACTGCTGGTGCTGATGGCACTGATGGGACTACTGGCGTTACCGGCGGTACCGGCGTTACTGCTTGACAGGGTGCGTAATACTGTAACGCGCATCCCAGCAGCTCGGAGCACCACATGCACCCCTTCCTCGACCACCCCGGGCCGCTCGCCTTCGCACACCGGGGCGGTGACCTCGGCCACCCCGAGAACTCGCTCGCCGCCTTCGCGGCCGCCGTCGCCCTGGGGTACCGCTACCTCGAAACGGACGTGCACGCCACCCGCGACGGCGCGCTGGTGGCCTTTCACGACACCCGCCTCGACCGGGTCACCGACCGCACCGGTGCGGTGGCCGACCTGCCCTGGGACACCGTCAGGCAGGCCCGGATCGGCGGCACCGAACCCGTGCCGCTGCTGGAGGACCTGCTCGACGCGTTCCCCGGGGCCCGCTTCAACGTCGACGTCAAGGCGGCGGTCGCCGTCGGGCCGCTGGTCGAGACGATCCGCCGGACCGGCGCCTGGGACCGGGTCTGCGTCGGCGGCTTCTCCGACAGCCGCCTCGCCGCCGTCCGCGCTGCCGCGGGCCCCCGGCTGGCCACCTCGCTCGGCCCGCGCGAGGTGGCCCGGCTGCGGCTGCGTTCGCTGGCCGGGCCGCTGCTGCGGGGGCGTGGGGCGCGCTCATGGGCGCAGTTCGGGTCGCGGTTCGGGTCGCGGTTCGCCGGGGCGCCGTTCGCCGGGGTGTGCGCGCAGGTGCCTGAGCGGCACCGGGGCGTCCGGGTCGTCGACCGGGCCTTCGTGCGCGCCGCCCACCGCCTCGGCCTCCAGGTTCACGTCTGGACTGTGGACGATCCCACACGGATCAGGGCTCTCCTCGGCCTCGGTGTGGATGGCATCATGGCCGATCGCATAGACGTCCTGCGGGACGTCCTCGGCGAGCGCGGCTGCTGGAGCGACGGCAGCACCGGCTCCAGCACGGTGATGGGATCCCCATGACGAGCACCACGGACAACCTGCCGGACCGTCTCCCGGACGATCTGCCGGACGGCCCGCCGGAGCGCGAGGCGGCCGCCGCCGATGACAGCGCCCTGCGCCGGATACGGTTCGGCTGGTACATCAACGACTGGGCCAACGCAGCCTTCTCGGCCACCGTCCTGACGGTGTTCCTCGGGCCGTACCTGACGACCGTCGCCAAGAACGCCGCCGACGCGGCCGGCGACGTGCACCCGCTCGGACTGTCGGTGCGCGCCGGGTCGTTCTTCCCGTACACGGTCTCCTTCTCCGTGCTGCTCTCGGTCGCGGCGATGCTGCTGACCGGCACGGTCGCGGACCGCACCGGGCGGCACAAGGAGCTGATGTGCGGCTTCGCCTACGTCGGCGCGGTCGCCACGATGGGGATGTTCCTCCTCGACGGCGACCGCTACCTCCTCGGCGGCGCACTGCTGGTGGTCGCCAACATCGCGTACGCGGTGTCGGTCGCCCTCTCCTACGCCTACCTTCCTGGCCTGGCCACCCCCGACGAGCGCGACGCGGTCTCCTCCAAGGGCTGGGCCTACGGCTACGCGGGCGGCGGACTGCTGCTGATCGCCAACCTGGCGCTGTTCCAGGGCCACGACGCGCTCGGCCTGTCCTCCGGCACCGCCGTGCGGATCTGCCTGGCCTCGGCCGGCCTGTGGTGGGCGCTGTTCACGCTCGTCCCGATGCTGCGGCTGCCCTCCCGGGCGGGCGCGGCCCCCGACCGCACCCCGGTCGTGTCCGGCCGTACCCCGGCTGCGCCGGCCCGGCCCGCCGCCACGCCGGACCGGCCCGCCGCCGGCAGCCTGCGCGAACTCGCCCGCACCCTGCGCGGGATGCGTCAGTACCCGCTCACGCTGCTCTACCTGGGCGCCTTCCTCTGCTACAACGACGGCATCCAGACCGTCGTCTCCCAGGCCTCGCTCTACGGCAGCGAGGAACTCGGCATGGACCAGACCTCGTTGGTCGCGGCCGTGCTCCTGGTCCAGATCGTGGCGATCGGCGGCGCGCTGCTCCTCGGCCGGATCGCCCGCCGCTACGGCGCCAAGCGGACCGTCCTCGGATCCCTGGTCGGCTGGGTGGCCACCCTCGCCCTCGGGTACCTGATGCCCGCCCACCAGCCCGTCTGGTTCTTCGCCCTGGCCTGCATGATCGGACTGGTGCTCGGCGGCAGCCAGGCGCTCTCCCGCTCGCTGTTCTCCCACCTCATCCCAGCCGGCCGGGAGGCCGAGTACTTCAGCGTCTACAAGGTCAGCGACCGCGGCACCAGTTGGATGGGCCCGCTGCTCTTCGGCCTCGCCTACCAGATCACCGGCAGCTACCGCTCGGCGATCATCTCCCTGCTGGTGTTCTTCCTCATCGGCTTCGTCCTCCTGCTGAAGGTCCCCGTCCGCCGCGCCATCGAGGCCGTCGGCAATCCCGTTCCCGAACGGCTCTGACGTCCCCGGCCGGGGGCGCTCAATCGGTCGCCGTCGAGGGTTTACGGGCCGGGGAAGAGCCGGCCGAGGTGGTAGTGCAGGACCGCCACCGCGTCGTCCGCCGTCCGCTGGCCGAGGAGGACGCTCAGGCCCAGGCCGGCGGAGACCGCCAGGAGGACGACGGCCTCCTGGCGGGCGTCCGTGCGCGGATCGGTGTCCCCGGCCTGCCGGGCGGCGGTCAGCTGGCCGACCAGGAAGTCCTCCATCTCGTTGGGCGCCGCGAGGAACGACTGCCCGGCGAGCGCGGGGTCGGTGATGGAGAGCACCGCGTACTCGGTGTAGACGAGGTGGAAGGTCCGGCTCTCCTCGTCCGTCGGCACGGACTCCAGCAGCACCGCCTCGACGATGTCGCGCGGCGACGCCGAGGGCCCGGCCGCCCCGGCGCGGTCGCGGACCCGTTCCTGGGTCCGTACCTGGACCCGTTCTTGGATCCGTTCCTGGACCCGCTCTTGGATCCGCTCGCCCATCCGTGCGGCCAGGCGGGTGAGCGCCGCGAGCAGCAACTGCTCCTTGGTGTCGAAGTAGTACTGCACGAGCCGCACCGAGACACCCGCCTCGATCGCGACGGACCGCATGGTGACGGCGTGCAGCCCGGTGTCCGCCGCCGTGCGCAGCAGGGCGTCGATGATGTGGGCCCGTCGCTCCTCGTGATCCACCAGCTTCGGCATCGGGTTCCCTCCAGACGTTTTTATGGTACAAACATACCATCAAGTGCTGCTGTTTCGTGCATTCCGAGCACCGGGAGGGACCATGACCAGGACCAGCGTCGGACACTTCGTCAGCGAGAAAGCCCGAACGAAGTTCCTTGAGGCCTACGACCGCGCGATGGAGCTGTGGCCGGCCCCCCGCCGGGAACTCGATGTCGAAACCAGCTACGGCACCGTCCACGTCCACCACTACGGACCCGAAACCGGCGAACCGATCGTGCTGCTGCACGGCCACGCCGGACACCCGTCCAACTGGTACCCGCAGATCGCCGCCCTGGGCGAACACCACCCGGTCTACGCGATCGACACGCTCGACGACCCCGGCCGCAGCGTCCAACGCGCCGTCGCGGCCGGCTCCGAGGAGAACGCGGCCTGGCTCGGCGAGGTCTTCGCCGGCCTCGGACTCGACCGCATCCACCTGGTCGGCCTCTCCTACGGCGGCTGGCTGACCCTCAACCAGGCCATCCACGCACCCGAACGCCTCGCCTCGATCGCGCCGATGGACCCCGGCGGCATCGAGAAGGTCCCCGCCCGGTTCTACGCCCACATGATCGGCGGCCTGTTCGGCATGCTCGCCCCGCGGCCGCTGCGCCCCGCGCTCGGGCGCCTGCTCGCCAACCCCGCACTCAGCTCGCCGCCCGAGATGATCGCCCCCCTGATGCTCGGCATGCGCAGCTACAAGCCGAACACCCGCCCCGCCGCCAGGCCGTTCACCGACGAGGAACTGAGTTCCATCCGCCTGCCCACCCTCGTCCTGCTGGGCAGGCGCAGCGCTCTGCTCCGCCCGCGTCACGTCCTCCAGCGGGTCACCGCGCTGATCCCGGGAGTCCGGGCCGAGATCGTGCAACGAGCCGGTCACGGCCTCAACCTGGAACGCCCCGAGCTGGTCAACGAACACCTGCTGCAGTTCATCACCTCCTCCCGGCAGGGGACCCGGAGCTGACGGGCGGCCTCCACCGCCGGGTTGGCGGCTGACGCCGAATCCGCAGAAGCCGCAGAATCCGCAGAAGGGCTGCCCTCGGAGGGGCGGCCCTTCTGCTTGCCGCACGGGCCTGAACAGGGTGCTCGCCGACCTGCCACCGTGGCCAGGGGGAGACGGGTCGCCCGGGCGGTCTGCCACCCGGCCGTGCGGGCCGGGGGGACCGCTCCGCTACCGGCGTGGGCCGTAGCTCCAGTAGTGGTCCGGGTAGTTTCCGCAGGGGTACTGCATCAGTGGGGCGCGCGGGGCGGTGCTGCCGTAGGAGACGGCGAGACACTGGTGGCTGTTGCCGTTGACGAAGCGGATGCCTTTCGGCCACTTCTCGATTCTCCAGGACTGCCCGGGGTCGTTCTTGCACGCGGACTGGATCACCCGGGCGTCGGCCTCGGTGCTGGAGTCCTGGACCGTGAGGCACAGGGCACTGTTGTAGCTGACGAGCCGGTAGTAGGTGTTGCCTTCGGCGTCCGTGAAGGTCTTCTGGCTCTCCCAGAAGTGGTCGGGGTAGTCCCCGCAGGGGAACTGCTGGGCTTCCTGGCCTTCCTCCCGGGTGCCGCCGGATGTGGCCACGCACTGCAGGCTGTTGCCGTTCTTGATGGAGACGGACCCCGTCGGCGGGACCATGGGGGTTCCGCCGAGCCGGTCGGGCGTCCAGGGTTCCGCCGTCGGCGGCGATATGGAGCTGGGCGACGGCGAGGACTTCATGGGCGCGCGGTTCCCGTCCGAAGGGGAGGGGACGACGGATTCCGGTGGGGTGCTGGACCCTGCGGTGGGGGTCGGCGTACCGGCCGGTGCCGGTACCAGCGGCGCGCTCCCCGGTCCGGCGGTCCGAGGATCGGCCGGTGAGGCGGGCGGCGGGACGGTCGGTGGGACGGCCGGTGAGGCGGTCGGTGAGATGGACGGCGAGGCGGTCGGCGGCGTGCTGGGTGCCGACGGCGAGGGGCTGTCCCCCGCCGGCGCCGAGGGGCCTGCGCCCGCGCCGGCCGCCCGGGTGAGCGCGTCGACGGGGGCGGGCGCCGTGCCGAGCCGTATGCCCACCAGCACCCCGGCCAACACCAGCGCCCCGGCCAGGAGCACCGCGGTCGCCCCCATGGCCGCACCGGTCCGGGCCGTGCGATGCCGCCGCGCATCGGCGGGCCCTCCTCGCAGCGGCCCTCCTCGCAGCGGCCCCACGAGCGGCGGCCCGATGACCGTGGGGCTGATGACCGTGGGGCTGATGACCGCGGGGCCGTTGGGCGGGGGGCCGAGCGCGAGCGGGCTGGTCGGCGGGTTGTCCGGGGCCCGGACCAGTTCGCCGCGGACAATCCCGGACCCGGCCGCGGTGGGCCGGACCATCCGGCTCACCTCCCGGCACTGGTCGGCCAGTGCTTCCCGCACCTCCACGAGGTCGGCCTCCAAGCGCCGCAGCACCGGCAGGTGCGCCTGGACCCCGCCGTCCACCACCAGCTCCGCACCCGGCTGCTGACCACCGTCGTCCTGGGCCCGCGCCCGCTCCTGGTCGACCAGGAGCCCGACGGTGTCCTCCTCCCAGCCCGCCGTCCGCTGCACCTGGCACGCGTCCTCCCTGATGCGCCGCACCTCGGCCAGGCAACGCGTCGCCTCCCGCAGCCGGGACCGCCGCGACTGCGCCGCGTACCCGCCGTCCGAGACCCGTCCACCGGGACCCGCCCCGTCCTCGGTGCCGGCGCTCAGCTCGCCCCGCAGTTCGGCCACGATCGCCACCAGCACGCGGATCAGGTCCTCGGCCTGGGCCACGCCCGCCTCGGCCTGGCGCTGCGCCTGCCGGGCCCGTTCCAGGGCCTGCCGCGCGGCCGACCGCCCTTCCGCGTGCGAGGGGGCTGTCCCGGCCGCCGCCCGGCCGGCCTGCTCGTGCAGGGCGCGGGCGCGGACGAGCAACACCGTTCGGGCCTGCGGGTCCACCGCGCAGTCGTGGACCAGCCGTTCGAGCAGGTGCCACGGAATGTCTTTCTCCGCGGAGCGGTACTCGCTCCAACTGGTCTTGCTGGCCGGGTACCGCTGAGCGAGCTCGCGGACCGTGGCCCCGCCCGTCACCTCCCGTACGAACCGGGCCAGGGCGTTCGCCTGTTCCGTCTCTCCCTTGAGCTGTCCCTGCGGTCGTCCAGCACTACCCACCGTGCCTCCTGTCCTGTCCGACCCTTTGTCCGGTCCTGTCCGGCGGCCGAAGCGGGATTGTCCGCCGCTCACCTGGGCCGTGTCGGTTTTTTGTTGATGGACAATCAAATTAGCCCGCACGGTGGAGTCTCCATCGGATCTTCGGACACTTCAAGGTCCCGTGACGCGGCCCCCCACGGCGGCGTTCCGGACCGGGAACCCGAAGACGGAGCCGGGGGCCGACGGCACCACCGCCACGAACGGGGGACGTGGCGGCACCGATGGACCGGCCCCCCGTACCCGTCGCACCGAAACGCACCCGAACCGGGATCCGCCCCGCCTCGGGGCGTTCGGACTCCAGGAGGAAGACCATGAAGACTCGACGCATCCTCACCACCCTGCTGCTCGCGGGGACGGTGGCCACCGCGACGCTGGCCGTGTCGCCCGCCGCGCAGGCCGCGCCGAACAACCCGAACTGCCTCGGCGCCAGGGCCTTCTGCCTCTGGTACAACGCCAACCAGAGCGGCTCGGTGGCCGGTTGGGACCTGAGTACCGGGTTCAAGGGCTTCGACAACCTCGCGAACGCCGGCGCGTTCCTGACGCCCGGCCCCGGACAGGGCACCGCGGTGAAGAACAACGCGGCCTCCGCCACCTACCAGTACCCGGGCCACTGCGTCGGCAACGTCCAGGTGTTCTACAACGAGAACTGGTCCGGGCCCTCGGACCTCATCGTGGCCTGCGGCAACGGCAACCTGGTGAGGACGAAGAACGAGGACGCCTCGTTCCTCGTCAACGGCTGACCGCAGCAGCACCCCGCCGGGCCGTCCGACTGGTCGGACGGCCCGGCGGCGCAGAGATTCGAGGCCACGTCACCATGAACGCACCACGGCTCGCCGCCCCGCTCGCGGCCCCGCTCGTAGCTGTCGTCACCTGCTGCCTGTTGCTCGCCTCCTGCTCCACTTCCACGAGCGGAGGGGGCGCCACCGGCACGCCGCCCTCCGCCGCCGCCGTCACGTCGGAGGCCGTACCCGGGGTCACACCTGAGGTCACACCTGAGGTCACACCTGATTTCACGCCCGGGGCCGCCACCGACGGCCCCGCCGTCATCTCCCTGCCGCTGGACCCGTACTTCCTCCCGCCCGCCGACGAGGCCCGGTTGCACACCGCCCTGGACCGATTGGTCGCCGACTGCCTGCGAAGCGCCGGCCTCCAACCGCCCGCCCCGGCCGGCGTCCAGGCACCCCTGCTGGGCCGGTACGAACGGCGCTACGGTCTGACCAGCGCCACCGGCGCCCGCACCGTCGGCTACCACCTGCCCGACCACCCGGCCCCGACGCAGGCACCGCTCTCCCCGGCACAGATGAAGGCGCTCACCGGCCCGCAGGGCTGCCAGGAGTCCGCCGCGCGGCGGATCACCGGCACTACCGGCTACCCGGGAGACGCCTACGTGGTCCGGTCGGCCAACCAGGAGTCCTTCGAGCAGTCGGCGAAGACGCCGGAGGTCGTGGCCGTCGTCACCGCGTGGTCCCGGTGCATGAAGCGGGCGGGGTACGACTACGCGACGCCGCTCCAGACCGGCACCTGGCCGTCCGAACGAGCCACCGGCGAGGAACGGACGACCGCCCTCGCGGACGTCGTCTGCAAACAGGAGACCGGGCTCGTCCGGATCTGGAACGAGGCCGAGACCGCCGTCCAGCGCACCCTGATCCAGCAGAACGCCACCGCGTTCGACGGCGTTCTGGCCGAACGGCGGCGCATGCTCAGCGAAGCGGACGCCGTCCTCGGCCGCCCCGAACCCGGACCGTAGCGTCGTCGTTGCCGTTGCCGCTGCCGTCTTCGACCGCACTCGGCCGAAACGCGGTGTCACATTTCCGCCAGCGCAGGTGTCTCGCCCACGAGAGAGTCGGCGACGGTTCGTGTTCCTGATCGCGGACCTGTTCGTCCGGCACTTCGCGAAAGGCACAGCGCATGCACGTCGTCCCCGGGCTCAAGGTCCTGTACTTCGGAACTCCGGTGGTGCTGATCAGCTCACTCAACGAGGACGGCACGGCGAACCTCGCGCCGATGTCCTCGGTGTGGTGGCTGGGCCAATCCTGCATGCTCGGTCTCGGCAACAACGGCCAGACCACCGCGAACCTGCTGCGGGAAGGCGAGTGCGTGCTCAACCTGCCCTCGTCGGCGATGGTCGATGCCGTCGACCGGATCGCGCTCACCACCGGGAAGCCGGTCGTGGCGGACTACAAGGTGAAGCAGGGCTACCGGTACGAGCCGGAGAAGTTCTCGGTCGCGCAGTTGACCGAGCAGGCGTCGGACCTGGTCCGGCCCCCCAGGGTCGCGGAATGCCCGGTCCAGCTGGAGTGCAAGGTCGTCTCGGCCCACCCCTTCGGCGGTCCCGAGCCGCACGCGACCGCCTTCGAGGTCGAGGTCCTTCGCGCCCATGTCGAGGAGAGCCTCGTCATCCCCGGGACGCACTACGTGGATCCGCTCGGCTGGGATCCGCTGATCATGAAGTTCTGCGAGTTCTTCGGCGGGGGAGCCAACGTTCACCCGTCGAGGCTCGCCGAGGGCTGGAACATGCCGCACCAGCTCCAGTCGACGACCGTCTGAGCGGGCATCTGGAGATTGCGTCGGCGTCCGGATCGTGCTGCGTTTCGTTCGTCCTCCTACCAGAGGGTGGCCGGTCCCGCGAGGACCCAGCCGGCGTTGGTGGGCTTCACCCAGAAGCTCAATGACACCTCGATGATCCGCGCGCGGTAGGTGATCTCGACGTAGAAGCCGGTGCCCTCGTGGCCCCTCGGGGATCCGGCCGGCTCGGAGCAGACTGAAGTAGCGACAGACGACCGCTTCGACGTCGGCTTTGGCAGGGCGCTCCGTCCAGATCTTCACCGTGGGATTTTAAGGGAGCGCCTTACGGATCCCGCTCTCAGCACGGGAAGTCGGCCGGTCCGACTTCCCGTGCTGCGAAAGCCCCAAGCGCCGCTGCCAAGCCCTGTCCCGGAGTTCATCACTCCAGTCTGCTCACATCACTGCCGCCTGGTGACCGTTCCCTGCCGATCACACTGCCGTGGCCCCTGCCAGGGCCCTGGCGATGACCGGCGCCTTCGTGGCCAGTGGGCTACCGACCGCGGCGGTTGTCCTCCCAGTCGTCGAACCAGCGGAGCCAGATGGGCGTGCCGACACCGCGGTGCCACTGGTCGCGAGCGGCTTTCTCCAGCTCCGGGGTCGTCAGACCCTCCTCGTGCTCCAGCCAGTCGATGTACCACTCGCCGAAGCCGGCCGGTCGCCCCGCATCCGTCAGCAGCGGGTTGAGGCGATCGCAGGTCGGCCGGCCGTCGAACCACATACTGCCGCGATCCGGACCGCTGACGATGAGCAGGGTGCTGAAGTTGTGGCCATGGCCCGCCAGAAACACACCGCCCGTGACCCGGTCCCGTTCCGCCGCCTCCACGGCCTCGTTCCGAGCGTCCCGGGCGGCTTCGAAGTCGGCAGGGTTGGCGTAGTCCTCTTCCCGTACGAACTTCTCCCACACCTCGTCACTCGCCGCCAGCGCGGTGTCGTGATCGGGGAACGGCACGTGCAGCCGCTCCAGTTGGGTGTCCGCGTCCTCTGCCCAGTGCCATCCGTCGGGTCCCCGCCGCAACTCCCTGGGCCACCGTCCACCCGCACTCACCCGCAGCAGGAACTCCCGGTAGTCCGCCGGAAACGTGATCCCGAACTGCCGCTCCGCCTCCACCACCTGGACTTCGGTCAGCGGCGCAGCCAGCTCAGCCCCCGGCCCGCTCCACCCCTGCTCCTCGCGCACCGCGCGTACCCGCCCCCGGACGTCGTCCCAGTCAATGCTCTGCATGATCGGCCAGGATATGACCTTGGTGTTTCAAGGCCCTGGCGGCCGGGGGTGCTGCTGAGGATCTGATTCAGGCGGTGATTCGAGGCACTGCTGAACACCTGGGACGGGGG
Organism: Kitasatospora sp. NPDC088264; assembly: GCF_040685715.1. Taxonomy (NCBI): domain Bacteria; kingdom Bacillati; phylum Actinomycetota; class Actinomycetes; order Kitasatosporales; family Streptomycetaceae; genus Kitasatospora; species Kitasatospora sp. NPDC088264. Next base: position 136,066 of record NZ_JBFBIR010000018.1, read on the forward strand.
GTTCGACCTCAGCTCCGTCTGGGCGGATGTGGGCCCGGAGTCCCGTGGATACGTCGGCCGAGGCCGTCGACTTGGTCGGCAAACCGAAACCGAGACCACGGAACGACGATGGCCCGGGCCGCTGAGCGGGCCGGGCCATCGTTTGTCTTGGTGGGGGTGGGGTCAGGGGGTGGGGCGGAGGGTGGCGGTGGTGGTGCGGGCCAGCCAGACGCCCAGGAGGGCTTGGAGGAGGCTGATCAGGAGGGTTGCGGTGATCATCAGGGAGGCGAGGGCCGGGAGGCCGGCGAGGGCGGCGAGGGTGCGGGCGGTGCCGGCCACGGCTTCGCCGGTGGCGGCGCGCCACAGGAGGGGGGCGGCCCAGCCGGCGAGGGCGGCTGTGGTGGCGGTGAGGACGGCGGTGCGGGCTCGTTGGCCGCGCAGGGCGGTGACTGCGCCGAGGGCGAGGCCGCAGAGGAAGGGGAGGTACCAGAGGGAGTAGAGGGAGCCGAGGGCTATGACCACGGTGGCGAGGAGGGTGGGGAGGAGGGTGCGGAGGTGGGGGGTCGTCATGGTGGTCAGGCTCCCGGTCGCAGGGTCCACACCTTGGTGGAGGCGGGTTGGTCGGCGGCCATCAGGAGCGGCGGGTTTCGGCCCTCCCACCAGTACGGGATGAAGTTCCGGTACCAGGGTGAGGCCGGGTTCTCGCTCTGGCCGCCGGGGTAGACGGCCTGCGCGGTGGCAGTGTTCGGGCCCTTCCAGTCGACGACCATGCGCCAGCTCGGGCCGAAGGTGGAGTTCATGCCGCCGTCGGCCGCGTTGACGGTCCAGCGGTCGCCCTCGGCGGGCTCGGGGCCGTAGCCGAGGGCTTCGGCGCCGGTGAGGGAGGGGATCTGCCGGGTGTGGACGCGGTCCCAGGTCCAGGTGGCGGGGTCGTTGCCGAGGTCCTGGGACAGTTCGGAGACGGCTTGGGCGAAGGCGGTGCGCATGGCGTCCGTCGCGGTGCGGGTCGGGCCGCCGGGGGAGGTGAAGGCCGGGTTGGTCGGGTCGTGCAGGGTCCAGGCTTCGAGGTTCTCGTCGAGGCTGGGCAGGGCGCTGGAGACCTTGAGGTACAGGCGGTCGCGTTCGACCGGCACCTTGGCGTGGTTCCACCAGGGCTGGAAGGTGGTCTCCAGGTAGTCGTTCCAGAAGGTCCACCAGATCGGGCCGCCGGCGACGCCGGGTTTCATGGTGTGGTCCCAGCGGTTCAGGACGTCGAGGGCGGCCTGTTGGCGGGGGTCGAGCTTCTGGTCGGCCAGGGCGGTCTTCAGGTGCGGCAGGATGACGGTGGCGAGGTAGTCCGTGACGTCGTTCTGCAGGGTGGTGAAGTCCGCGCTGGTCATCGCCTGGTGGCTCTCCAGGTACTGGTAGATCCGGTTGGCCCGGTAGCCGTTGTCGAAGGCGTTGAGCGTGGTGCCGATGTAGTACGGGTAGTCGGCGGAGACGGGGCGCTGGTTGGCGGTCGCGACCACGTGGTTCGGCGGGTTGTAGACCTGCGGGGTGGCGTCGAAGGGGATGGCGCCGACCACGTCGTACTCGCCGGTGCCGGGCAGCGGGAACCAGGGGTTGCCGCCCTTGGTCAGGGGGAAGTACCCGGCGGCGACCACGCCGATGTTGCCGCCGCCGTCGGCGTAGGCGAAGTTGAGCGTGGGGGCGTGCCAGTCGGCGAGCGCGGTGCGGAACTCCTGGTAGTCGCGGGCCTTGTTGACGGAGAGCAGGACGGCCAGGTCGGGGGAGGGGATGTTGCCCATCCAGCTGACCGAGGTGGTCTGCCCGGCCCGGGTCAGGACCGGCCCGTGCACGGTGAGGTCCACGGCGAGGTGTTCGGTGTCGCCGCCCCGGACCGGGATGGTGTACTCCACCCGCTGCATCGGGTGCCACGCGTTGTTCCAGAAGTACTGGCCGGGGTGGTCGGGGCTGGTCTGCTCGCTGTAGAAGACCGTCGACTGGTTCTGCCCGTCGGTCAGGGACCAGGAGATGTTGGCGTTGCGGCCGATCAGCACGCCGGGCATGCCGGCCATGCTGGCGCCGGTGACGTCGGTCTCCGGCGAGGACAGCGCGATCTGGTACCAGTACGAGGGCAGGGTCATCGGCAGGTGCGGGTCGCCGGCGAGCATCGCGTTGCCGCCCGCCACGGCCGGGCCGTTCGCCGCCCAGGCGTTGCTGTCCGGGAAGGTGTGGACCTGGGTGGCCGGGAGCGCGCGGATGGTGTCCAGCAGGGTGTGGGCCGCGGTCGCCTCCCCGGCGGGGTCGGGCTTCCCGGTGGGGGCGACGGGCGCGGGGCGCGGCTCCGACCGGTTGGCGGCGGCTTGGCCGTCGGGCCCGGCGGTGTTGACGTTCGGGGGCAGCGGCGCGATGCCGAGGTCGCGGTACGGTCCGACGTCGTACGGCCGTTGGTCGTTGGGCGCGTGGACCGGGAACCAGTCCATGGTGCGCTCCTCGCCGAGGGACTCCCGGAAGATCGCGTAGTCCAGCGGGGTGCTGGTGAAGTCCATGCTCTGGGTGAGGAGTTCCTGGATGACCAGGCTGTCGACCGGGGTCCAGTCGGCCGGGTAGACGCCGGTGAGGGAGAAGATGGCCGGCCACTGCCCGTTGTGGCGCAGCTCGGAGATCCAGGCGTTGACTCCCCGGGTGTAGCTGGTGAGGGCGCGGCCCGCCGGGCTGTCGGGCGCGGTGGCGGCCCAGGTGGCCTCGGCGGTGCGCAGGAGTCCCATCTGGAGTTCGAAGCGGTCGGACTCGACGCTCCCGGGCCCGTTGAGTTCCGCCAGGCGTCCGCGTCCGGCGCGCCGCTCCAGGTCGAGCTGGGCGAGCCGGAAGCGGGCGTGCAGGTAGCCCTGGGCCTGGAACAGGTCGGTGTCGGAGGCGGCCTTGACGGTGGGGACGCCGTTGTCGTCGAAGGCGACCGTCACCGGCGCGTTCAGGCCCGCCAGGGTGAGGGTCTCGGTGTGCGGGAGTTCGGCGCCGGCGGCGGAGTCCCACGCACCGGCCCCGGGGACGAGGGCGGTTCCGAGGGCCGGGACGGGCCCGATGCCCAGCGCGAGCAGCGCGAGGACCAGGCCGGAGACTACGGCTGCCACCGCCGCGTGGGTGGCTGTGCGTATGCGCCGCGGCAAGTTGACTCCAGGGGTGCGAGGTTGGGCGGGGTGAAGGGGGCTGGGGTCGAGGCAGGGGGGCTCAGGGAGCCGTCAGGACCAGAAGTCGGCCATCGTGCGGTGGATGCCCTCGACGGTGGCCCGGAGCTCGGGGTGCCCGGGGACCGTGCCGTAGACCGTGCCGATCAGCCACTCGGTGCCGGCCCGCCAGTCGGCCCGCCAGGACGGGTCGATCGTGGCGTCCACCAGGTCCACCCCGGGGAGGTGGTGGAGGCCGTCGAGCACCTCGCCGGGGCCGGGGGCGAGGCCGTCGGCGGGCGGGGAGATGAAGTACTGGAACGCCACCTTCGGGCAGCCTGCGCCCAGGGCGAGCACCGGCTGGGGCGGGTCGAACGCGCCGAGTGCCAGCCGGAGGGCGAGGGCGAGCAGGTCCGTCCCGGCGGAGCGCTTGAGGACGTCCGAGACGTGCCCGCCCAGGCGGCCGTTGACCTCGATCAGCCGCGGCCCGTCGGGGGTGAACTTGATCTCGGTGTGGGTGACGCCCTCGCGGATACCGAGCGCCCGCAGCGCGCGCTGCTCCAGGGCCACGACCTCGTCGGCCAGGCCGGCGGGGAGCAGGGCCGGGGTGAAGTAGCCGGTCTCCCGGAACGGGGGGGCCAGTGGCAGCTTGCCGGTGACCGCGACGGTGCGGATCTCGCCGTCGCGGATCGCGGACTCGACCGAGACGTAGTCGCCCCAGAACTCCCCCACCACGGTGGGGTCGCTCACCAGGTACTCCTCCAGCACGAACACCGCCGGGCTCGCCACGCCCTCGGTGAACTCGGCGTACCGGTCGGCCAGTTCGGCGGCGGTGCGGACCAGGCAGGTGTCCACGCTGCCGGCGCCCGAGCGGGGCTTGAGGACGGCGGGCAGCCCGGTCGCGGCGAGGGCCGGGCCGAGGTCGGCGGCGGAGTGGACCGTCCGGCAGGCGGTGGCCTGTACGCCCGCCGCCGCCAGGGCCTCGCGCTGGCGGAACTTGTCGACCAGGACCTCGACGGTGGCGCGGTCGTGGAACGGCACTCCGCACCGCGCGGCCACGGCGGACGCCGTCCGGAGCAGGTGGTCACTGAAGGTGATCACTCCGGAGGCGCCGAACTCGGCGGCCCGGTCGCACAGTTGCTCCTCGGTCAGGCCGGACGTGTCCACCACGGTGACCGACTTCGGCAGCTGGGCCAGGTCGGCGGCCACCTTCGGGTCGCCGAGGTCGCCGAAGAAGACCGCCGTGCACAGCCGCCGCCCGGCGGTCAGGACCCCGCGCGCGGTCGCCGAGCCCCGGCCGTAGACGACCAGCAGCACCGGGGGCGTCGGGGACGAAGGGGGCGTAGGGGACTCCGGGGGCGCCGGGTGGTCCGTCGGGTTCGAGCCGCCCATGTCAGCGCTCCTGCGGCTGGTTCGGGCTGAACGCCGCGCGCTCGGCGGCGACGGACCGGTGCTCCCAGGCCTCCCGGTCGCGCAGGTAGAGCGGCCGGTCGGCGACGACGGCCCGGGTCTCGGCCGAGCCCGCCGAGAGCCGCCACCGCACCGAGCCGGTGACGTGCGCCGAGCAGACCTCGATGAACGCCTGGCTGGCGCGGCGCAGTTCGCCGAACCAGCGGCCCTCCAGCGCCTCGCGGACCCACAGCTGCTCCTGGTTCAGCTTCTCCCGCAGCAGCTCGGCGGAGAGGGTGGCCGTCTCCAGGTGGCGGCGCGAGCGCAGCAGCAGCCAGGCGGCGGGCATCTCGCGGATCTCCAGCACCTTCGGCCCGTGGCCCAGGTGTTCGAGCCCGCTGTACCGGCCGAGGCCGTGCGCGCCGACCAGGTGGTTGAGGGTGTCGATCAGCTCGGTCAGCGGCAGCCGGCGGCCGTCCACCGCGACCGGACGGCCGGCCTCGAAGGCGACCTCGACGGCCTCCGGGGCCTCGGCGGGGCGCAGCGCGCTCCACTGGTAGAGCCGCTCGGGCACGGCGTGGTCCTCGGGGTCGTCGAGGATCCCGGACTCGAACTCCCGGCACCACAGGTTGGAGTCGCCGCTGACCAGCCGCTCGCTCAGCTGCTCCAGGCCGGCTTCCTTGAGCTCGCGCATCTTCTGGTCCCGGTCCACCGGGTCCAGGTCGTACGGGCTGCCGTAGCGTCCGGCGAAGCCGAGCAGTTCGAGGGCGCCGTTGAGCCGGCGCAGGGTGTTCTGGGAGCGGTTGGCGGTGTGCAGCACGGTGGTGGCGCCGAGTTCGCGGGCGGTGTCGACGGCGACCTTGGCGATCAGCGGGCGGCTGAGCGAGGAGCTGACCGGGTGGGTGTCGAGGTAGACGGCGTGCGCGGCGATGGCCGGGCGGACGTAGTCCTCGGCGAACTCCTGCCGGCCGTCGACCAGGTGCAGCCGGATGCCGAGCCGGTCGGCGATCCGCTGCTTGTGCTCGCTGCTCTCGTCCTCGCCGAGGTCGACGCTGACGGCGTGGACGTTGCGGGCGCCGGCCCGGGCCAGGCGGTGCAGCAGGTAGCTGCTGTCCAGCCCGCCGCTGAACAGGGTGACGACGGGGGCCGACGGATCGCGGGCGATCGCGTCGAGCTCGCCGAAGGAACGGACGACCTGGGCAGTCACCGCGATCCCTCCGGTCCCTGCTCGGCCAGGGCGGCGGTGAAGGCCGTCACCGTGGGCTCGTCGTACATCAGGTGCATCGGGACCTCGACGCCGAGCAGCGCCTCCAGCTTGCGGGTGGCGCGGACCACCTTGAAGGAGTCCCCGCCGATCTCGAAGAAGTCGTCGTCCGGGCCGATGGCGGGCAGTCCGAGGACCTCGCACCAGACCGTGGTGACGGTGGCGGCCACGCCGTCGCCGGGCGGTGCTTGCGGTTCGTCGGTGACGGCGGGCAGGACGGCCCCGGCCCGCTCGGTCAGCAGGGCGCGGTCCAGCTTGCCGTTGGCGGTCAGCGGCATCGAGTCGACGGTGGCCAGCGACGCCGGGACCATGTACGAGGGCAGGGCGCCGCGCAGCGTCTCGCGCACGGCGGCGGTGACGCTCGCGGGCTCGGCGCCGGGTGCGAGCACCAGGAAGCCGACCAGCCGGGCGTCGCTGCCGCGGCCGTGGGCCACCACGGCCGCCTGCCGGACCTCGGGCACCCGCAGGGCGGCGGACTCGATCTCGCCCAGTTCGATCCGGTAGCCGCGGATCTTCACCTGGAGGTCGACCCGGCCCAGGAACTCCAGGCCGCCCACCGGGTGGGTGCGGACCAGGTCGCCCGAGCGGTAGAGCGGGCCGGGGCCGTCGCCGAGGTGGTCCGGGACGAAGCGCTCCGCGGTGAGCTCGGGCCGGTTGAGGTAGCCGAGGGCGAGGCCCTCGCCGCCGATGTAGAGCTCGCCGGGCTCGCCGTCCGGTACGGGCTTGCCGTCCTCGTCGAGGATCCACAGGGTGGTGTCCTCGATGGCCGGGCCGATGTAGACGGTGTCCAGGCCGGGGTCGCGCGGGGGCACCCAGGCGGTGCAGTAGATGGTGCACTCGCTCGGCCCGTAGAGGTTGGTGAGCGGCGCGGTGGACTGGGCGTGGAAGCGGCGGACCAGCTCGGGCGCGAGCGGCTCGCCGCCGGTGAGGACGCGCCGCAGGCCGTCGAAGCGCTCCTCGGGCCCGCGGGCCAGCAGGAACAGCTCCAGCAGCGAGACCACGCAGTAGAAGATGGTGATGTCGGCGGCGCGGATGGTCTCGGCGAGGTAGTCGGCGTCGCGCTGGCGGCCGGGGGCGGCGATGACGATGGTGGTGCCGGTGATCAGCGGCCAGTACACCTCGATCAGGAACATGTCGAAGCTGCACGCGGTGTGGTGCAGCATCCGGTCGTCCGGGCCGAGTCCGTGGCTGCGCTGGAGCGCCCGCAGGCGGGTGGTCACCGCCCGGTGCGGGATCAGCGAGGCCTTCGGCCGGCCGGTGGAGCCGGAGGTGTAGATGACGACCGCGGGCTGCTCGGCGAGGTCGGCCGCCGGCTCGAACGGGCCGGCCGGGCGGGCCGCCGCGCACTCGTCGACGGTGACGACCTCGGTGCCCGGCAACTCGGGGAAGCGGGAGCGCAGTTCGGGGGTGGTGATCAGCAGCCGGGGCGTGCAGTCGGCCAGCATGTCGAGGGTGCGGGCGACCGGGTCGTTGACGTCGAAGGCGACCTGGGCGGCGCCGGCCAGGATCACCCCGGCCACGGCGACCACGAAGTCGGCCGAGCGCTCCAGGTAGACCGCGACCCGCTCGCCCGGGCGTACCCCCCGCTCGCACAGCAGCGAGGCGACCCGCACGGTGCGGTCCCTGAGCTCGCCCGCGAGCAGGACCCGGTCGCCGTCGACCACGGCGGGCTGCGCCGGGTCGGCCTCCCAGCGGGAGAGCAGCAGGGTGTCGAGCCGTCGTTCGCCGTCGTCGAGAATCGTGGCCGTAGAGCTAGCCATGGAGGTTGTGTCCAATCGGTGTGGTCGGTGCAGGGGCTGGTACGGGCAGCCCGCGTACTACGCGGACGACGTGTCGCTCACCGGCCCCGGCGGCAGCAGCCCCACGCCGACGACCCCTCCGCCCACGAC